>JANPBJ010000001.1:0-1911 GCA_031430375.1 Acidimicrobiia bacterium
CCGTCCCAAACTCGAACAACCGCAACGGCAGCTCGCGGTAGGAACGCGTGCGGTTCCGGTAGATCAAGATATGGAACGGGCAGTTCATCGGCTTCAGGTAGTAGTCGGTGCCGGCGTCGAGCTCCATCGGCGGATACATGCCGTCGGCAAACCACTGAAGGTGCCCGCTCGTCTCGAAAAGGTGCGACTTCGAGATGTGCGGGGAGTAGACGAACTCGTAGCCGCCATCCACGTGGCGCTCGCGCGAGTAGTCCTCCATGATGCGCCGGACGGTGCCACCCTTGGGATGAAACACAGCAAGACCCGAACCGACTTCATCCGGGAACGAGAAGAGGTCGAGTTCCACTCCAAGCTTGCGATGATCGCGCCGCTCGGCTTCCTCCAACCGGTGGAGATGCTCGGCGAGCGCGTCCTTGTTCTCCCAAGCGGTGCCGTAAATCCTCTGCAGCTGGGGTCGCTTCTCGTCGCCCCGCCAATACGCGCCGGCCACGCGGGTGAGCTTGAACGCGCCGAGTTTCCCGGTAGACGGAACGTGCGGACCACGGCACAAATCCACGTACGCCGTCGTACCGTCGGCCCGCACGTTCTTGTAGACGCCCACGATGCCATCGCCGCTCACCTCGCCCGCATCGTCGTCATCCGCGGCGCCACTCGTGACATTGCGGATGATCTCGATCTTGAACGGCTGATCGGCGAAGAGAGCCTCGCCCGGCGCGGCCGCGTGTTCTTCGCGCACGAACGCCTGATTCTCTTTGATGAGCACGCGCATCCGGGCATCGATACGTTCCAGATCAGCCTCGACGAAGTGCACTCCGTCGGGGAGCTCGAAGTCGTAGTAGAAGCCATCGGCGATCGACGGCCCGATGGCGTATTTGGCCCCTGGGAACAGGTCGAACACCGCCTGAGCCATCAGGTGCGAAGTGGAGTGGCGCAGAATCTCACGGCCGTCGTCGGTCGTGCCCGTGATGATGGCAACTGCGACGTCGGCATCGATCGGTCGGCTGAGATCCGCCTGTTCACCGTTGATCGTGACTGCCAGGGCAGCCTTCGCGAGGCCCCGGCCGATACTGGCCGCCACCTCGGCGCCGGTCACACCCGCTTCGTATTCGCGCTCGGAACCGTCCGGCAGCGTGATCGTGATGGACTGGCTCACTGGTGAGTCCTCATCTTTCGTCCTCATGCTACTGCGGAGCGGGCCGGACAGGCCACGCTCCGCTCAACGATCGGCACAGACCGCGTGAATCCTCCGCTGCACTCATCTCATGTGAGGTTACCGGCGGGGGTTCTCGGTTCCGGGGACGATTCCCGGCCTAGGGTCACGGCTTCGATTCCCCGAGAGGAGCCACTCATGGCCGAAGCATCCGCCGAGATCACCATCAATGCCAGCCCCGACGCCACCTGGGCCGTCGTGCGCGACTTCCACGGCCTGCAGGGTTGGATGCCGGGCATCGACTCGCTCGTGTCCGAGGGCGACGACCGAGTCCTCGCGATGATGGGCATGAGCATCCGTGAGCGGTTGGTCCGTTGCGACGAAGACGCCCGTGCGCTCACCTACTCCATTGTTGAGGGCGCGCCGGTGGAGTCACACGAGGCCACGATCACCGTCCACCTCGACGGCGAAGGCTCACGCGTGACCTGGGATGTCAGTGCCACGCCCGACGAGATGGCGCCGATGATGAGCGGCATCTACCAGCAGGCTCTGGTGCCGCTGAAGGCCAAAGTCGAGGGCTGATCGCCACCGCAGCTTCTGCGTAACTTGAACGGAATACCCCGCTATACGGCAGTTTTTGGTGTGGTCTCACCCTTCTGCCAGTATGCGAATAGATGTTCGAGACGGCGGGTTCCGACGAGTTTGATGGTGATACGGCGTTCGGGGATCTCCGCGCGGGTGTGGAGGGGTTGCGGTCAGAG
>JANPBJ010000002.1:0-27385 GCA_031430375.1 Acidimicrobiia bacterium
CTCTGACCGCAACCCCTCCACACCCGCGCGGAGATCCCCGAACGCCGTATCACCATCAAACTCGTCGGAACCCGCCGTCTCGAACATCTATTCGCATACTGGCAGAAGGGTGAGACCACACCAAAAACTGCCGTATAGCGGACAAAACCATGCACAGTTCAGCGAGGCGGCCGTCCGAGACGGAGCCGTCGCCCGACGCAACGTGTTGTCAGTCGCCGACGGATCCGTCGATGCACTGACGCAACAGGTCGGCATGGCCGTTGTGGCGGGCGTATTCCTCGATCATGTGCACGTAGACCCACCGAAGCGAGATCGCGTCGCCGTGCTTCCCCGTCCCGCAGTCATCGAGCGCGAGCGGGGCACTGACCGTGCGAGCGTTGTCGCACTCGCCGCGCCAGCACTTGAAGTCGGCCTCCACGTCCGCAGTCGCAACATCGTCGAAGTCGCCATCGGGGTTGGCGTCGCTCCAGTAGACGCGGCAATCGTCGTGGCCCGCGAGCACGCGTCGAAACCAGTGCGCCTCCACGTCGGCCATGTGGCGGACCAGCCCGAGCAGGGACATCGTCGATGGCGGGACCGCACGCTGGCGGAGCTGATCGTCGCGTAGGCCCGCGCACTTCAGCGCGAGCGTGGCGCGGTGATAGTCGAGCCACGCCTCGAGCATCTCGCGCTCGCCAAGTTGGAATGCGGGTTGGCAACGTTCGATCGTCATCAACCAAGTCTGCACGGCGCACACGCCACCCGCCAACGGGTTGACGGCGCGATGGGTGTGACGGCGCGATGGTGCCCCACCCTGGGACGAGTGGGGCACCATCGGAGCAGCAACGCGGTCAGAACTTCTTGGGGAACTTCGTCACCGTCGCGTCGGCCAACACCGATGCGGTGGCGTACATGTGTGCCACCGCGGCACGCAGCAGGGTGGCCGCGGTCGCGTCCCCCGCTTTCTGAGCGTCGATGACCGCCTTGAGGGTCGTGGCGTGCATGACGATGTCCTTCGTCACTGCGTTAGCGGGCAGGTTCGCGTTCACCGTGTACAGCGTGTCGCCGAAGGTCGTGGCGTAGGCCGCCAGCTTGTCGATCGCGGCGGTGGCCGCCGCAGTGTCACCTTTGGCGACCGCTTGGGTGTAGGCGACGAACTGGGGGATGTGATTCTCGCTCCGCCACAGACCGTCGAATGCAGTCTGCACATCGCTGCCGTAGACGCTGCCGATGGCTTCGACGAGTCGGGAGGTGTTGCTATCTGTCGGGCCGTTCAGTGCCGCGGCTGCGGCATCGAACTGGGCCTGACGACCGCCGAGGGCCGCGCCGGTCGCGCGGGCGGCGAGCCAGACGTGCTCGCCGAGGAGTGCCGTGAGTCCGGCCCGAAGCTCAGCCGCGGGCGACGCGGCGTCGCCGTCGAACTTGGTCGGGAACTTGGTCACGGTGGCGACCGCAAGGGTCTTGGCGAAGCCGACCATGTGGCCGGTGGCCTCGTGCAACGCCGCAGACACGGCGCCTTGATCGCCCGCCTTCTGGGCGTCGATGACCGCGGTCAGGCTCGTGGCGTGCATGACAATTCCCTCGGTCACCGCGTCGGCAGGAAGGTTGGAGTTCACCGAGTTCAAGGTCTCGCCGAAGGTGGTTGCGTATGCGGTGAGATCCGCGAGCGCGGCTTGCTTGGCGGCATCGTCACCAGCGGCGACGGCCTTGGTGTAAGCAACGAACGCGGGGATGTGCTTCTCGCTGCGCCAGAGACCGTCGAACGCGGCGCCCACATCGGCACCGTACGCAGACGCGATAGCGGCGGTGATGTCAGCCGTGTTGCTCTCGGTCGGTCCGTTCAAGGCCGAGGCATACTGATCGAACCCGGCCGTGTCACCGCGCAACGCGGCGTCGGTGGCAAATGCGGCCAGCTCGACGTGCTCGGTCAGGAGGCCGGTGAGCCCGGCCCGCAGGGTGGCCGCGCCGGTCTGCGATGCGACGGTCGCCTCGGATGGGGCGGGCGACGTGGCCGTGGACGGCTTCTTGGTGTCGGAGGTCTTGGTGTTGCTGCTCCCACACGCGGCGGCCGCGATGGTGAGAGCGATGACCGGTGCGACGGATCGGATCAAGGTCTTGCGGTTCATGGTGAGTCTTCCTGTTGGGGACGGTAAGGAGCGTGGAGCTAGTTGACGGTGACTTCGCCGCGCATCGTGGCGGGATGGATTTCACAGAAGTACGTGAACGTTCCCGGAGCGTCGAACTGGTGGGAGAAGGCTTTGCCCTTAGCGAGTTGGCCGGAACCGAACATTCCGTCGGCCTTCGGAGTCACGCCCGCGGCGCCCTGCTCGACGGTCCCCGACGTCACGGTGTGAAAGCCGGGGTCCATCTGCTGCCAAGCGACCGTGGTGGTCTTGGTGACCGTGAGCTTGGCGGGCTTGTATGCGATGAGCTTGATCTGCACCTCGTTCGCGGCGACGGTTGCGGCCGGCTTCGTCGGGGGCTCCGAGTTGCTCGTCGAGGGCGCGGAACTGGATCCGCATGCGACGAGCGCGATCGCCAAGATGGTGGCCATGCCGAAGCCGATGATCGAACGGACACGCGGCCGCTGCACCCGTGCGAGTTGCAGAGCGTCGTGGTCGAGATGAAGCGAGGTCGGTTGCATGCAGGGTGTTCGGGGCGCGACCACGTGATGGATGTCACGTCGTCGTCAATGTGACAACCGCCGGGCTTCTGCCGATCGATGCTTGATTCGAACGGATGTTCGTTCTATGGTGTCGAAGTCGGTCGAACTCCACTCATGTTGTTCTCGGTGGTTCCCGCCCGCGGTCGTGGCGGGGATGGATGGTGATGTTGTGCGAACACAGTGACATCAAGTGCCAAAGAGCCCCGAAATACGGGGAAAAGTTGGAGTGTCTCACCCTCGTTCTAGGTTTCCTCACACCAAAGAGAACGGATCTCCCCCCATGGCAAATACAGATCGCAAGCAGCCGATGACGGCACGAGAAGGAGTCAACACGGTGGATCGTGACAAGTCGCTCGACATGGCGCTCGGGCAAATCGAAAAGCAATTCGGGAAGGGTGCGATCATGCGCCTCGGTGAGCGAGGACACGTAGGGATCGAGGCCATCCCCACGGGCGCATTGGCCCTCGACCTCGCGTTGGGAATCGGTGGCCTGCCCCGCGGTCGGATCGTCGAGATCTTCGGTCCGGAATCTTCAGGGAAGTCCACGCTGGCGATGCACGTGGTGGCCGAGGCGCAGCGCAACGGTGGGGTGTGTGCCTACATCGACGCGGAACACGCGATGGACCCGGTCTACGCCGCGGCCATTGGCGTGAACGTGGATGACCTGCTGATCTCCCAGCCCGACACGGGGGAGCAGGCGCTGGAAATTGCCGACATGCTCATCCGGTCGGGCGCACTCGATGTCCTGGTGATCGACTCAGTCGCGGCGCTCGTGCCCCGTGCGGAGATCGAAGGCGAGATGGGCGACTCACATATGGGTCTCCAGGCTCGGTTGATGAGCCAGGCGCTGCGCAAGATCACCGGCAACTTGAACAAGAGCCGCACGATCGCGGTGTTCATCAACCAGTTGCGGGAAAAGATCGGCGTCATGTTCGGCTCGCCGGAGACCACACCGGGCGGACGGGCACTGAAGTTCTACTCGTCGGTCCGGTTGGACATCCGTCGTATCGAGTCGTTGAAAGACGGCGCCGAGATCGTAGGGAACCGCGCCCGGGTCAAGGTGGTGAAGAACAAGGTTGCGCCGCCGTTCAAGCAGGCCGAGTTCGACATCATGTACGGCAAGGGCATCAGTCGAGAAGGTTCTCTGCTCGACATTGGAGTGGACCTCGGCATCGTGAAGAAGGCGGGCGCGTGGTTCACCTATGAGGGTGAGCAGCTCGGTCAAGGCCGGGAGAATGCGAAGAACTTCCTGTCCGAGAACATCGACATGATGTGTGAGATCAGCGACAAGGTCCGTAAGGAGTCGGGAATCGACGAGATCAACAACCCCGAACCCGAAGTCGATCTCGCTGAACTGGATGAACTGGCTGAACTGGCTGAACCCCAGGACGCTGACGCCGAATAGCCGACTTGCGGTTTGCGAAACGCGGATGGGGACGACGCCACGAGCTCGTCCCCATCTGTCGTGGGCGCTCGGTTGTGGGTGCTCGGTCGTGCCGGTGCTCTGGGCCCCAACGCCGTCAGAGTGACCTCATCCCGCGGTAGGCGGCGATCAGACCCGCCGCCGTCGAGAAGGCGAGGACCAGGGGTCTGAGTTGTGCCGGGCCCAGACGTCGGGAAAGTTGGCCGCTCAGGGCGAGTCCCACCAACATCGCCGGGAGCAACAGCGCGGTGAGTTCGAGCTGCTCGACCGAGAGTTCGCCGCCGATGGCCAGAGCGCAACCCGATACCGACGCGCCGACGAGAAAGCACACTGCAAGCGTGGCCCGCAGCGTGTGGGGCTCTTGGTGCTGGTACAGCAGCGCGAGTGCGGGGCCATCCACGCCAGCGGCGGTCCCTGTGACTCCGGCGACCACGCCGGTGACGCCGGCGGAACGTCGGGTCACGGCAATACCAGGGTGGAGCACGCTCAGTACTACGCCGAGAATGATCACGATGCCGACCACGAGTGCGAGCTCGGCGTCGGGCACCGCGGCCACCACGGCAACGCCGATCACCGTGCCGGGAATCCGCCCGACTGCGATCCAGCGGACACCGAGCCAGTCGATCGCGTGATGCTCACGGATCAACATGGTGAGCGTCATCGGCATGCTGAGCAGCACCATCGAACCGGGCACAGAGCGGGGAGCGAGTAACGCCAGCACCGGGACCACCATGAGGTTCAGTCCGAAGCCGATGGCACCTTGGACCATGCCTCCGAGCAGCACGATGGCCATAGCGGCGCCAAGCTCCCAGGCGCTGATGTCGAGGGGCACTCAGCCGCCTCGGCGGTTCGGGCGATCAACGGGCGAGTGCGGCATCGGCTTCGGATCCTACGGGGGCCGTACTATGGGCGGTTGTGACCCGCCGCTTCTACGTTCGTACCTTCGGGTGTCAGATGAACGAACACGACTCGGAACGGATCGCGGGTCTCCTCGTGGCCGACGGACTCGAGCCGACCGACGACCTCGAAGCGGCCGACGTTGTGGTGCTGAACACGTGTTGTATCCGGGAAAATGCCGACAACAAACTGTATGGGCACCTCGGCCATCTGAAGTCGTTGAAAGATCGCCGACCGGATCTCCAGATCGCGGTGGGCGGGTGTCTCGCCCAGAAGGACCGCGATCTGATCGTGGAACGCGCCGGACATGTGGATGTGGTGTTTGGCACCCACAACCTCGCGCACGCGCCGGCGTTGTTGGCCGAGGCGGCGCGCACCGGGAACTCGGTGGTTGAGATTCTCGAAGAACACGAGGCGTATCCCTCAGCGTTGCCCGCACGGCGCGAGGTCGATCACGCGGCGTGGATCACGATTCAGATCGGCTGCGACAACAGTTGCGCCTTCTGCATCGTGCCGTCGGTGCGTGGTGCCGAGGTGAGCCGTCGGATGGGCGACATCGTTTCCGAGGTCACTGAACTCGCGCGTGACGGTGTGCGGGAGATCACGCTCCTCGGCCAGAACGTCAACTCCTACGGACGGGACCTCGGCTCCGGTCAGTGGAGCCCGCAGTTCGCGGATCTTCTGCGCGCGGTGGACGAGGTCGATGGCATTGGTCGGGTCCGCTACACCTCACCGCACCCGAAGGATTTGCGGGCGGAGACGGTGCAGGCGATGGCCGAGTGCGCCAGCATCTGTGAACACCTGCATCTGCCGGTCCAGTCGGGAAGCGACCGCACACTCGCCCGCATGCGGCGGGGCTACACCGCCGAGCGTTACCTGGAGAAGTTGGCGATGGCGCGCGCGGGCATCGACGACCTCGCGGTGACCACCGACATCATCGTGGGATTTCCCGGCGAGACCGAGGCCGACTTCGCCCAAACGCTGGAGCTGGCCGAGGCCGCTCACTACGACTCGGTGTACACGTTTGTGTTCTCGCCGCGTCCAGGGACGACCGCGGCCGACATGGAGGTCCATTTTGTCCCCGAGGCGGTAGCTCGCGAGCGAATGGATCGACTGACCGTCCTCGTCGAAGGGCATGCGTTGGAGCTGCATCAGGCGCGCGTGGGACGAGTGGAGGAACTGTTGGTGGAAGGTCCCTCGAAGAAGGACCCCACGGTGATGAGCGGACGGACTCGCCAGAGCAAGCTCGTGCATTTCGCGGGCGATGTTGCACCGGGTGCGTTGGTCGAAGTTGAGATCACCCGCGCCGCGCCGCATTGGCTCAGAGGTGATCTGCGCTCTGTGCTTGATGCCCCGCGTCCGGCTCGGGTTCGCATTCCCGTGACGGCGGGCTGAACCGCGGTTACGCACCTCGCGCTCGTTGGACCGACCGCGTCGGGCAAATCGGCACTCGCGCTCGCGGCCGCCCAGCGGTTCGGCGATGTGGAGATCGTGTCGATGGATTCGATGCAGGTCTACCGGGGAATGGATATCGGTACTGCAAAACCGTCGCGGACGGATCAGGACGGTGTGCGCCATCACATGATCGATGTCGCGGCGCCGAGCGAGGAGTTCTCGGTCGCCCGATTCCAAGCCGAGGCGCGTGCGGCCATTGCCGACGTCGAAGCGCGCGGGCGACGGGCGCTGCTCGTCGGTGGCACCGGCCTGTATCTCCAAGCGGTGATCGACGACTTGGGTTTTCCCGGCGAAGATCTCGCGTTGCGAGCCCGACTCGATGCGCAGCTCGGCGCGCCGGACGCGCTTGCCGAGGCCTACGCCGCGCTCGCGATCCGTGATCCGCTCGCTGCGTCGCGTATTGAGCCCGGAAATCGGCGCCGGATTGTGCGTGCTCTGGAGGTGATGGAGTTGACCGGTCGGCCGTTTTCCTCCTTCGGCTCGGGTATCGGCGGGGAGCATGAGCCGGTGGTGTCGGTTCGAATCGCGGGGTTAGCGGTCGAGACCGCCGAGACGTCGCGGCGGATCGAGGCCCGAGTCGATGAGATGGTCCAGCGCGGGTTGCTGGACGAGGTTCGCGGGCTCGCGGCGGCTCCGTGGTCGCGCACGGCCCGTCAGGCCATCGGCTACAAGGAGGTCGTCGCCTTTCTCAATGGCGAGATCGCCGCCTTTGCCGAAGCTGTCGCGCTCACCGCCCAGCGGAGCCGCCGCTTCGCCCGTCGTCAGCGGGCCTGGTACCGCCGCAACGATCGGATTGAGTGGTTCAAGGTGGCGGAGTCGACCACGCTCAACGGAGAGAGCGACAAATTCCCGTCGCTGACGGACGCGGTGATGGCATGGTGGAGCCCCACATGATGGTTCATTTCGCGAAACTTCACGCCACGGGCAATGACTTCTTGGTGACGACCGCGCCGCTCACGGCGAATCACGCGGTCGCGCTCTGTGATCGGTTCACCGGGATTGGCGCCGACGGCTTGCTCCTCGTCACTCCCGGCGCTGACGGCGCGGACGCGACGATGACGCTGTTCAACGCCGACGGCGGTGTTGCGGAGATGAGTGGAAATGGCGCGCGGTGCCTGGCGTGGCTGGCGCGCCGCGAAGGGATGGGAACGCGGAGCCGCCTCGTCGTGGATACCGGCGGCGGCCGAAGAACGATGGAACTCGAGTGTGACAAGCACGGCGATGTGTGCCGGGCCACCTGTGATATGGGCCCGATCACGTTTGATCCAGACGCGATCCCGTTGGCGGCGCCAAGTCCATTCGGCGTGATCGCGGATATTGATGGGCTGGAGATCAGCGGAGATTGTGCGGGGATCGGCAACCCCCACTGGGTGCTCTTCGTCGATGATCCGGCGAACTTCGACGTGGCGCGCCACGGTCCCCAGCTCGAACACGATTCGCGGTTCCCGAACCGGGTCAACGTCGAGTTCATTGCCGTCACCGCAACCGACACGGTCACGATGCGCGTGTGGGAGCGAGGCGTTGGTGAGACCCAGTCGTGTGGCACCGGTGCGTGCGCGGCAGCTGCGGTCGCGCATCGGCGGGGACTGGTGGGCGACCGGGTGGTCTTGAACGTCCCGGGCGGAGTGCTCCACGTGAGGCTCGGCGAGACGGTGCTCCTCGGCGGCCCCGTCGTCCATGTGTTTGATGCTGACCTCGATCTCGACCTTGATCTCGGCGCGCCTCATGGGGAGCCGTTGTGAATCAGCGTCACCTCGACCGCAGTCGCCGCCGACTCACCGCGACCGAGGTTGACCTCGAGGTCACCCAACAACGAGCGCTCCTGGTGGGCACGGGAGCGGGCATGCGAACCGCGGCCGAGGCGGAAGCGAGCCTGGAGGAACTCACCCGACTCGCCGACACGGCCGGTGCCGATCCCGTAGGCGTCGAGCTCCAGCGCAGGGAGACCCCGGACCCCCGGTATTACGTGGGAAAGGGCAAAGCCGCGGAGATTCTCGAACTGGTCGAAAGCCTTGACATCGACGTCGTGATTTTCGACGACGAGCTCGCGCCCGCACAGCAACGCAACCTCGAACAGCTGCTGAAAGTGGATGTCGTGGATCGGGTCGCGTTGATCCTCGACATCTTCGCTCAGCATGCGGCCAGTCAGGAGGGGATGAAGCAGGTGGAGCTTGCTCAGCTTCGCTATCGACTCCCGCGCCTGCGCGGCCGAGGTTTGGCGCTCTCGCAACAGGGTGGTGGTATCGGGACCCGCGGACCGGGTGAGACGCAGCTCGAAGTCGATCGTCGGCGGATCCAGCGCCGGGTCACGAAACTCGAACGTGATCTCATCGGCCTGGGCCACACGCGCGACACGCAACGTAAGGCGCGTCGTCGTCGTGAGATCACCACCGTGGCGTTGGTTGGCTACACGAACGCCGGCAAGTCGACGATGTTGAATCGGCTCACACAGTCGAGTGCGCTGGTGGAGGATCGCCTGTTCTCGACCCTCGATCCCACGACGCGCCGGCTGCGGCTCCCCGGCGGTGAAACGGTGCTGCTGTCAGACACGGTTGGTTTCGTCCGGCGGTTGCCGCATCAACTGGTGGAGTCATTTCAATCGACCCTGGAAGAGGTGGCCGACGCCAACTTCCTGGTCCACCTCGTCGACGCGAGCGACCTCGACCCGGATGGGCGAATCGGTGCGGTCCGCGCCGTGCTGAGGGACATCGACGCGGGCGATATCCCGGAGCTGATTGTCTTCACGAAGACCGACACCGCGGATCCGGACGTGCTCGGCGAACTGACATACGCCTACCCCGACGCGTTCACGGTCTCGGCTCGCACCGGCGATGGCATCGAAGCCTTGCTGGAGGAGATCGGCCGACAACTCCGCGCCCTCTCGCAGGTGGTGGAGCTTTCGATCCCGTATGACCGCGGTGATGTACTCGCGGCGCTTCACCGCGAAGGCGACGTTTTGGTCGTCGTGCACGAGGAGTCTGGAACCCGAGTGCAGGCGCGGCTGCCCGACGCGGTGACGAGTCGGTTCGAGGCACTGGTCACCTCGGTGGACGGCGTCGCCACGCCGCACAAGTAGTCTCCGCGCATGTCCGAGGTCGGCTTTGTCCCGCCGCCGTATCCCCACGACCGATTGGATGCCTTTCGGCGTCTCGCCGATGGGGTCGCGGGCGGAGTCGTGGATTGCTCAATCGGGAACCCGGTGGATCCGGTGCCGGAGGTCGTGCTGGGGGCGCTGAGTGTGGCCGCGCCCGGTGCGACGGGGTATCCCGCCACCATCGGGTCCCCCGATCTGCGCGATGCGGCGGCGGCGTGGATCGACCGTCGGTTTGGTGTTGCGGTGAGCGCCGAACAGGTCATGGCGTGTATCGGGACCAAAGAGCTCGTCGCATCGTTGCCGCGGGTCTTGCACCTGCGAAATCCGACCCGCGACACCGTGCTCTATCCCGCGATTTCGTACCCGACCTACGCGATGGGCGCCGAACTTGCCGGACTGCGCGCGGTGCCGGTGCCGCTCGACGCCAGATGGCACCTCGACCTTTCGCGTGTGCGTGAATCAGATGCGGCCCGCGCGCTGGTGCTCTGGACGAATGAGCCAGGGAATCCGACCGCGGCAGTTGCAACCTCCGCCGAGGTGAGTGCGACCGTCGAGTGGGCCCGCACCCGCGGCATCATCGTGGCCGCGGATGAGTGCTACGCCGAGTTCTCCGGCGGCAACCCAACGACTGCGCTCGGGGCCGGAACCGATGGTGTCCTCGCGCTGCACTCGTTGTCGAAGCGATCGAATATGGCGGGATTCCGGACCGGCTTCGTGGCCGGGGACGCAGAGCTGGTGCGTTACCTCGGTGAGGTCCGTAAGCACGCGGGTCTGATGACGCCCGCTCCGATCCAGGCGGCCGCGGTCGCGGCACTCGGCGATGACACCCACGTGGTGACCCAGCGAGCCCGGTACCAGGCCCGACGCGACCTCATGGTGGGAGGGCTCCGAGCCCACGGATTGGTTCACGACGGTGGCCCGGCGCCGTTCTACCTCTGGTTGCGATCCGAGAGTCAGGTGGACGACGGGTGGGAGTTGGCAGCTCGCCTCGCCGAGGCGGGAACCTTGGTCGCTCCGGGGAGTCTCTACGGCGCATCGGGAGCGGATCACGTGCGACTCGCGCTCACCCAGCCACTCGATCGGCTCCAACTCTCGCTCGACCGACTGGCCGATACCGATCGGTAGGAGCCAATCCGGTCCGGACGATCCCGAGCCTCCACCGCTGGAACGGTCGGGTGACCGGAGTCGTCGCGGGAGATGTGCCGGTGCGTAGCCTGAGCCGATGACTGAACTTGCTGCACAGATCGACGCGCTCTGGGAGCACCGGGACGACATGAGCGCGCTGATGTCGGAGGCCGAGGCCGGCGCGTGCGTCCGGGCTGCGATCGACCTCCTGGACCGAGGTGAGGTACGGGTGGCGGAGCGGATCGGCGATGAGGTGATCGTCCACCAGTGGCTCAAGCGGGCGATCCTGCTGCTGTTTCGCCTCACCCACATGGAGACGATGGAGATCGGTCCGTTCGAGTATCGGGACAAGATTCCCCTGAAGCGCCATTACGAAGCCGCGGGCGTGCGGGTGGTGCCGGGCGCGTCGGCGCGGTGGGGTTCGTACCTCGCCCCGGGCGTGATCATGATGCCGAGCTATGTGAACATCGGCGCCCGGGTGGGCGCAGACTCGATGGTGGACACGTGGGCGACGGTCGGCTCCTGCGCGCAGATCGGTGAGCGGGTCCACCTTGCCGGCGGTGTGGGGATCGGTGGGGTGCTCGAGCCGCCGGAGGCGACGCCGATCATGGTTGGTGACGACGCGTTCATCGGTTCCCGTTGCATGGTGGTGGGTGGTGCAAGCGTGGGGACCGGTGCCGTGCTCGGCGCGGGCACGATTCTGTCGGGTTCGATTCCCGTGATCGACGCAGAGACCGGCGACGAGATCTCGCGTGGCGCCGTCCCCGATTGGTGCGTCGCGGTGAGTGCCACCCGACCACGGGCATTTCCGGGTGGGGAGTTCGGTCTCCCGTGCGCGCTGGTGATCAAGCGGCTGGCCGTTGGCGAACGCCACGACAAGGCCGCGCTCAACGACGCGCTCCGCGAGACTGGCGCCACCACGTGAGCGACCGGATCGTCGGGTCGTGATGGACCTCCTCGCGCTGACCGAGGAGTTGTGTGCGATTCCGTCGGTGAGTCGCGACGAACGAGCGATTGCCGACTTCGTCGAGTCACGGCTCCGCGAGCGAGCGTCGGGGCTCGTGATCGAGCGAGTCGGCGACAACGTGGTGGCGCGTACTGAGCTCGGCCACGAACGTCGAGTGGTGCTCGGCGGCCATCTCGACACCGTGCCCCCGAAGGAGAACGCGACACCGCGCCGCCAGGGAGAGACCCTCCACGGGCTTGGCAGTACCGATATGAAGGGCGGGATCGCGGTCATGGTGGCGGTGGCCGAGGCATTGGCGGCCGGGCCCGGCACCGAACGTTTTGATGTCACCTTGGTGTTTTACGTCGCCGAAGAAATCGCGGAGGAGTGGAACGGACTGCGGGATCTGTTCGCGCACCGCCCGGACCTCGTGGCCGGCGATCTCGCCATCCTTTTGGAACCGACGGAGGCGTGGGTCGAGGCCGGCTGTCAAGGGACGCTGCACCTTCGTGCCACGTTCCGCGGTGAACGCGCCCATTCGGCGCGGCCGTGGATGGGCGCGAACGCAATTCACCGTGCATCCGAAGCGTTGGCTCTGATTGCGGCGGCGGACCCGGGAACCATCGACGTCGATGGTCTGGCCTATCGACAGTCGCTCCAAGCGGTGCGAATCGAGGGTGGCGTGGCTAACAATGTGGTGCCGGACGAGTGCTCCATCATCGTGAATCGGCGCTTCGCCCCGAGTGTGAGCGCGACGCAGGCCGAGGCGGAGACCCGAGACCTGTTGGTGGGTGCCGAGGAGATCACGGTCCTGAACGTGTCGGCCGCGGCGCCCCCGATGTTGTGGGATCCGCTGGTTGCCGAACTCGTGGGAACGTTCGATCTCGGGGTCCGGCCGAAGCTGGGGTGGACGGACGTCGCGCGGTTCGCGGCGCATGGGATTCCGGCTCTCAACTTCGGTCCGGGAGATCCGACGATCGCGCACACAGCAGGGGAGCACGTGACTCGTGAGTCCATCGACGGTTGCTACGCGGTGCTCGCCCGCTTCCTTGGAGTCGTGTAGCGATGCATGGTGATCGAGAGCCGCGGTGAAGGGCGAGAACTGATGAGTATCGAGATCGAAGAACGCGGCGATGTTCGGATCTTGCGTTGGGACGACGGCGAGAACCGGGTGAATCCTGACTCCATGGCGGAATGGCACGCCGCCATTGATCACCTCGAGGCGATCGAAGGACCGCTCGCGCTCGTGGTGATTGGCACGGGCAAGTACTTCTCGAACGGACTTGACCTCGCCCGGTTCCAGTCGGCACCGGAGGAACTGGGGCCGACCGTTCACTTGTTGCAGCAGCTCTTTGGCCGAATGCTGCTGTTCCCCGGCTACACCGTTGCGGCCATCAATGGCCATGCGTTCGCGGCCGGAGCGATGCTCACCTGCTGTTTCGACGCGCGGGTCATGCGCAGTGATCGCGGGTACTGGTGTCTCCCCGAGGTCGATCTTGGTTTGCCGCTGAGCGCAGCGATGGCCGCGACGGTCTCGGCACGTCTTCCGGCCGAGGCCGTGCAGGACGCAATGATTACGGGACGGCGTTACGGCGCAGAAGATGCGCTGGCGCTTGGGATTGTGACCGAGACCTGTGATGAGGCGCGGCTGCTCAATGTCTCGGTGGAACTCGCCACAGGAATGACGAACAAGGATCGCGGCGTGATCGCGGAGCACAAGCGCCTGCTGTTCGGCGATGTGGCGGCACTCTGCGCCGGCTAGGCAAACTGGCGGAGGCGGCGCCCGTCGAGCGAGACGCGGGGCGGAACGCTCACAGCCGACGCAACACCGTGACCACCTTGCCGTAGACGCTGACGTCACGAGGCTCGAAGATCATGTCCTCGAGTGCGGCGTTCGCGGGGCGCAAGATGATCTTGCCGCGTTTGGCTAGGTAGGTCTTGACCGTGGCCTCTTCGCCGGGGATACCGGCAACCACGATGTCGCCATTCTCCGCGGTCTTTTGTTCGCGGATCACGACGTAGTCCCGGTCGAAAATGCCGGCTTCGATCATGGAATCGCCGCGCACCCGCAGCATGAAGAGGGTGCCGTCGCCCGTGAGGTCGGCGGGGAGGGGCATGGTCTCTTCGATGTTCTCGGCGGCGAGCACACCGGTCCCGGCGGCGACATCGCCCACGAGCGGGACGTGGCGGACCGGTCGCCGGTCAACGATCGCATGGGAGCCGGGCTCGAAGCACACCTCGATCGCACGCGGCTTGGCGGGGTCTCTCCGCAGGTAGCCCTTGTCTTGGAGGGCGGCCAGGTGCGCATGGACGGTGGAACTGGAGGAAAGTCCGATGGCCTCGCCGATTTCGCGGACGCTCGGCGGGTATCCCTTGCGACTGACCTCGGAGTCCACGAACTCGAGGACCTGCTGCTGGCGGGCGGTGAGGGGTGCGGCTTGGCTCATGGGGCCGAGGGTAGCACGATCAAGCGTTCGGAGCAAACAGGCGTTCGAGAATATGGTTGACAAGGAACATGCGTTCGTGCTCTAGTGGTGACCCGAACGAATGTTCTTGCCTTCCGACCCCGGGTTGGTTCCCGGGCACGCCAACGGATAGCTCCCGGGCCGGCTTCCGGCGAGGGCTTCCGGCGAGATGGCGAGAACGCCTGAGAAATCAGGCCTCAGGGTGAGTGTCTCACCCCCATGATTCGATGCGGGAGTCACGTTTTTCCGATTCAGCTTCAGATGGAGCAGTCACATGGCCGCTGTCATGATCGCCGAACAACCAGCCAATCCCCGGAGTCGATTCCCTGAGTCGCGGGGCCCTGAGCGCGGGGTCCAGATGCGCGGGGTTCACGGGCGCCGGGTCCACCAGCGCGGGGTCCACGAGTGCAGGGTCCCTGAGTCGAGGGACCGTGGGGCGCAAGAGTTCCGGCTCCAAGTCGTTGCGGATTCTTCCCCGAGGATCCCAACGGCCCGGCGGGTCACCCCCGCGACCTTCCGTCGCCGCCGTCTCGGTGTGCTGATCGGTATGGTCGCGGTGGTGGTCATCGCCGGGCGAGCGGGCGCGACGCTCGGGAGCGAGTCCCTCGCTGCTCCCGGGCGCGCTCCGTCGGTCATTCGCTATGTGGCCCGGGGTGGCGACTCGCTTTGGACCGCGGCCCACCGGCTGGCGCCCGGTCAGGATCCGCGTGCGGTGGTCGACGCATTGGTGCACGCCCGGGGAAACGGTCCACTGATGCCGGGTGAGGTCCTGCGCTGGCAGCGCTGATCGCTCTGGCGCGCCACCACGGAAGCGGACGGAGGCCGACTTGAAACGGGTCGGTGCGGCTACGTTGCGGCGATGCGCTGTCCCTATTGCTCGGAGCACTCCGACAAGGTGGTGGATTCGCGGACGGCCACTGATGGCGACTCGATTCGTCGTCGGCGCGAGTGCCTCGCCTGCGGGCGGCGGTACACCACACATGAGCGCCTCGAGTCGATCGCGTTGGTGGTGCGAAAACGCTCCGGGGTCACCGAACCGTTTGACCGAGCGAAGCTGGGGCGCGGGATCGGCCAAGCCGTCGCGGGACGAGCGGTGGCTGGCGATGCGGTGGAGGCAATGGCCGATGAACTCGCCGAGTGGGCGAATGCTCAGGGACCGGAAATCACTAGCGATGCACTCGGTCTCGCAGTGCTCGAACGACTCCGGCCGCTCGATCCGGTCTCGTACCTGCGGTTCGCATCGGTCTACAAAGGTTTCGACGATCTCGCGGATTTTGAAGCCGAAGTGGTCGAGCTGCAGAAGACCACTGCGCCCAAACTGCCCGAACCGGAACGCGGTTGATCACCGCGCTTTCGCGTTTGCCCAGGTCACGAAGCAATGTGGGTTTGCGGGTCATCTGACGTTGACAGGCATAGAACTCCAGTGATGTAATTACTCCCTCATCTCGCGGTAGCTGGTACTGCAACCACAATATGTTGTGGTCTGCGGTGAGATTGAGAGGAAACCACAAGTAGCTGCGGGCGGAACTGCAGACAGGTGGCGTCGGAAGGCGTCGCATGGCGGAAGCGGCACCGGACGGTGTCGTCACCAGGCAACGGGAAAAGGGGAACAGCACAATGGCGATGGCGCCGGAACAGGTCGGGATTGGTATTCGTCGGTACTTCACTCGCGAGGGTGAGCATCCCTATGACGGGGTCGAGTGGGAGCGCCGCGATGCTCGCATTCAGAATTACAAGGACGGCACTGATGCCTTCTTCCAGCCCGACGTCGAGTTCCCCACGTCGTGGTCGATCAACTCCACGAACATCGTCGCCCAGAAGTACTTCCGGGGGACCCTCGGGACCGAAGAGCGCGAGTGGTCGCTGCGTCAGGTCATTGACCGGGTCGCGGAGACGATCACCGACTGGGGTGTGCGCGACGGATACTTCACCGACGACGCGGAGGCCGACGCCTTCCGTCACGAGTTGCAGTACATCCTCGTTACCCAGCGGGCCGCGTTCAACTCGCCGGTGTGGTTCAACATCGGGGTGAAGGGCGTACCCCAGCAGGCGAGCGCCTGCTTCATCCTCGCCGTCGAAGACACCATGGACGGGATCCTCAACTGGTATCGCGAAGAAGGAACCATCTTCAAGGGCGGATCCGGCTCCGGCATCAACCTCTCGAACATTCGCTCGAGCGTCGAAGGTCTCAAGGGTGGCGGCACCGCGAGCGGTCCGGTCAGCTTCATGCGCGGTGCCGATGCGTCGGCGGGAACGATCAAGAGCGGCGGCAAGACTCGGCGCGCCGCGAAGATGGTCATCCTCAACGCGGATCATCCGGACATCGAAGAATTCATCTGGTGCAAGACCCATGAGGAGCGCAAGGCGCATGCCCTCGCGGCCGCCGGGTTCGACATGGACCTGGACGGCAAGGACAGCCATTCGATCCAGTACCAGAACGCCAACAACTCGATCCGCGTCACCGACGACTTCATGCGGGCCGTGATCGATGACAAGGATTGGGATCTCAAGTCGGTCACCACGGGTGACCCGGTCGCCACGATGCCCGCTCGTGACCTGATGCGTCAGGTCTCCACCGCCGCGTGGGAATGCGCTGACCCGGGGATGCAGTTCGATACCACGATCAATAAGTGGCACACGGCACCCAACAGCGGCCGCATCAACGCCAGTAACCCTTGCTCAGAATATATGCATCTCGACAACTCGGCGTGCAACCTCGCGAGCATCAACTTGCTGAAGTACATCGGTGAGAACGAAGCCTTCGACGTGGCGGCCTACAAGCACACCGTCGAGGTGATGTTCACCGCGCAGGAAATCTTGGTCGGCAACGCCGACTATCCGACCGACGCGATTGGTGACAACAGCCGAAAGTTCCGCCAGCTCGGGCTCGGCTACGCCAACTTGGGCGCGCTGCTCATGGCTGAAGGCCTTCCGTATGACTCGCCGGCCGGGCGCGCCTGGGCGGGCGCGCTCACCGCGCTGATGACGGGCCACGCGTACGCAACGAGCGCCCGTACCGCGGGTCGGATGGGTCCGTTCGCAGGCTACGCAGAGAACCAAGACGCGATGCTCAACGTGTTGCGCATGCACCGTACCGAGACGGCCAAGATCGACGAGGAGCTGGTTCCGCCGGAGTTGTTATCCGCGGCCCAGCAATCGTGGGATGAAGCCGTCGAGCTCGGAGAGCAGTACGGGGTACGAAACTCCCAAGCCACCGTTCTAGCGCCAACCGGGACAATTGGGCTCATGATGGATTGTGACACCACCGGTATCGAGCCGGACCTCGCGCTGACCAAGGCGAAGAAGCTGGTGGGCGGCGGCACGATGTTCATCGTCAACCAGACGATCCCGCGCGCGTTGCGGCGCCTCGGATACACCGAGGGTCAGGTCGAAGCGATCGTCAACTACATCGACGAGCACAAGTCGATGATCGGCGCGCCCGGATTCAATCCCGAGCATCTACCGGTGTTCGCCTGTTCGATGGGCGACAACGTGATCCATCACATGGGTCACATCACGATGATGGGTGCCGTCCAGCCTTGGATCTCCGGCGCGATCTCCAAGACGGTAAATCTTCCCGAAGAAGCAACGATCGAGGACATCGAACAGGTCCACCTCGAAGCGTGGCGACTCGGCATCAAGGCCGTGGCCATCTACCGCGATAACTGCAAGGTCGGTCAGCCGCTGTCTACGCAGAAGAAGGCGGGCACGGATGAGCCGCTCGCGCTCGAGGGTGGTGTCATCATCGAGTCCACTCCCGAGCGCATTGTGGAGCGGGTCGTTGAGCATGTGATCGTGCAAGAGCCGGTCCGCCAGAAGCTGCCGCGGGTGCGGTCGTCGAAGACGTTCTCGTTTCGCGTTGCCGATTGCCACGGATACGTGACGGTGGGCGAGTTCGAAGACGGTCGACCGGGTGAGCTGTGGCTGAATGTCTCGAAGCAGGGCTCCACGCTCTCCGGGATCATGGATGCGTTCGCAATCTCGGTGAGTCACGGACTCCAGTACGGCGTGCCGCTCGAAGCGTTCTGCGACATGTACACGAACATGCGCTTCGAGCCGGCGGGGATGACCGACGATCCGGACATCCGATTCGCGACGAGCCTGGTCGATTACATCTTCCGTCGGCTCGCGGTTGAATACCTCGACCCGCAGAAGCGCAAGGACCTTGGCATCCTCACCGTGGGCGAACGGCTGCAGCCGACCCTCCCTGGCGTTGAGGAAGCGGCCGATGCTCAGGTGCCCGAGGCGGGGCTCGAGTTCCTCCCGCCGGAGGACCGAGCGCCATCGGCCCCGGCTCCGTCAGCTCCGGCTCCGGAGGCGAGCGCACCGCAGGCTCCGGCGGCGCCACCGGCCCAGGCTGGTCCCGTGGCGCGTCAGCGGGAGCACGTCCTTTGTTACGTCTGTGGCGACATCATGCAGCGCGCCGGCTCGTGTCACGCCTGTCCCAGCTGTGGTGCCACGAGCGGCTGCTCGTAACGACGCGTCGCACCCGAGGTCGAGCGTGATCTCGGGTGCGACGCGGAGTGCTCCGCGCGTCGCATCGAGACGACGATGAGCCAGACCAACGTGACCGCCCGAACCGCGACGAACGCGGGCAACATAACGCGCACGATGCCAACATCCCAGAGTCCGTGAAACCGGCCGAATACCAAGGTGAAAATGCCGAGGTCCGCCGCGCAGAACGCCCACCAGTGGCGCCGGGTGAACGGGAGGAGCACGAAGAACGGCACGATCCAGAGGTCGTAGTTCGGTGAGTACACCTTGTTCGTCAACAGGAACACCGCGGTGACCGCTGCTCCGACCGCGATCGGATCCAACCGGCGGCGCACGGCGAGCACGGTGACGGCGGTCAATGCGGCGATAAGTGTGATCGTCGCCAGCGCGTTCGCAGCGCGGGCTGGGTCGAGGTTGGCCAGCTGATCGATGCCCGGGACATCCAGGAGCCAGAACCCCACGCTCCCCCATGTGGCATGCCGGTGGCTTTGGAACGTGGCGGGATACCACCAACCCGACGGGCTGGCGAGGGCAACCGGCGCGTTGAGTACGACGGTCACCGCGGCCGCCCATGCGGCGAGGCGGGTTGCGCCGCGGCGATCGCCGGAACACCATCGCATCACGATCAAGGGCCCGAGGATCAGTCCCGGAAAGATCTTCGCCGACGCGCCGAACGCGAGGGACGCACCTGCGAGGCGGTCCTGACCCCGGGCGTACGCGAACAACCCGATGACCGCGGGCACCATCGCCACGAGGTCCCAGTTGTGGAACGCATACAGCACGAGCGGTGCACCGGCGATCCAGCGCCAGATTCGGTCGCCACCACGCCTCCGTAGGAGGAGCGTCGTCGCGATCGCGAGCCCCACGTTGAGAAACCCGTTCGCGACGAAGAACCTGGTCGCGGTACCGGCGATGGAGGACGTCACGTACCCGAGGTACCCGATCACGACCGGATACTCGATTGGACGGTCGAGGTAGGGGAGCGCGCCCTGGGTGAGCTTCCACGCGAAGAACCGCCCGGGCATGTCGCCGAGTGCGGTGTGTCCACCGTTGCGGTAGACGACGATCTGGAGCAGCGCGGCGGCGACGAGCGTCACCGATGTCCACCCCACTGCACGTCGGAGTGAGACGGCGGTCGGGCGACCGGGCGCGGTTGGCGCGACGCGCGAGATAGTCGGTGCGGGATCGGTCTTCCACCTGGTCTCCACGAGCATCCGCTGATCATGAGGAGGTGGCCATGTCAGGACCGTGTGAGCTGCCTGCGGCTGGTCACACGTTGTTGACATGTTCGAACCTGCATGATCCCGACCATGTTCGAGATCACCCCCACCCGAGGGCGTCAGCCGGCGAAGCGTCCGAAGACTTCCGTACTTGGGCCCCGCGCGAATAGGTCCAAGCTCGTTGCGGCTGCGGCTGCGGCTGCGGCTGCGGTCGTGGTCGTGGTCGCGTCGTGCTCTGCAGGGAGCGCGCCGGTCACGGCGAAGGACACGTTCGAGGGAACGAAGATCGCGTTCGATCCCGCGAACTTTGTCGATCCCAGGCTTGACACGAACCCGTTCCATCCGCTGAAGCCCGGGTTGCAGTGGGTCCGTGGTGGGACCACCGAGGTCGGGTCTCGCGTCGTTCCCCACGAGGTCATCACCACGATGACCGACGTCATCCGGATCATCGACGGTGTTCCCACCATTGCGATGCTCGACGAGTCCACCGACTCCCGCGACGTCTCGCAAGTTGGGATGGACTACCTCGCCCTCGACAAGGACGGCAACGTCTGGATCCTCGGCGGCTATACCGAGGAGTACCAAGGCGGCGCATTCACGAACGCCGAGAGCGCCTGGCTCGGCGCCGGGCCCCGCCAAGCGATTGGGATCCTCCACCCTGCCCGCGTCACCCGCACGACCCCTCGCTGGTTCATCGGTGCCGCAAACAACGAGACGGCCTCAGTGGGCCTGCCGGTTGAGGTCGGCATCGAACGATGCGTTCCCTTTGGTTGCTTTCGCAAGGTGCGCGTCGTGCAGGAAGGCAACGTCGGCGCACCGGATAACGAGAACAAGTACTACGCGCCGGGGGTGGGCGTCATCGACAACGTCCCGCTGGACGCCAGCCTCCACCAGGATCGCTTCGACCTGCGCAACTTCATCGAACTCACCCCGGCCGGCCTCGCGGAGGCGAGTCAGACGCTGCTCGATCTCGAAGCTCACGCCCGAACGACCGCACCGAAGGTCTTCGGGCGGGCACCCGTATCTCGGAGGGCGACGTGATCAGTCCACCGGTGGTGCAGCTCCAGCAGGTGTCCAAATCCTTCGGCTCACCGGACAATCCCACCCCGGTGCTGCGCGGCGTGGACCTCACGATCCGAGCCGGGGAGAAGGCCAGCCTGATCGGACCTTCGGGCAGCGGGAAGTCCACGCTGCTGTCGCTCATCGCGGGTCTGCTCCGGCCGACCGACGGGACCGTCGAGATCGACGGGGTCGCAATGACCGGGCTTGATGATCGACACCGAGCCCGGCTTCGTGCCGATCGGATCGGCATCGCGCTTCAAGCCGACAACTTGATTCCGTTCCTCAGTGCTCGGGAGAACGTGGAGCTCGCCCTCTCCTTCGGATGTCGCCGAACTTCGCGCGAGGCACGGGCTCGCGCGCTCGAGTTGCTCGAACGCTTCGAGGTTGCTCATCGGGCTGAGCATCGGCCGCGGCATCTTTCGGGCGGCGAAGCTCAGCGGGTGGCCCTCGCGGTCTCGATGGCGAATGATCCGGCCCTGCTTCTGGCCGACGAGGTCGTGGCGCAACTCGACGGCGATACCGCCGCGCGCGTCGTCGACGCCGTGCTGACAGCCGATTTCGCGGTGCTGTTCGTCAGCCACGACGTGGCGCTGGCCGACCTGGTCGAACATCGCTTCGCGCTCGTCGGTTCCGAGTTGGTCGTCCGATGACGCAGTCCAACGAGATCGTCGGGTGCGATCTCGTCGTCGATCACGCCGCGGCCAGTGGCACGGTGCGCGCCCTCGATCGGGTGTCCCTCGACGTCGACGGTGGGAGCAGTCTCGCCATCATGGGGCCCAGCGGCTGTGGGAAGTCCACGCTGCTTGGTCTGCTCGCGGGCCTGGCCCTTCCGACTCTTGGGACGGTCTCGATTGGTGGTCGCACGATTTCGGAGTTTGGCGAACGCGACCGAGTCCGGTTCCGCCGCCAGGAACTCGGGATGGTCTACCAAGCCGACAACCTCCTCCCGCATCTCACGGTGGAGGAGAACGTCAGTCTCCAGTTGGCGATCTGCCGACGCGACACACGTGGGATCGAGGTCGAGGACACGGCCCCCTTGCTGGACCGGCTCGGACTGGGTGGACTTGCCCATCGGTTCCCGGATCAGCTCTCAGGCGGGCAGCGTCAACGCGTGGCTGTCGCCCGAGCGATTGTGCATCGACCGTCGTTGATCCTCGCCGACGAACCGACCGGCGCGCTCGACGAGGAGAACGCGCGCGCGGTGATCGAGCTTCTGGTGGAGATCCAGCGGGAGATCGGTGCGACCTTCGTGCTGGTCACCCACGACCGTCAGATCGCCAATCACGCGGATCGACATCTCGAACTCGCGCGTCCCAAGGCCCGGGAGGGATCCCATGCTGGCTAGGTACGTGTTCGCCGATCTCGTTCGCAACCCGCGGCGGACCCTCTCCACGGCGGTTGGCGTCGCGCTCGGCGTCGGGCTTTTCTGTGGAGTGCTGTTCTTCGTCGACGGCCTGTCGGCGTCGATGACGCAACGGGCGGTCGCACCGCTGTCCATCGATGTGCAGCGCATCGTGACGGAGCGGATCGGAGGCGCAACCACGCTGACCCAGACCTTCTCGACGTCGGGTCGCATCCGCTCGGGAGCCCAAACTCGGGTCGATCTCGAACTCCGGAACCTGGGAGCGACCGCAGCCAACGAGGTGACCGTGCGTTCGCTTCCGGGCGCCGGCCTGCGGTTCGTCCGTGGATCTGCAATGCAGGACGGCGTTACCGTGGTTGGCGTCTCCGGCAACCCGTTCGCCGATGGTCTCGGCCAGAGGGGGCTCAACCTCGGCACCGTCGAGCCGGGCACGACACGACGCCTGTCGTATCGGGTCCAAGCCGTTCGGGCGCGCGATCTGGATGCCACCGCGGTCACGTCGTCGTCGTCGAGTCGCGAGTCGTTCAGCCCGGTCCCGGCCAACCGCCCGCGAGTCACGCGCCTCGCCGAGTTGGCGCGGCTCGTGGCGCGTGTTCCGGGCGTCGCCGCGGCCAATCAACTCTCGTTCGCGGATCTTGGCCCGGACAAGATCTCGGCTGGCAAGATCTCGGCCGGCACGGTCGTCGCGTCCGGCCCCGCCAAGATCCTCGGTTTCGATGAGGCGTATGCCGCGCGGGACTCGACGATCACCATCTCCAAGGGCCGGCTCACGCCAACTGGTGCCGTCCTGAGCGCGGAGGCTGCCCGCGCGCTCCACGTCGACCTGGGAGCGCGAGTCACGGTGACACTGCCGGATTCCTCCGTGACCGAGTTGGAGGTCAGTGGCATCGCGGACCTGTCTCGGGCCCGATCGCTGTTTTCCAGCCGACGGGGCGGAGACCTCGAGACGTTCGTGTACTCCCCGAACTCGATCGTCGTGTCGCCCGCGGTGTTCGAAGCGACCGTCCTCCCTGCGTACGAGCGGGCTGCGACCACGAGAGGCGCACGTCTGAGGACGCCACCGGTGCGAGAGATCGACATCAGCCTCGAACGAAACCGGCTCGCGGCGGATCCGGCAACCGCCGCCGTTGAGGTGCGCCAGATCGGCCGCGCCATCACCGCGGTCGCCGCCCACCAGGACTACTTGCTGAACAACATCTCGAACACGCTCGACGTCGCCGCGGCCGACTCGAAGGTCGCGAAGCGACTCTTCATTTTCCTCGGTCTCCCGGGCGGGTTACTCGCCGCGATGTTGGCTGCCTACGCAGGGACGGTGCTCGCCGACGCGCAGCGACGCGAGCAGGCGACGCTGCGGATCCGCGGTGCCAGTCGGCGTCACCTGCTGCGAATGCTGGCGCTCCGAACCGCGATCCTCACCGCGGCCGGCGCGGGGTTCGGGCTCGTCATCGGGTACCTGGTTGCCGGTGCGACGTTGGGGGGCGGCTCGCTCCAGCGGGCGAGCACCTCGAGTCTGGTGACGTCTGCGGTCCTCGGCAGCTTGGGGGGATTCGCGGCGACCGGCCTTGCGCTGTACCTGACCGGACGCCGGTCGATCGACCGTGAGATCAACGAGGATCGAGCCGCGATGACGCGGCGGGTACCACTCTGGCGCCGGAGCGGGCTCGACCTGGTCGCAGTCGCAGTGGTCGTTGCCGGCACCACCATCGCGCTGCGGGTCCGAGCATTCGACGGAGCCCCGGGGTCGGTCTACTTCGGCCGATCGGTGGAGCTGAATCTCTTGCTGTTGGTGTTGCCGATCGCGGTCTGGATCGCGGGGAGCCTCCTCGTCGCGCGGCTGTTTGGCGCCGCGCTCACCCGGACCCAACCGCGTTCCTCGAGCTCGCCGGGGAGAGCGTTGCCTCGGTTGTATCGGCTCAGCATCGGACGCCGACCGTGGGCGATCGCAAACGGTGCAGTCATCGTGGCGTTGATCGTTGCATTGTCGACGTGCCTCGCGGCATTCACGGCGTCGTACGACACCGCCAAGATCAGCGACGCGCGGTACGCCAACGGCGCCGACATTCGCATCACCCCCAGCCCGACCTCCCAACGCACCTACCAGGCCAATGATGCCGATCGGTTCCGGACGGCCGGCATCCGCTCGGTGACCCCGGTGATCTACGGGCTCAGCAACGTAATTTTGAAGAGCGCTCGGACGTCAGATCCCGCGAACCTGGCCGCGATCGATCCCGGCACCTACGGGTCGGTCGCTCCGCTCACCGACGTTCGTTTCTCGACCGGGACCGCGACCTCCGCATTGGCCCAGCTGCGAAAGGATCCGACCGCGGTATACCTGAGCGAAGAAATGGCGGCCTTCCTCAAGGCCAAACCAGGCGACCAGCTCAGTGTGCTCCTCGTCCGCTCCACCAACGAGCAGACCGACGTGTCGCTCCACATCGCCGGACTCTTCGAACGGCTCCCCGGATTCCCCGACGGAGCCGAGGCCGTGATGTCCATTGCCGAGCACACGGCCAAGGTGCCGAGCAAGGCACCCGACTTCTTCCTGGCCGCGCCGCGGACTGGTGATGACGCTGCGCTGCGACGCGCCGTCGGCGAGCTGCGCCGGGGCCCCGGGACCGCGGACCGTCTCCAGATCGACACTCGCACCACGACCCTGGCGCGAGATCAGTCCAGCCTTGCTTCCCTCAACATCGCCGGCCTGGTCGACCTCGATTCCACGTTCTCGCTGGCGATGGCGGTGGTGACGATCGCCATCTTCGTGTTCGGGTTGTTGCTCGCCCGGCGCCGCGAATACGTCACGCTGCGCGCCCAAGGCCTGGAACCGCGTTCGGTGCGAACACTCATCATTGCCGAGGCCGGGACCGTGGCGATCGCCGGATCCATCGCCGGAATCGCGGTAGGGATCGCGATGGGTTTCTACTTCGTGACCGTTCTCCGGCCGTTGTTCGTGCTCAGCCCGAACTACTCGGTACCGATTGCAGCGCTCGTGACCCCTGTGCTGCTCGTGCTCGTCGCCACCCTCGCCGCGGCCACTGCCGGTTCCCGGCTCGTGAACCGGCTCGACCCGACGGAGCTACTCCGCGACGAATAGAGGGCGAGCGGACAGGCCCGTGCGGACCGACCGCATCGGACGATCGAGGAACTGCGCGACGCGATCGCGCACGCAGTGTTCGAGGCCGCCCGGCTGGTACGCCGCGCGAACTCACCGCTTCGGCTCGGTGCCGCGCTTCGGCCGAGCACGAAGCTCATGGTGAGAGCCGAAACGGTGGGTACTGGTCGGTGACGAGCGTGAGGGCGTAGCCCGTGACCCGGCTCTGCCAGCGCAGTACTCCGACGACGTAATCGAACAGACGGCGGGGATAGCGACCGGTGAACAGAACGGCGAACCAGGCCCCGATCGATGCGAAGACCACGCCAATCGTCAGCACGACGAGAATCAAGAGGTGCGGTATCGCCAGGAACCATTTCACCAGCGGCAGCCAGCGGTTGAGGTCCTGCTTGGCATCGGGGTAGTCCATCTCCAAGTGGACACCTTGCTCGTCTTCTGACGATGGGTACTGATCGTCGAGCAGGAGTACGTAGCCAATCGCCCGGGTCTCGAATCGCTCGAGTTGGAGGTGCCACTCGTACCACCAACGTGGGTATCTCCGTCTGACGACCAGCATCAGGCCGAGCGGCACGGTCAACAGCCCGGACGAGCGACCCCAGCCAAGAAGACAGACGAGCAGCAAGACGGGAAGGGCAGTGATGGCCCGGAACGCCGAGGTAACCCGGCTGAGTTGGCGATCGGGATAGTCGATCTCGAGCCGTACGGCATACGCCGGCGACGCGGATGCAGATGCGGATGCGGATGCTGTCGTCATGACTTCACCAGCAGGTCTTCTTGAACGGCCGGCGCGATCGGTTCGGGTTCCAACTCGGGGTTCGGGAGTTCCGCTTCACCGTCGATGTCGATGGTGGGGAGGAGCCGATCGAGCCAGCCGGGAAGCCACCAGTTGGCCGTGCCCATCAGCTTCATCGTCGCCGGCACCAAGACCATCCGAACGATCGTGGCGTCCACGAAGATCGCGGTGGCCAGGCCGAGCCCCATCATCTTCGTGGCGGGGTCCTCGCCCAGAACGAAGCCGAGGAACACCGAGATCATGATCAGCGCGGCCGAGGTGATCACCCGCGCGGTGCTCGCGATCCCGTGGATCACGGAGGCGTCGTTGTCGCCGGTTCTCAGGTACTCCTCACGCACTCGTGAGAGAAGGAAGACCTCGTAGTCCATCGACAACCCGAACAGAATCGCGAACATGAACATCGGAATGAAGGCGACGACCGGCACCGTCGATTCCAGACCGATGATGCCCTTGCCCCACCCCCACTGGAACACCATCACCAGCACGCCGTACGCAGCACCGATGCTCAACAGGTTCATCAACGCAGCCTTGAGCGCGACGACCACCGATCGGAACACCAGGGTCAGCAACAGGAACGACAACAGGATCACCGCCGCAATGAACAGCGGGATCCGATCGTTGACGCGATTCCCGATGTCACCGAAGGTTGCCGTCTGACCGCCGACGTGTGCGCGGGCCGCACTGGTGGCGAGTACTCGTGGAAAGATCTCGGCTCGGAGTCGTTTGACGGTATCGAGCGTGGCATCGTCTTGCGGTGCCGAGCTCGGGATCGCGAGCAGCGTCGCCACGCCGGCCCCGGCGTTTACCAGCGGCGGTGCGACAGTGGCAACCCCTCGGTCGGCCAGGATCGCGTCGCGCAGAGGTTCGACCACGCTCGGATCTTGCGAGATGTCGACGGCGATCACCAAGGGACCGTTGATGCCGGGCCCGAAGCCCTCGGCCAGGAGGTCATACGCCCGCCGCTCGGTGCGGCCGTCAGGCAGCGAGCCCTCGTCGGGAAAACCGACACGAAGTGCGAGGACCGGCGCCGTCAATGCCAGCAGTACCGCCGTGACGCCGATGGCGTACGTCCACGCGTGCTGGGACACGTGTCGACCCCACCGCTCCCAGCCGGCGCTGACCGGTTGCACTCGCCCGGCGGCGCCCGTCTCGACCCGACGCCCTCGGATTCCGAAGCGATTGATCCGATGTCCGGCCAGGCCGAGAAATGCTGGAAGCAACGTGATCGAGGCGACCACCATGAGCAAGACGATGACCGAAATGGCGACACCGGCAGACGTCATGAACGGAACCCC
>JANPBJ010000003.1:0-1776 GCA_031430375.1 Acidimicrobiia bacterium
TCGCGCCGCGGGAACTGCTCGACCGCATCGAGGCCGAGATGGCCCCTCACGTCGCTCGCACCGGATACGGAACCGACACCTTCGCGGGGCCGCGGACCCGCCGCACCGGTGGGTTGATTGCCCGGTCACCATCGTCGCAGGCTCTGGTGCTCGACGACCTGGTGCTCGGGACGGTGGACCAGGTCTTGGCGCACGTGAACAACTACCAACTCCACCTCACCCAGCTCATCCGGATCGAGCCTGGGGGACCACCGCAGGTCATCCACCGCGATCAGTGGGCGTTCGACTTCTTCACATTCCCGTCCGGCTACCAGGTCCAGTGCAACACGATCTGGGCCGCCACCGATTTCACCGAAGCGAACGGCGCGACGCGTGTGGTGCCGGGGAGTCATCTCGCCGTTGACAAACTCCGTTTCGAACTGGCCGACACCGAACCCGCCGAAATGGAGCGCGGGTCTGCACTCATGTACGTCGGCTCGCTCTATCACGGCGGCGGCGCGAACACCTCCGACTCGGATCGCGTCGGTGTGAACATCACCTACAGCGTCGGCTGGCTCCGTCAGGAAGAGAACCAGTTCCTCACCGTGCCGCCTGAGATCGCTCGTGAACTTCCCGAGCGCCTGCAGCGACTCCTCGGCTACTCGCTCGGCGCCTACGCACTCGGTTACGTGGACGACCTGCGCGACCCGCTCGACGTGTTGATGGGCCGAGACACGTCCAACGCGTCGTTCGCCGCGAGCACCGACGCACTCGCCACCAATGCCGGAGTCACCGCGATCGCCTGACGAGACCCAGCGCGGGAATGTGCGTTCGTCGCGGCACGCTCGATGCCGACCGCCATCGCGAGCAGGATCGATGCCGCGACGCCGTCGAGCCACCAATGGTTCGCAGTCGCGCTGACCGCGAAAATTGTCGCGAGTGGATGTCCGAGAATCAGCCACCGCCATCGGCTCACCCCTGCGTGCACCACCACCGCACCAACCCACACGGCCCACGCCACGTGGACCGAGGGCATCGCCGAGAGCTGATCCGCGATCCCCTGGCCGATCGGGCCGTACACCGACTGGCCAAAGAGGGCCGCGACATCGATGAAGCCGAACTGCGGGAACATCCGCGGTGGCGCCACCGGGACGAACTGGATTGCGAGGCAGGCGAACGTCGTGAGCGCGAGCGCAGTCCTCCACCGCGAGTACTTGTCGCGGTGTGAGAGAAATAGCCAGAGCAGCGCGCACATCATCGCGGGAGCGTGCGCGATCGCGTAATAAGCGTTGGTGAAGCGCGCGATCCATGGCCGGGCGATGATCCAGTTCTGAATGCCGGTTTCGCTCGGGAGTCCCATCTGCTCTTGGAGTCGATACACCCACCGCCCGTTGGCCAGGCCTTCGTCAACCCGCACCACCGACAGCCGGCCGGCGAGGATCCACAGTGAGTAGAGCGAGAGCACCAGCGCGGCTTCCAGCCCGAACGCCGCGACCCGGCGTTGCCAAGGGCGTTCGGAACGCCGCCAGATCATGCCGCCGACGAGACCCGTGCCGGCCAAGACAACCGCCCATTGCCATTCAAGCCAACCCACCGTCGATGTCTAATACGTGGTGACGGCTGAAATCCGGCAGACCGACACAGTTTTCGAGACCTACTGTCATCGCTGTGTCTGCTTCACGGTTCGAGCCGTTTCTCGCGATGCATCAACAGGTTTCACCGTTGCTGATGCCGAACCCCTGGGATGTGGGCTCGGCCCGGATCTTCGAATCGCTCGGCTTCACAGCGATCGCGACC
>JANPBJ010000004.1:0-2134 GCA_031430375.1 Acidimicrobiia bacterium
GCCCTGGCCCCGTCCGGTGCCGGACCGCTCCCGCCTCATGCTCAAGGCGATTGCCATCGCCAGCAGGGCGACGATGATCGCGAGCGACACGTAGGTGTTCAGGTGGTACCAGTGCGAGATTGTCATCTTGATGCCGACGAAAACGAGGATCCCCACATGTGAGCGACGCAGCTCGTCGGCGGCCTCGACTGACAAGCTGGACGACAACTCCGTCGAACCGACCATGTCGTTGAACAACACGGTGATGTTCTCGACCGTCATCGCTTCACCGCTCCTGCCGACATTGCCCCACCGCAAGCCTCGCCGCGACGTCATCGCACGGTGCCCGGCCGAGGCCTCATGAACCAGGGTCCACACCGCCGTCGCGTCGCCTCGTCCGGGGCAACGATCGGGAGCAGCGGGTAGAGCGTCGTCAGTATCACTAACTTTGCTGCATGACTACCAGCGTCGCGGCGGTCCACGGCCGTATCAACGATCTCGACAGCCACCTCCAGGTCCCGGTTTCCAAGTGGAGTGAGGTCTTCGGCGAGGCGACCGCGCATATGGGAGCACAGTTCGCGGGACACCCGTTCTTCGACGCGACCGATGAGCCTGAACGCACAACCGAGACGGTGTGGAACACCAAGGGCTCGGCTGCGCCCGGCTCGTCCACCCCCGAGGGCCGGCTCGCGACCATGGACCTGATGGGTATCCAGCGCCAGCTCATCTTCCCCCAGGTCGTGGTGGCCGCGCCGGCGTGGTCCGATCACCCGAAGGCCCCGGTCGTGCTCCGCGAGTACAACGACGCGGTGCTGCGGTGGACGACGGCGGGCGAGGGCCGTCTCCGCCCCACCGCGCTGCTGAACCTGACCACGATCGACGGTGCCATCGCCGAGGCCGAGCGGGTGGTGGCGGGCGGAGCGCGGGCGGTCTTCATCCAGGATGGGATCGCGCCGGGTGGCTACTCCCCCGCTGCGCCCGAGGTCGATCCCTTGTAGGCGTTAGTGGCCGAGGCCGGCGTCCCGGTGACGCTGCACATCGGCGGCCAAGATGGATTCTTCGGGAACACCGCATGGCCTGAGACCGACCTCCTGCAGCCGGGTACCTTCTCGAGTGACGAGCCGGTCGGCCCACACATGCTGGCCACGATGCACCTGTCGCCCCAGAACTACCTGGCGTCCATGCTCTACGGAGGGGCGTTCGACCGACATCCCCAACTCCGGGTCGGCGTGATCGAGTTGGGAGCGATGTGGCTAGGACCGTTCGTGGATCTCCTCGAGGACCGCTTCCAACTCTCGCGCCGGCTGCGCGACTCGTTGCAGCGTCGCCCGGCTGAGGTCTTTGTCGACCAGATCCGGGTCACCCCGTTCTTCTGGGAGCGCACCGAGCGCCAGATCGAGCACTACGGGATGCCCGAGGTCTACGCGTTCTCGACAGACTTCCCGCACCCCGAGGGCGGCACCGACCCGATCGGACGCATGGCCGCAGACATCGAGCCCCTCGGGGCGGACGCGGTTGAGGCCTTCTTCGTCGGCAACGCCGAGCTGCTCCTCCCGGACTGACCTCCGCACACGCGATCCAGTCCGCCCGCGGACAGCGAGTGATCCCCCGCACCAGCTTCGGTCAATGCTGTACGGCCTGCCGATAGCTCGCCCGCCGAAACGTGCCGAACAAGCGGTCACACAACGTCAGCACGACCGAGACGTTCGTCGGCTCGCGGTTCGAGTGGTGCAGGTCATGGCCCGCCGCGGGCGCGAACAACGCGTCGTAGACCGGCAGGCGGTAGCCGCAGTGCGTGATCATGTTCACCGCGGTCATGGCGAAGGCCGCGACGGCGAAGGTGAACAAGTGGATCGGAAACACGATGCCGTACATGTGGAAGAACGTGAACACGGTCGCGCCCTCGAGGGGGTGCACCACCATGGCCGTCCAGATGCTGAGCGGCGGAAGATCGACGTGGTGCACGCGATGCACGTGCGTCACGTACCACCGGTTTTGGTGCTCGAACCGATGCCACCAGTAGGAGAGGAAGTCGCCGATGAGGAAATACAGCACCAAGTCTCGGGCAAACGCTCCCAGGGTCGGTGCCGCGGTCGGGATGTCGAACGAGAACGGCATGGGCACAAAGATGAAGACCGGCAACGCGATGAAGTAC
>JANPBJ010000005.1:0-2253 GCA_031430375.1 Acidimicrobiia bacterium
TGCCTTGCCCAGTGCCTTCCACAGAGTGTCCGTACGCTTCAACCCCGGACGGCTGCTGGTAAATCCGCCAGACACGTCGAAGAACCACCGCTTGCCGAGGGAATCCCGAGCCTCGAAGTTGACACCGACACCCGACGGAAACTTGACGTTCCTCTTGAGTTCCGTAAAGCCGCACGCATTCAGGACTTGCTCCGCTATCTCCTTTGCGGCACGACCTTCCCGACCGGCTCGGTGCTGGAAGTCCTCGAGGTCATCGCCCGCAGCAGGAACCGCAGGAAGCACGACCGTGATTGGTTCTTCGCTGCGCTCGCGTTGCGCCGCGAGCCGATCCATCTCAGCAGCAACGCGGAGCTTCGCGGTCGCCACGTACTCGGCATCAGTGTCGTAGCCGGCATAGTGGCGACCAGTTCGCACGGCCGCCACTGCCGTCGTACCGGATCCCATGAAGGGGTCGAGGACAAGATCCTCGTAGTACGTGTACAAGTGGATGAGACGCTCCGGCAGTTCGACGGGAAACGGAGCCGGGTGCCCGACGCGGGTGGCGCTCTCGGGGGAGATCTCCCACACGTCGGTCGTGGCCTCCATGAACTCGTCTTTCGAGAGCGACCACTGCGATGGCAGGTCCTGCTTGGCCCGTTCGGCGACCGAGAGCGCGCGATCGAATCGGCCCTTGCTGGCGATCACGATCCTTTCGGTCAGGTCGCGGAGGACCGGGTTACCGGGTCGCTGGAACGAACCCCAAGCGCACGAGCCGCCTGCTCCCTTGGCCTTTTGCCAAATCACCTCGCCGCGTAGGAGCAGACCAATCTCCTGAAGAATGTCGATGACGTCAGACGACAACGACCGATACGGCTTGCGGCCGAGATTGGCGACATTGACCGCGATGCGTCCGCCGGGCTCGAGAGTTCGCGCACATTCGACGAACACATCCTTGAGCATTTCTCGATACTCGACATAGGTGGCCGGAATGCCTCCCTCACCGAGCGCTTCCTCATAGGCCTTCCCCGCGAAATACGGAGGAGACGTCACCACCAGGGCGACGGAGTTGCCGGCGATCTGGGTCATCCTTTCGGCGCCACCCGTAAAGATGTCGTCGATCGACTTCTCCGGGTGGACGAACTTGTCGTCGCTCACCACCGGCGGGGTGAACCTTGCATAAAAGCTCGAAGCGTCATGACCCTCTCGGCGGGAGACACCGAAGTTCGACGTCGCAGTCCCCGTTCGCCTTTCGTTCCCGTGCTTACCGTCTTCGTTCACCCGACCACTCCACTCTCGCCCACGGGATCAACCTATACGAACATTCGTTCGAGGAGCCGGAATTCACGCTAGCTCGCGTGCCGACGCGAGCGACGGAGCAGCACGCCACCACCGCCGAGGGCAACCGCGACGATCGCAAAGAGCGCGAGTGACCCGGCACTTCCACCGCCGCCCTTCGAATCCGGCGAGTCCGTCGCGCCGGCAACTCGTCCCGAAGCCACGCTTCGGGTCGCCTGGCGCGTCGCCCGATTGGCCCGCACCTCAGCGGTCCCCGGCACCACGGTGGAGGTGGTGGTCGCACCGAGCGCGGCGTTGAACGCGGCGATCTGTTCCGGCGTGGCGCCCGCCGCCAAGGTGGGCGCGGTCCCCGTCGGAGCTGTACCCGCGGGGGCCGTTCCCGTCGGCGGCGGGTTCGAAAGTGGCGGCGCGGCCGCGGTCGTGGTGGTCGTTGCGGGGTCCGGCGGCACCGGGGACCACGCCGGCGCGGTGCCGGTCCCGAACTTCCAACCCTCCACATCGCCGTCGTGGACTTGAGTCGAACCACCACCGGCCCGGGAATATGTGAACGACGACGTTCCGCTCGGCGCGCGGAAATACGCCCAGTAACGGTTGTCGCCGTCGGCGCCGCCGAGACAATTCGGGCCCGCATCGCGACCAACGCCGAAGAGCCGACACACCGCGCCGCCCTGGCCGGAGAAGGAATAGACCACGGGCTCCGCGCTGGCGAGCTGCAAGGCCTGGATCCCGGTGATGGAGTCCCCATCGAAGCTGATGACCTTCTGGTAGGTGGTCGCGCCGGTATCCACGACCACCATCGCCCGATGCGGGCCGGCGGCGTGTGCCACTCCGGAACCGGGGATTCCCACCACACCGGCAATCGCGAAAGCCGCGACCAATGCCGCGAGCACAGCTCTTCGTCGGATCATGAACAACCTCCGCGGGCCCCTCTCCGCGAGGGCCGCTCATTTCGGACCCCGAAGGGGCGGATACACCGGC
>JANPBJ010000006.1:0-2374 GCA_031430375.1 Acidimicrobiia bacterium
CTCGCCGGACTTCTGCGCGCGCTGATGCCATCCCGCCCGGCACGATGAGCGCCGCGTGACCAAGATCGATGAACGCGACATCTCCGCCGTCTTCGATGCCCCAACGGTGCCGAAGCCCCGCGGGAAGACTCGTCTGGCCGCGATGCGACACTTTTGCCGTGCTGACGGGTGCTGTCATCACTGCATTGTATCGCGGGAAGTGTACAAGTCAGTTGCCCAACGCGTCTGCGGACGCGATCGACGCCGCCCCCGGCGGCCATTGGCACCGCTTCGTAAGCCCTTCAGCTCACGGTCCCGCCGGACCGCTTGTCGTCGCGGTGGTGCCTGGCGAGGACGTCGCGCTCGATTGCGCGCTCCCGGACCCGCTCGCCGTGCGGGAGGAGACAAGGTCGCTGAAGCATCCCTTGGACTGATTGATGAGGTCTTCCCACTCAGCGCGGTTCAGCCGACGGGTGTTCCGCACGAGTGTTTCGAGACTGGGCTGTGCATGAGATGGCGACGGCAGACTCAAGATGGTGACATAGAGACCTTCCTGCACCGACCAGCGGGTCAGCGTGGGGCTTCCCGTGCCACGGTTGTTCGCCGGGGCGAGCGAGCCCGACAGCACCGCTTGTCCGCCGATGGTCGTTGGTGCGAGTTCCGGAGCAACGAAGCGGATGGCGTCTGCCTCGCCCGATTCTATTTGTGCACCGGAGATCTGCAGTGAGGCACCATTGCCGCTGAGGGAGTAGGTGCCGAGCGAGAACGGAGTCGCTCCGAACACGGACATCAGCGGTCCATGGAAACGGGCCTGAAAATCGACCGGCAGCGCGACGAGGCTGACGCGGGGGCCGGCGCCGTCAACCGTGACCTGTTCGGCAATCGCCGCGAGTTCCGCCGTTCGGTCGGGCCCATAGCCGCGACCGAGGACGGCGATACGTTGTCGGCCGCTGCTCCACGAGATCGTCTGGCTGCCTTCGAGGCGGATCGAGAATGATCCAGTCATCGTGCTGATCACTGCATCGGGCCGTCCTGTCAATGCGATCGGACGCGCAGAGTCATCGTCGACGAATTGCTCCTCCCGTGAGGTCGCGACTCCTATCATTGGGAAGCGGTATGGGTCAGGGAACGCGGTGTCCCCGTAGATCGTGATCTCTCCGAATCGCTTCATCGACCGAAGTTGGACTGCCGGCGACGGGAACTGGTTGGCCGCGGTGCAGATTGTCACATCCGCCGGCGTCGGAAGCGGTGCGTACCGCTGCTGGTTGGGCGCGGCGTCGGGTTGAGCGGCATCCGGGAAGCAGTGAATTTCGAACCAGTTGAAGAGCTTGGTGCTGTCGCCCGTGTCCGGTGGGCGGTTCTGGGCGTTAGCGGCGTAGACGCGCGCCGCGACGTCGTAGATCTCCGGCGGCGCGTCGAGGAGGTAGCCATCGGGATGGGCGTTACGGTCAGTCGTGGTCTTGCCGGTCGACTCATTGGTCACGGTGGTCACCGGTTGCGAAGCACTCGCTTCGATCTGTGCGCAGAAGTTGGTGACCTCGGAGGCGGGGGCATCGGCGCGGCGGTTGACGATGGCGGTGGTGCCGACGACGGCGATCAACGTGACGACCGCGGCAACGGCGACCGCGCGGATGGGACCGCGAGAACGGGGGGCGGCTCCGGCCGCCGTCGAGGCCGGACGTTCCACGGCGTCGTAGATAGCGCGGGCGGCAGCGCGAGAGCGGGTTTCGAGCTCCGGGTTGTCGTGGTCGTTCATGCTTCCTCCTCACCGTCTTGGAGACGGAGCGCGGTCGCGAGCGCGCGGCGCGCGTCGTGCAGGGTGGACTTGACCGTGCCGGACGAGATGTCGAGCGCGGTCGCGATGTCGGCCACGGCCAAGTCCTCGACGTAGTGCAATGCAATCACCTCGCGTTGGCGCAGCGGCAGCGCGCCGACCGCGAGCCAGAACGCGGCGTCGGCCGGTTCGAGCTCGGCGAACGCAACGCGTTGACCGAACCAGCGTCCGAGCGCACGCCGTTCTCGTCCCAACCGTCGGACTCTCGTGGCCGCGAGGTTCACGACGACCCGACGGGCATAGGCAGCGGGTATGTCGAGCGTGTCCCATGCTTGATGGGTCGCGACCAATGCGTCCTGGACGATGTCCTCGGCCGTCGAGCGGTCGCCGGACAACGAGTAGGCCAGCGCAACGAGGCGCGATCGCACGTCGTGCACGAAATCGTCGAAGGGTTCCACGGCCGCAGCAGTCTCGTTGATACTGGTCAGTCGCCCGAGCGGTCCAACCGGTTGGGTCGCGTCCAGATTTTCCTGACTTTGGCGCGAAACCAGTGCCTCTGGGCATGAAAAGTGCGCCAAAGTCGGGTCGAGGGGCAAGCCGAAGCTGGTGAGGTACGGCTGG
>JANPBJ010000007.1:0-5266 GCA_031430375.1 Acidimicrobiia bacterium
AACCGTCAGACCGAAATCATCGAGCGGGTGCCGTTCTTCGCCACTATGAGTGCGCGCGACATCGAAGGCATCGCGGCGCTGTTCAAGGAGCGGCGGTTCGTGCCGGGCGAGACGATCACCAAGGAAGGTGCGGGCGGCGCCGCGTTCTTCGTGATCGAATCGGGCGAGGCAACGGTCTCGATCGGCGGCCGGGGCCGGGCCACGTTGACGAGTGGCGACTACTTCGGCGAGATCGCGCTCATCGACGGAGGCGCGCGCTCCGCAACCGTCACCGCGAAGAGCGACCTCGTCTGTTACGGCCTCACGTACTGGGAGTTCCGACCGCTGGTGCAGCACAACGCCACCATCGCGTGGAACCTGCTCCAGAATCTGGCCGCTCGCCTGCGCGCGGCGCAGGAGGACCAGCCGGAGTAACCCAGCGTCAACCGATGCAACTCGTCGAACCGGGCGTTCATGTGCTCGAACTGTTGGGTCGTCCCAAGCGAGAGAGCAACAAGGTCGTGTTTCGTTGCCACGTCGGCCCAGCCGACCGGGGGTAGGTGCGCCATCAATGCGTCGGCCACGTCGGGTGGTCAGAGCGCGGGCACGCTCAGCTGATGAGCGAGACGACCCGCGCGATCGCGAATCCGCAACCGCCGATGCCAACCACCCGCCGCCAGGGATTGACGCCGCGAATCACTTCGTCGAGGGCCCACCACGTGAGTGCTCCAGTGCCGACCCAGGCCGCGGCGGAGTCGGTCGGTGTGCCGTCGGCGACGAACGCGCGGACGGCGACGCTGGCGAGGAAGATCCAGAGCGCAACGTTGGGAAACTGCGCGATGACGATCTCGCCGGTTCTGCGATCTCGGAACCACCAGTCGAGCGTCGTCACCTTGCGGCGGTTCGCTGAACGCCATTCGTCGTTGGCCATCGCCGCCAGTATGTCGTTCCGAAGCGCATACGCTGGTACCTCCAGGACGATGACGTGGATTTCCAGCGAATCAGCATCGATCCGGAACTGATGGGCGGCCAGCCGTGCATCCGTGGTCTTCGCATGCCGGTGGCGACCGTCGTCGCGATGGTTGCGGACGGCATGACCGTCGATGAGATCCTGAGAGAGCACCCCGATCTCGAGGCGGGCGATGTTGCCGAGGCGCTCCGCTACGCCGCCGAGGCCGTCCGTGAGCGCGAGTTGCCCCTCCGCCGCGGCGCTTGAGGTTCCTGGTCGATCAGAACCTCTCTGACGAGCACGTTCGGGTCCGACGCCTCCCGCTCCCTCCGGCCTGATCAGGTAGATCGCAGCCAGCGACACAAGTCACCTGCCATGGGCTGACGGTCGCGATTCGTCGTGTCGTGGACCCGGTGTTACGCGACCGCGACTTCACCACCAGACCGTCGGGCAGTCGGCGCAGGCGATCAACACCGCCCAGTCCGTCATGCCCGCAGCGTCGGTGTGCTGGCACCGGGCGATTCAGCGCAGCGGACCGAACTCGAATCCGTCGTCGGTCGGGTGCAACTCCACCATGAGCCCGATCCCGCAGCCCTGGCGGAACCGCTCGGGAACGAGGAGCCGGCCGCGGTGATCGAGCCGCGTCGGCGCACTCGACGCCAGGAACCCCCGCATGACCTGCCGTGACTCGGCGCTCGGCTCGACCTCCGCGCGGAACGCGATGACCTGGGCGTCGAACGCGGCGTCGGACCACACCCGGATGTGGTGATGCCAGCGCGAGATCACGAGGTGGTCCGAAAGCCTCCCGCGCAACCATGCGGGGACCGTGAGGCGCCCGGACCGGTCGAGCCGGAGCTGCGATGTACGGCGTGCGCCGATGTCGGTCGCGCTGATCTCCACGGTCGAGACGAACTGGTTGAACCGCTCACGCGCGGGCGCACGGGCGCGCATCCGGGCCGCGACGAGACACGTCTCGGTGCTCGTCAGCCGGACATGGGTGTGATGTCCGTGTCCCGCCAGATCCACGTCGAGTGCGTCGTACTCACCGACGCGCACCGGTTCGAGCGCGAGCACGTGGGCATCGAGTTCGTGCGCGAGTCCGGCGGCGGCCCGTTCCAACGCGGGGCCCGTCGCCGCGCCGGGCGGTGGTGGATACTCCATCTCGGTGACGTGCAACGAGACCGACCAGTCGTCCTCCTCGTGACAGAGCAGGTGACGCGTCCCACCGTGGTCGGGTAACTCGCGCTCGTAGTTCGGCGATGCGGGGAACTGCGCCGATACGCCGGTCGGTCCGCACTCGAACCGTGACCAGTCCGCCGCCGGACGCGGCGGCGCGGGCGGCGCCGTGTCGGGTAGAGGTGTCGCGTCCCCGGGCGGGTGGTCATCGACCGCCTGCTCCACGCCGGGGCCGAGGCTGTAGAGCGCGTCGAGGTGTTCCACGACCTGGGCGTCGTCGTCGAACCAACGTCGCACGTCGATCACCTCAGGCGCGAGATCACGATGGATCAACAGGCCTTGGCTCGCGTCGAGACGGCGGACCCACTCGCTCGGCGTTCCGTTCCAATCCGACCCACCCGGAATCTGGTGCGGATCGACGAGCCGGTCGAGCAGGGTCCCGAGTGCGTGCTCGCGCAGGCCACCACCGAGCAGCAGCAGCGAATGATTCGCGACGATCGTGTGCGCTCCCGCCTCGCCGTAACGCGCCATGATCTGCGAGAAGTCGTGCGCGATCGTGATCAGCTGGATCCCGGTACCGGCCGCGGTCGATGCCAGGACCGCGAGATCGCGGAGCGGCGCGATGTTCATCGCCTCGTCGAGCGCGAGGAGCAACGGTGCCTCGCTGGGATCACGGAAGCGCGCCCGTCGGTGTTGGGCGGCCACGATCTGGTCCACCACGAGCGCGCTGTACGGCGCGAGCAGCCGCTGCTCCTCGGGGGCCAGACACAGGAACAGGCTGTTCGCTGACCCGGCGAGGAAGCGGTCCGGATCCAGACCGCCCGCCTGCACCCGCTGGGCGACGCGCGAGTCCTCGTAGGTCTGCATCGCCGCGAGTGCGGTGGCGCGCACCGAACCGAGGAACGCGTCGGCTCCGCGCGACGCGAAGTCCTCGTAGACCCGGAGTGCGCTCGGGTTGCCCGCGTGCTCGAGTACCCCCATGACCTCGAGGGACTCCGACGCGGTCAGCCAGTCGGTGACCGCGTCAAGTCGGCGGTGCGAGTGCGCGCCCGCGAACAGCAGGACGCTCAGGAGGCGCGCCGCGGTGGAACGCCAGAACTCGCCGTCGCGCACGGAATCAAAGTCGGCGTACTGGAGGACGGTCCGCGCGGTGGTGCGCGCGATGTCGAAATCGACGCAGGGGGCGACGAAGTCGAAGTGCCCGGGCAGCGGGTACCCGAGGGTTGCCGTGGGATCGAAGACGCGCACCTCGCCGCGCGCGGCTCGTTGTGCGTAGGTGACGTCGAGGACGTCGGCGCGAATCGATGTGGCCACCACGTTGCCGCGCCAACGGGCCACGTTCGGTACACAGATGGCAGTCGTCTTGCCGGCGCGCGGAGGGCCGACGACGAGCAGAGGCTGACCTTTATCGAGTGCAACGAACTGTCCGTTGCGGCGGCCGACCACAACCCGGTCTCGGGGCCAGGTAGGTGTGAGCAGCTCCTCGAAATGCACGGCAGGTTCCCCCGGGTCCGTCGATCCCCCAACGGCGCGGACCCAGGCGTGCAGCTCCGCGCTCCACCGATCGTACGTTCGTTGGGGTGCACAAATCCACAGGAATTTGCTGGAAATTGTGCCTCGGCCGCTGCCGATCGGACCACCTACCTGGTGGTCGTCGCGTCAGTCGAGGAGACGCTCGAGCTGAGCGCGCGCCCGGTCCTTCAGAACCTCAGCGCTGTAGTGGGCCTCGAAGAGCGCTTCTGCCTCGGCCACGGTGCTCAGGCCGCAGTGAGCGACGAGCACTTCGATGTCCTCCAGATCACGCCGGCCGCGGGCCGCGTGCAACTTCATCGCCAAGAGAAGCTCAGGCGTTCCGACCTCAACGATCACCGAGTCGACCTCACGGAAGATCTTCCATGCCGGCTCCGGGTGATCAGGGTCTGGTTGAAACATCCGAACCTTGGTGTTGAGCCAGTCCGACGACCATCCATGTCGTTCCGCGAGCCGCTGGGCGCAGCGTTGCACCACATCTTCTGGTTGCGCGCCGAGCACGTCGACGTCGCGTGTGGACATTCGATCGTCGTCATACGCGAGGGCAACTGCTGCGCCTCCGACGATCTGGACGCGCACCGCCACACCCTCGGCGCGGAGATCGTGAACCAGCTCATCGATGGCAGCGACCAGCTCTTCGCGCGTGAAGGTGGCCACGGCTACACGCTCACCAGCTCAGCCGGATCGATGAACAGTCGTCGCGCGCTGAACTCCCGAGGAGTCGCGCGCCGAACCGCATCGCGAGTGGCCGCGAGGTCTTCAATCCACCAGTCGACATCGGCGGGCCGCCGCTCGTCGGCAATCCAGCCCGGGAGTGGCAAGCCATCGCGACCGAGTACAAACTCGACCAACGCCGCGAGCAGCGCGTCGTAGCGAGAGTCCCCCACCAACGCGGGCGGCGTCACACAGAGCGCGACCCGAAGGGCCGGATCGGATCGCTCGAGGTCATCGTGCACACCAAGCCACACGCGGTACGCCGCGCGTTCGTTCCCCCGAGCGAGCAGCGCGCGGAGTTGCTCGGCGGCGTCCGCGACCGTCGAGGCCGTTGTCGGGAGCACACAGACGTGCGATCCCGCGGCCCGGACCAGATCGCTGACCGTCTGAAACTTCGCGTCGCGCTTCCCTGACTCAATCGCGGCAATATTCGGCTGGTGGTCGTGTGCCCGACGAGCAAGTGCGCGCTGGGTCAGGCCGGCCGCACTTCGGGCTTGGTGCACTGCGGAGCTGGCTGGGGTGCTGCTCATTCAGGGAATGATATCGTAAGTCATATCACCCGTCAAGCGGGTGGGGACAGCGGGGGTCCGGGATCGACGTTGCCTGGCGCGGGTGGCGCGGCGTCTTCGGGTTTCGTTGCTCCATGCCGCTGTCCTTCGTTACCCGTCAGACCAGCGCGTTCTGGAATCCGCCGCCGTTACGCGAGCTTCGCGATTGCGAACACCAATCCGACCACGCGATCTGGGTGGGGAACAACCAGAGCGTCAACCGGCGCAACTCGTCGAACCGCGTCAGCCCTGATGCCGCCGGTGCTTATCCGATCTCGACGACTCGCCACGAGACCTTCTCTGCGGTCAAGACCTCGGGAAGCAGACCTTCCGCCGCGCGTGCCGACAGCAGGACTCGAGCGTCGAGCAC
>JANPBJ010000008.1:0-2203 GCA_031430375.1 Acidimicrobiia bacterium
TGACCGACGTCGTTGCCGCCTGGCGCGATCACTGGCCCGCCGTCGTGCCGCTCCCCCACCCGAGCCCGCGCAACAACATGTGGCTGCGCCGCAATCCGTGGTTCGACCTCGAGTTGGTGCCCGCGTTACGCGATCGAGTGGCCGCCGTGTTGGGCGAATGATCGGAGACGCGACCGTCTTGCCGCCATGGGCTGCAGACCCTGGTCGATCCCAGCTCGCGGCGCGAGGGTTGACTCATGCCAGAAAGACGGTCCATCCACTCGAAGCTCTGCCTCATGGGCTGGCCGTGACCGTTGCAGCCTGCAGCAGTGGCTCGGACACCAGCGTGATCGTCCGCCGGCTCGCCCCCGACGACCGTTGGTGCGTGTTGGGCGCGTCGACTCCGAGATTGCACCTGCAGTCACCCAGCACCGGCGCGTCCATGACTTGAGCCGTGACATTGTCGGCAACGAGCACCGCGTTCGAAGGCACGGCGAGCGTGGAGATTCGGGCGGGCGGATCCGTCACCCCCGTCGCCACCGATTTCGTCACGGGTGGCGCGAACGGCACGATGGGTCCGTTCTCGAAGGCGGTCGCCTTCGACGCGCCGCCGGGCGGCGGCGCCATCATCCTCAAGACTTTCGGCACCGAGAACAACATCCTCTGGGAAGCGTGCGTCTTCCGCGTGCAGTTCTCGCAAGGTCAACCTGCAGAGGCTCAGACATCAGAGCGCGAGCCGTTGAGCAACGAGCAACGATGAGCGGCGTGCTGGCCGTGACGCTCGTGGGTGCAGCGGTGGCCAGCGCCGCCACGGCGGGGACCGCGGGCGCGGTCACGAGCGCGGCCTCCGTCGCAACGACCTCGAACGCCAACCCGTCGGCCTGCGGACAACCGGTGACCCTGGGCGCCACCGTGACCGATCCCGGGACTCCGAAATCCCAGCTGACCGGGAAGATGACCTTCGGCGCATCCACCGTTGCGCTCACCACGACCCGACCCGTCTCGTACAACGGACAGGCCGGGACCTACGCCACCTCGTCGTATGCCCGGAACATCGACACCGGTGACGAAACCGGCGCGGTCGCCTCGCTCATCGTGGAGTGAACCGGGTTGGGTCAAGGCCCCGAGTTCGGAGCGAGCGTGGCCGCGAAGATCTGCCAGGCCAGGGCGCTCTTCGCTACCAACGACAACGTGATGTAGGCGCGCTCGCCTACGAGGTAGTCCTTCCATTTTCCTACCCGCTTGTACTGCAGCCACTGGTTGACCGCGAAGCAGTTGAAGAGGGCAAAGAGCGAGAAGAAGATGCCGTAGACAAATCCCGGCGGGTTGTGCTCACCGCTCGAACCGGGTCCGACGAGGTAGAGCGTGATCGCGATCCACGGAACCGCACCGGCGATGCAACCAAGCCAGAACGGACCGCGCCCCGCCCCCGGCACCTCGTAGCGCTCCTGCATCCAGCCGAACCCGATCATCGATGCATTCACACCCACCAACGCCACCAGCGCGGCGATGTCGTCGATCCCTACCAACATCGCGATCAGTACGATCATGACCGACGCGCTCAGCGAGTACTCGAGCCAGCGGAACGGGTTGCGACCCTTGCCGAGTTGGCGTTGATAGGACGCCCAGCCGGGACCGGCGACGCTGAAGTGCGCCAACGCCGACAGCGCGAAGAACACGAAGATCGCCGCCGCGAACCCGAGGTTGAACAGCGTCGCGGCCTCGCGGCCCACATCCGGTCCGGGCGGCCCTGTCATATACGTGGCCCGGACCGGCAGCGCGAAGCTGTTGGCCAAGACCACGACCGCGACCGCTTGGGCCAGGTGAAGGGACCCGGCAATCAGGTTGTACGGACGGAGTCGCGCCAGTTGCGCAGCGGGGTCGTTCATGCCGAATCTCGGTGCAGTGGCACCACGCTCGGGTGATCCGCATCACGGGTGGCGGCCTCATCTTGGTCCTGGAGATCACGGAACACTGCAAGGCCGAAGAGGAAGACGACGGCGGCAACGGCGACGAAGATCACCGCTCCGATTTGGAACAGCAGGGTGCGACTCACAGCCGACTCCGTTCTCCGGCGAGGAGCAACGCGCCGAGGGACTGAATCGACGGGACCCAGATCCCGACGAAGATGCCTGCGCTCGTGTCCTCTTCGATGAAGTAGAGGTACACGGAGAGCAGGAACGACAAGAATGCTGCAACCAGCAGCACGATTTTGAGGAGGCTG
>JANPBJ010000009.1:0-4722 GCA_031430375.1 Acidimicrobiia bacterium
AGCTTGCGCACGAACTGCAGGGAGGCTGCGCGGTTCTCCTCCTCCGTGGCCGGCGGTGCAAAATTGAACAGGGTGCGAATGTTGCGGCACATGGTGCGGTCCTCTGAGGCTCGGACTTCGATGAATCTGGATTGGATCGGAGCACCAGCCCACTTTCAGCCCAATTCACCTATCTCAGGCGAGGTGAATTGGGCTGTTTTGAGTTCAGCCCAATTGACTCGCACCAGTGCGAGTCGATTGGGCTGTTCGGCTCGGTGTTCGCGCCACCGCGAGACTTGAACGGGGATGTTCCGACCCCGGCTCACGCCTCCCAGTACTCCCCTGGCCGATAATCCCCGAAGTACCCGAGGTGTCCCTCCGGATCGAGCGCCATGTACCCGCGCGCGCCGTACTCCTCGATGCGCAGCGGCCGCACGACACGCGCGCCGGCGGCGACCGCGACGGCGTGGTGCGCGTCGGGGTCGGCGACGAAGACGCTCAGCGCCTGGGCGACGCCGGCGAGAGCGCGCGGCACAGCCGCTCGATGGCGGCGGGCGCGTCGTCATAGGTGAGGCTCGGGTAGATGTCCGAAGGGCTCCGAGTGTCGTTGGTCATCGGGCTCACCCCTTCTGCGGCCCGTCCCCGCCACGTCGAGTCGAGAGCCCGAACGGCAGGTAGGCCGGGTACCGCCCCAGGATCCCCGTGCCGAGCGGCAGGACCCCGAGCAGCCCCCACCACGAGCGGAAGTATGCGCCGGCGGCGAGTATGCCGATCCCGGCGACGATGCGCAGGATGCGATCGGGACTGCCCACGTTCAGTTTCATGCTGACCTCCCGGTGGATGGTTCAGGCCGCCGACAACTCCAAGTCACGTCGAATGCTCATCGATACGCGCCCTTGATCCAGCCCCACGTCGCCGAGGTCGCCGGAACCGGAACGTCGACCGCGTAGCCCTTGCACGAGCGGATACGCGCGCCCGGAGGCAGGCCCGTGAAGCGGAGGAACGCCGTCGCATTCCCGTCGCCGCTCGACGGATCCGAGTGGAGCCGGACCCTCACGTCGAACTCGTTGCCGGCCACGGCGGATATGGGAACACTGATCGTGCGGAGCTCCGCACCCGGGCAGGGAGTTCCGTAGCCCGGGATCGGCGCGGAGTATTGCGTCTGCGCGGATCCACTCCCCTGTTGGAGGGTCGCGATCAGGTGGGCGACATCCCCACCGCAGGCCCGACCGGTCACGTCGAGAACGGCGGTGATTGCGACCGGAACACCGGGCACGAAGCGATCGACCGCATCGAGCACCACGAATTCCATCATGAACGAGAGCTCGAAGCGCGCGGCCGCGGAGTCGAAGCCCAAGGAGCCCGATCCGTAGTCCGGCGGAAGGATGGGACAGCCGCGCGTTCCGGCGGACTCGGCCGACGAGACGGTGCTCGCACCGCAGGTGAGCACCGGCTCCGGACAGGCGTCCGCGCGGGCGGAGTGAGCCCCGGAAGCCGCGATCAGGAAGAGAGTGAGCAGCAGCGGGATGACTCGAGAAGCCATCTGGACCTCGGCGGGACGGGGCGTCGAACGGTGAAGCGGACGCAAGCCTACGCCCGCCTCGTGGCCGAAGCTACACCGTCTTCATCAGCGCGACGAGCTGGTCCAGCGCGGCGCCCCAGCCGTGGTGGAAGCCCATCTCTTCGTGCGCCTTGCGCGCACCCTCGTCGCGGTGCATCGCGATCGCCGTGTAGCGCGTGCCGGCGCCCTCGTCGGCGAGCAGGATCACGGCGGTGAAGCCGTTGAGCTCCCCGGTCACCTCGTGCGTGGGCTTGTGGCGGCTGGGCCGGAAGCCGGGCTCGAGCGCGTCGGTCCACACCAGCCGCTCGTTGGGCACGATGTCGAGGTAGCAGCCGGCACCCGCGAACTCCTGCCCCTCGGGCGATCGCATCGTCGTGCGGAACATGCCGCCGGGGCGAAGGTCGATCTCGCAGTCGACGGTCGTCCACGGTGCGGGGGTGAACCAGCGCTTGATATGCTCGGGCGTGGTCCACGCCTTCCACACCAGTTCGCGCGGCACGTCGACCACACGTTCGAGCACCAGGTCGAGCTTGGGGTCGGGCGTGATCACGATCGGGCGGATCATTTCGCTTTCTCCTTGAGCGTGGCGAGGTAGTCGTCGAGCTGGTCGAGCCGACGCTCCCAGCGCGCACGGCGCGCGGCAAGCCAGTGCTCGGCGCTGGTGAGGGACTTCGGCGTGAGTTCCCAGGTGCGCACCCGGCCGGACTTGCGCGAACGCACCAGCCCCGAGCGCTCGAGGACGCCCAGGTGCTGGGTGAACGACGGCAGGGCCATGGCGAAGGGCTTGGCCAACTCCAGCGTCGCGGCGGGACCGCGCGTGAGCCGCTCGAGCACCGCCCGGCGGGTGGGATCGGAGAGGGCCTGGAAGACCTGGTCGAGGCGGGGCGCTTGGTTAGGCATGTGCCTGACCATATGCTTGCTCGATGGTTAGGTCAATGCCTTACTTCCCCACCGGCAGCGCCGGTGTCCGCCACTTCGCATCCCGCGCCACCTGCTTCGCGTGGTCGGTCGCGAACGGGAAGTAGTCGAGCACGTCGTACTCCCACACATTGGTCGGGAAGATCACGACCAGCTCGGCGAGGTCGTCGCCCAGGTTGGTGAACGAGTGGGGCACCATCGGCGGGATGTTGACGATGTACGGCCCCTCCATGGTGAAGATCGAGTCGCCCAGCGCGTACATGACCTTCCCGTCGAGCAGGACGTGTGACTCTTCGCCCATGTGCGTGTGCATCGGCGGCGCGCCGCCCGGGGCGGTGTAGGTGATGCCCACGGTCAGGTTGCGATAGCCATGGCGCTGCCCTTCCATGACGTGCACGAACTCGCCGGGCCCCGGGTGGATGACGTCGAGGTCGTCCTTGGCCAGCGCGAAGTCCTTCACCGCCGTCATGGCCGGGACGGCGAAGTCACCCGGGATCCGTCGCGTCTCGAGCACCGCGTGCGAATGATGCTGGGCATGCAGCGCCTTCCGCGCGGCATCGACGCCGAGCATCAGCTCGCCGTGGGCCACCGTCTGGCCGGGTGCAGCGTCGGCCTCGGTGTGGGTCACGGTGGGCTCGGGCGGCAGCACGGGCTTCGCCGTGGCGGTGTTCTCCGCGGGCGGCTTCGCCGGTGCGCAGGACGCGAGCATCAGGGGCAACGCGAGCACCATCAGGTGCCGGGTCATCGGTCGGAACATGGTTCGGCCTCCGGAACGGGGAACAGCGAACTTCGTCGCGGGGAGGAGACTACCCCAGCTCCAGCGTCATGCACACACTGAACGAGTCGAGCCCGTACTGCGCGAACGGCGGGCAGCGCTCGAAGCCGTACCGCGCGTAGAGCGCGTGCGCCGCCGCGAACGGCACCCCCGACCCGGTCTCGAGAGATACGCGGCGATAGCCGCGCTCCCGGGCGACGGCGAGAATGTGCTCGACCAGCACCGAGGCAACACCCTGCCTCTGGAACGCCACCGCCGTCCGCATCGACTTGATCTCGCCGTGCGCCGGATCGAGTTCCTTCAGCGCGCCGCAGCCGGCGAGCTCCGCGCCGCGCCACACCGTCCAGAACGTGATCGCCGGCGTGCGCAGCGCGTCGAGAGCGAGCGCGTGCACGCTGTCCGGGGGCGAGTGGCGCCGCATCTCCGCAACGTGCTCCTCGAGCAGCGCGGCGATCTCGGGGCCGCGCAGGTCGTCTTCGCGGATCGTGAACGCGGGAGAACCCGTCACTTGATCCCGATCACCATCGAGTCCGGACCCACAAGGTGTTCCACGCGCGTCGACTTGAACCCGGCCGCCTTCATCCAGCCCGAGCAGTCGGCGCCCGTGTAGTCGAACCCGCCGGGCGTCTCGATCAGCATGTTGAGGCTCATCATCAGGCCGAAGGCGTTCTTCGAACGATCGTCGTCGATGATCGACTCGTAGACGATCAGCGCACCGCCGCTCGAAAGCGCATCGTACGCCTTCGCGATCAGCATCTGCTTGGTCGGCAGGTCCCAGTCGTGGAGGATGTGGCCCATCAGCAGGACCTCGGCCTTGGGGAACGGGTCCTTGAAGAAGTCCCCCGCCGCGAACTTCAGGCGATCGGCCGCGCCGACGCCCGCCACGTACCTCTCGAAGATCGGCGCGACTTCGGGCAGGTCGAAGCCGAGGCCCGACAGGTGCGGATGGGCGAGCGCAATCTGCACGGCGAGATCACCCTGCGCGGTGCCGACGTCGACGAACGTGCGATGATCCTTCCACGGGAAGGCGCGAGCGATCGCCATGTTCGCGCCGTGGCTGATGCCCGTCATCGCCGCGAGGAACTGCTCGAGGCGAGCCGGATCCGCGTACAGCGTCTCGAACAGGCCTGGCCCCCCGCCCTTCACCTCGTTCTGCGGTTGGCCCGTGCGCAGCGCTTCGGTCAGATGCCCCCAGAACGGGTACAACCGGTGGTTTGCCATCTCGAGGATGCCGCCCACATACGAGGGCTTCGTGCGATCGAGGAACAGGTCGGTCTCGGGCGTGTTCGAATAGCGGTCACCCGCGCGCTGCAGGAACCCGAGTGCGACGAGCGTGTCGAGGAAGTCGCGCGCCGAACGCTCGTGCAGGCCGAGCCGGCCGACGAGGTCGGCGTACGCGCGCGGGCCGGCCGCCAGGTCGGTGAAGAGGCCTAGTTCGATCGCGCTCAGCAAGGTCTTCGCGGGCCAGAATGCGAGGCCGGTCTGCAGG
>JANPBJ010000010.1:0-2577 GCA_031430375.1 Acidimicrobiia bacterium
GAGGGTCGGCCGTATGACTCGATGCGCAACACGCTCGACAAAGACGGCACAGAATCCGCCGACGCGGCGTTCATCGATATCTACCGCAAGCTGCGCCCCGGCGAGCCGCCCACACCGGACAGCGCCCGCAGCCTGATCGAGAACCTGTTCTTCAACCCGAAGCGCTACGACATGGCCAAGGTTGGACGCCACAAGGTTTCCAAGAAGCTGGTGGATGAGTACCCCAAGGTCGCGGCAACGCTGAAGCGGCTTTCGATCCCGGTTCCGAACGCGGATCCGGACAAGGGCGTGGTGGAGTACACGATGTCGCGCGCTGACATCCTCTCCACGGTGTCGTACCTCGTGAAGCTGCACGCGAACGACCAGCCCAACGACTACTTCCCCGACGACATCGACCACTTCGGTAACCGCCGGGTGCGTTCGGTCGGCGAGCTCATCATGAACCAAGTCCGCGTGGGACTGTCCCGCATGGAGCGGGTCGTGCGCGAGCGCATGACCACGCAGGACGTTGAGGCGATTACGCCCCAGACCTTGATCAACATCCGCCCCGTGGTGGCGGCGATCAAAGAGTTCTTCGGCTCCAGCCAGCTCAGCCAGTTCATGGACCAGACCAACCCCCTCGCGGGGCTCACGCACAAGCGGCGTCTGTCGGCCCTTGGCCCTGGCGGTCTCTCGCGGGAGCGTGCGGGTTTCGAGGTTCGAGACGTTCACCCGAGCCACTACGGCCGGATGTGTCCGATCGAGACGCCGGAAGGTCCGAACATCGGCCTGATCGGTTACCTCTCGTGTTACGCGCGGATCAACCGGTTCGGCTTCATCGAGACGCCGTACCGCAAGGTGGTCAAGGGTGTTGTCACCGACAACATCGATTACCTCGCCGCGGATGACGAGGACCGTCAGGTCATCGCGCAGGCCAACGCGCGGATCGACCTCAGCGGAAAGTTTCTCGACGAGAAGGTGCTCGTGCGTGCCGGTCGTGGTGAGGTCGCGTATGTCGACCCCAACGAGGTCGACTACATGGACGTCTCGCCGAAGCAGATGGTGTCGATCGCAACCGCGCTGATTCCGTTCCTTGAGCACGACGACGCGAACCGTGCACTGATGGGCGCCAACATGCAGCGCCAGGCCGTGCCCACACTGCGCCCGGAGGCTCCGTACATCGGCACCGGTGTCGAGGCGCGTGCGGCAAACGACGCGGGTGAACTCGTGGTGGCCGTCGGAGATGGAACCGTGACGGAAGTGACGGGTGCCGCCATCACCGTCGCGTACAACCACATCGCGAAGCCGGTCACGTATCGACTCTCGAAGTTCCGCCGCTCGAACCAGGGCACCTGCATCAACCAGAAGTCGTTGGTGAAGGCCGGCGATGTCGTGGTTGAAGGCGACATCATGGCGGACGGCCCGTCGACCCATCAGGGCGAGCTCGCGTTGGGCAAGAACTTGCTCGTCGCGTTCATGCCGTGGAAGGGCCAGAACTTCGAGGACGCGATCGTTCTCTCGCAGCGGCTGGTGCGCGATGACGTGCTCACATCGATCCACATCGAAGAGCATGAAATCGACGCTCGCGACACGAAACTTGGTGCTGAGGAGATCACTCGGGACATCCCGAACCTCTCCGAGGACATCCTGAAGGACCTCGACGAGCGCGGCATCATTCGCGTGGGCGCCGAAGTCGGCCCCGGCGATGTGCTCGTGGGCAAGGTCACCCCCAAGGGTGAGACCGAGCTCACGCCCGAGGAGCGCTTGCTCCGTGCCATCTTCGGTGAGAAGGCGCGCGAGGTTCGTGACACGTCACTCAAGGTCCCGCACGGCGAGACCGGCAAGATCATCGACGTCAAGGTCTTCAGTCGTGAAGACGGCGACGAGTTGCCGCCAGGTGTGAATCAGCTGGTCAGGGTGTATGTGGGCCAGAAGCGCAAGATCAGCGAGGGCGACAAGCTCGCCGGGCGCCACGGCAACAAGGGAGTCATCTCCAAGATCCTCCCGGTCGAGGACATGCCACACCTCGCCGACGGCACCCCCGTCGACATCGTGCTGAACCCCCTCGGTGTTCCGAGCCGGATGAACGTGGGCCAGGTGCTCGAAGCGCACTTGGGTTACGCCGCTCGTCACGGCTGGGAAGGCCAGCGCGTGGCGCCGGTCAGCCCCCGCAAGACCCGCCCCATCACCGAGCCCGCGGTGTGGGTCAACACGCCGGTGTTCGATGGCGCACATTGGGACGAGGCCGACCAGGCCGGCGCACAGGGAACGATCCAGAATCTGTTCGCAACCCTGCACCCCGACGGCGCCGACGGCAAGAAGCTCGTGAACATCGAAGGCAAGGTGACCCTGTACGACGGTCGTAACGGCGAGCGCTACGACAGCCCGGTCACCGTCGGATACATGTACATCCTGAAGCTGAGCCACCTCGTGGACGACAAGATCCACGCTCGCTCAACCGGTCCGTACTCGATGATCACGCAGCAACCGCTGGGCGGCAAGGCGCAGTTCGGTGGTCAGCGGTTCGGTGAGATGGAAGTTTGGGCGCTCGAGGCGTACGGCGCGAGCTACGCGCTCCAAGAGATTCTCACCATCAAG
>JANPBJ010000011.1:0-31940 GCA_031430375.1 Acidimicrobiia bacterium
GATCGTGTCGGCGACCACGACCACGCCGCGCGGGAGCCCGTCCCAGCCCACGAGGATCGCGGTATGTCCGAGATCTTCAGCGGCGGAACGAGCGCGGCCGAGGTCGTTGGTGACCTCGATGCCGGCATCGCCGAGCAATCGGTCCTGACCGGCCACGACCGCGTGACCATCGACCACCCCTTGCACTCCCAGCCCCCGGCGGTTTTCGAACGAGGCCACCGCGGGGAGTGTTCCGACTCGCGCACCGGCGGCGCGGGCGATGGCCTGGCCGATCGGATGCTCGCTCGCATCCTCGAGCGCGCCGACCAGACGGAGCACTTCGATCTCCGTGGTCTCCGCAGTCGTGTGGACCGCCACGAGGGCCATTCGACCGGTCGTCACGGTGCCGGTCTTATCCAGCACGATGGTGTCGACGTTCCGAGTCGATTCGAGGACCTCGGGCCCCTTGATCAGGATGCCGAGTTGCGCGCCGCGGCCGGTCCCGACCAACAACGCGGTGGGCGTTGCGAGGCCGAGCGCACACGGGCAGGCGATGATCAAGACGGCGACGGCTGCGGTGAACGCGAAGGAAGTGGGTTCGCCGGCTCCGATCCAGAAGCCGAGCGTGCCGACACTGAGCGCGATCACGATGGGGACGAAGATCGCGGAAACACGATCGGCGAGGCGTTGGATGGGCGCTTTGCCCATCTGCGCATCGGTCACGAGGCGGGCCATCTGCGCGAGTTGGGTCTCGGCGCCGACGCGTGTTGCGCGCACCACGAGCCGGCCTCCGGCGTTGACCGTGGCGCCGACCACCGCGTCGCCGGGCCCGACCTCGACGGGCACGCTCTCACCGGTGAGCAGCGATGCGTCGATCGCTGAGGTTCCGTCATCGACGATGCCGTCCGTGGCGACCTTCTCTCCGGGTCGGACCACGAAGTGGTCGCCGACCTCGAGCGCCTCGATGGAGATTCGGACCTCGTGTCCGTCGCGCAGCACGCCGACGTCCTTGGCCCCCAGCTCGAGCAGCGCCCTGAGCGCCGCGCCCGAACGGCGTTTCGCGCGTGCCTCGAAGTAGCGACCGGCCAGGAGAAAGACGGTCACCGCACCCGCAACCTCAAGGTAGATGTCGTGTTGGCCACCGCCGCGATCGGGGGTGAGATTGAAGACCATCCTCATGTCCGGGTCCCCGGCATCGCCGACGAAGAGGGCATACAGGGACCATGCAAAGGCGGCGATGACCCCGACCGAAATGAGCGTGTCCATCGTCGCGGTCGCGTGGCGGAGGTTGGCCCACGCCGCACGATGGAAGGGCAACGCGCCCCACACCACCACGGGTGCCGCGAGCATGAGCGAGAGCCACTGCCAATGACGGAACTGGAGCGGCGACACCATGGACAGCAGGACCACTGGCACCGTGAGCGCGGTGCTGACCAGTAGTCGGTCCCGCAACGAACGGACCGATCGCATGTCCGCGTCAACTTCGCCCGGAGTTTCTGAAGGCGGACCCGTGTGCGGGATCGTTGCGGTGTAGCCGGCCGCTTCGATCTGGGCAATGAGTTCATTGGGGGTCACACCCACCGGATAGGTCACCCGAGCCTGCTCGGTTGCGTAGTTGACCGCGGCGGTCACTCCATCCATGCGGTTGAGGCGCTTCTCGATCCGGGCCGCGCAGGACGAGCACGTCATCCCGCCGATGTCGAGCTGGAGTTGCTCCCGGTCGACGTCCGCGGTGGTCATCCCGTGTGCACCGTATGGGCAGGTGGGGCGTGGTCGCCGAACGGTCCGACCCACGCGCCCAGACCTGCGCCGAGCGCGAAGATCAGCGCCAGGAGCAGGAAGAAGCCCGCGAGCTTGGCGGGGACGTTCATGGCAATACCTCGTACCCCGCCTCGTCGATCGCCGCTCGCACCACATCGATTGCGAGTGGTGCCGCACTGGTCACCGTTACCGCACCGGTGGCCAGGTCGACCTTCACGTCGGAGACGCCGCTGATCTGGCTGAGTTCTGCACTGACGGCACGGACGCAGTGATCGCAGGTCATGCCCTTCACCTGATACGTGGCCGTGGTCATGAGAGGCTCCCTTAGCTTTTGAGGAGTCGGGCGACGGCGGCCGTTGCTTCGGTCAATTTTTCGTCCGCGTCGCGCCCGCCGGTTGCGACGGCATCGGCGACACAGTGGCGCAGGTGGTCATCGAACATGCCGACGGCGACGCTCTGCAACGCCTTGGTGGCCGCCGAGATCTGGGTCAGCACATCGATGCAGTACCGGTCCTCCTCGATCATTTGCTGGAGGCCGCGGACCTGTCCCTCGATGCGCCGCAGTCGGCCGAGCAGATCGTCTTTGTTCATGGCGTATCCGGGCATGGACTTACTATACCACGGCAGGGTATCACTCGCAACTCGGATGTCGTTGCGGTTCGAGCCCGTAGTACTCCGCAGGGCGAATCCGGGCTCGAACCGGATGCGACGCCGTCTGCGCTGTGGCCTCATGAGAGGAACAACCCAACGAGGAGGTAGCGCTATGCATTGGTCGTACGGAGGTTGGTGGTCATGGTTCATCATGGCCTCATCGATGGTGGTGTTCTGGGCCTTGGTGTTCTGGCTGATCACGTCGTTCGTCCGCACACCGAGTCGGTCGTCAAGGATCGAGTCGGCGTCGCCCGGTGAGGTCCTCGCCGGAAGGTTCGCGTCTGGCGAGATCGACGAACAGGAGTACCGGACGCGGCTCGTTGCGCTGCGGTCCGCCGTCGGTGAACCGATCATCTGACGGCGTCGTGCCCCTGGGTCTGCGCGTTGTTCACCGATCGCGAACTGCGTCTTCGTCTCCGCAGTCATCGTGACGAGTGGTGTCGACCACGACATCGCCAATGATTACCGAGCTGGGCTTCGGATCTTCATCGAACGATGGCCGCGCGGTCAGCGCGGGGGTGGATGACGAACCAGAGCGAGACGAACACGAGGCCGACGCTGGCTGCGGTCCAGGCGGCGAGCTCGGTGAGTGAAGCGCGTTGAGCCTCGGCGAACCAGGCGACGAACGCGGCGGCGGTGCCGATGAGCGAGAGGAACGCGAGCACGAGAACAAGCGGAGTGTCCAGGTGATGGCAGGTGCGCCTTCGACCGCGCCCGCCCAGCCGGCGAGGAGGGCGCCGCCGGCGAACATGGCAGCGAACGCGAGCGCGGCGAACCACAGTACGGGCGCATCGCGCAGTCCCCAGCGGATCGCCAGGAAACACCCGCCCCAGCTTGCGGTGACCCACAGCATGCGGATGGTGTTGGGTCGTGCCGAACCCGCTGCGAGGGTCACCGCGATATTTCCGGCCGGTGATGCGGCCGTCACGCCACCGGGGTGAGAGGCGCCACGTCTGAGTTCGCGGGCGCTCCATCAGGAGCTGTGCTCGCGACGGCCGGGCGTGGGAGACGAAGCCGTTTGAGCATGACCGCGTTGACCGCGACGATGACGCTCGAACCCGACATCGACAACGCCGCGATCTCCGGACGGAGCACCAGCCCGAAGGCCGGTTCGAATACCCCGGCGGCGATCGGCAGCGCGATGACGTTATAACCAATCGCCCAAGCGAGGTTCTGATGCATTTTGCGCAGCGTCCCGCGTCCGATCCGTAGCGTAACTGCGACATCGAGCGGGTCCGAGCGCATCAGCACCACGCCCGCCGTCTCGATTGCAACGTCGGTGCCGGCGCCGATGGCGATCCCGACATCGGCCTGGGCGAGAGCGGGGGCGTCGTTCACACCGTCGCCGACCATTGCCACCTTGCGGCCGGCGGCCTGGAGTTCGATGATTTTGGCGGCCTTGTCGGCGGGGAGGACATCGGCGATGACGGTGTCGACGCCGAGTATGCCGGCGATACGGCGCGCGGTGGCCTCGTTGTCGCCGGTGAGCATGACGACTTCCACGCCCATGGAACGCAACTCCGCGACTGCGGTGATCGATGTCTCGCGGGGCGCGTCGGCCAGCGCGATGAGCCCGGCGGCTCGGCCATCGACGGCGACGACCACCGTGGTACGGCCAGTCTCGGCGAGTTCTTGACGGCGTGCAGCCAGCGAGGCGAGGTCGATGGCTTCGCGTTCCATGAGTCGGCGGTTGCCGACGACCACTTTGCGGCCGTCGACCTTCGCGAGCGCCCCGTGACCGGGAACGCTGTCGAAGCCTTCGGCGACGAACACCTCGGCGCCGCGCGCCTCGGCGGCGGCCACCACGGCCTGGGCCAGCGGATGTTCAGATTCGCGCTCGACGGCGGCGGCCAACGCGAGGAGTTCGGTCTCGTTGATCCCGTCGGTCACGATATCGGTGACCTCGGGCTCGCCTTTCGTGAGGGTGCCGGTCTTGTCCATGACGACGGTGTCGACATGAGCAACCGTCTCGAGTGCCATCGCGTTCTTGAACAGCACGCCGCGACCGGCGCCGAGGCCAGTACCGACCATGATCGCGGTGGGTGTGGCGAGCCCGAGCGCATCGGGGCAGGTGATGACCACAACGGTGATGGCGAACAACATCGCGTCGGACACGGATCGGCCGACCAGCACGCTCCACACCAGGAATGTGGCCGCGCCGCCGATGAGGGCAACGAAGACCAACCAGAACGCGGCACGGTCAGCCAGGCGTTGACCCGGCGCTTTGGAGTTCTGCGCCTCCTGGACGAGTTTGACGATCTGCGCCAGGGCGGTATCGACCCCGACTTTCGTAGCCCGCACCCGCAGCGTTCCCGTGGTGTTCAGCGTGGCGCCGATGACGTCGTCGCCGGTCGCTTTGTGGACCGGCAGACTCTCGCCGGTGACCATCGACTCGTCGAAGTCGCTCTCGCCGTCTTCGACGATGCCGTCGACCGCAACCTTCGCGCCGGGGCGGACGAGGAGGAGGTCTCCGACTTGGACGTCGGCAGTAGGAATCTCGACGGGTCCGCCGTCGCGTACGACGAGCGCCATCGGCGGCGCGAGATCGAGCAGCGCACGGATCGCCTCGTTGGCGCCGCCCCGAGCGCGCATCTCGAACCAGTGGCCCAGCAGCACGAACGACGCCAGGACCGTGGCCGCCTCGTAGAACACCTCGCCGCCGCCGATCAGGGTCACGACGAGGGAGTAGACCCACCCGGAACCGACGGCCACCGCGACCAGCACCATCATGTCGAGGGTGCGGGCCCGCAACGCCCGCACCGCTCCGTCGAAGAAGATCCAGGACGCCCAAAAAACCACGGGCAGGCTCAACAGCAACTGAAACACGTCGTTGCGCATCCCGAACGGGGCGGCGACAGAGAATCCGAATACGTCGCGCCCGATGGGTGACCACAAGACGATCGGTACCGAGAACAGCGCGGCGACCAGGAACCGGCGACGCATGTCGGCGACCATCGCGGCCATCGACATTCCGCCGTGTTTGCCGCCGTGTCCCATCGTGTCGTGCGGCGACGGGCCCGTTGGCGGGTCGTGCTGGTCGGGTCCGGCGGGTTCGGGTGTCGCGGACTCGTGCGTCGCCGTTGCCGGGGCACGGTCCGGGTTGTGTCCGCTCGGCTCGGCCATCGGAAGACAGACGTGCTTGGGCACGGACTGGCCGGCACAGTGGTAACCACATTCCTCGACCGACGCCCGCATCGCCGCGACGCTGCTGACCGCCGGGTCGAAGGTCACGGTCGCGGTCTGGGCGACCGGATTCACCCCGACCGAATGCACGCCGGGTAGGCGCGCGAGTGTGGACTCAACGATGTTCTTCTCGGTGGCCCATTGCAAACCGGCGGCCTCCAAGACGACTGTCTGGTTGCCCGGCCCGTCGGCGTCGTGATGGTGATCGTGGTCATGCATGAGGTCTCCTCCGTGGCGGATACGGGCCGACGACAACCGCGAACTCATGACGACGCCAGCATGTGCTGTCGCCCTCCATGCATCCACTTTCGACCATCATCATCGGTCGACGCGTCGACATGCATCCGGGCTTGCTACGGATCTGCTGCGAAGGCGGAGGAACGCCTGTGGCCCGGACCACGGCCGAGCGGACATCCCTTACCAAGATGACGTGACCCTCCGCCGAGGCTGGTCCGTCGTCGTGTGTGGCACCCTGCTCCACGTGGATCCCGACGCTTCGCAGTTCCGCGAGCGCTTCGATTCGGAACCGTGGCTGGCCGCGGTGCGGGACCTCTGGCTCGTGATCGAGCCCTTCTCGATCAGTGGACGGGAGCTCTATGCCGGTGATCAGGAATGGGCGTTTCATTTGAGCGACTAGATCTGAACGAGCGTTGCGATCGGCGGGCCAGGATCAAACGGGTCCCCAGCGGGTGCTACTACGGTGGGTGGTTGATGGCACCTGGTTCGGCACTGCCGCCGCATGCGCGATTGTTGGGGTGGCCCAGGAGTGCTGTGCTGCTCTTCGAAATAGCGCTTCAGCTGGCAGGCGAGCATGAGTTTTCCGCGGTGCTGCAACACATCGTCGACGAAGCCTCCAGTGTCGCGGACGCTCGCTACGCCGCACTCGGCGTGCACCACGACGGCACGATGATCACGTTCATTCACCACGGCCTCGATGAAGATGCCGTTTCCCGCATCGGACACCTGCCAGAAGGTCGTGGCTTGCTGGGAGAGTTGACCATCGCTGACCGCCCGATACGTCTCGCGGAGATCTCGACCCACCCGGACTCGTGCGGCTTTCCGCCTGGCCACCCACCAATGCACACCTTCCTGGGGGTCCCCATCGCCCGCGGTGGCCGTCGCTACGGCAACCTGTATTTGACCGAGAAACGCGGTGGGGGTCTGTTCACGGACGAGGACGAAGCGCTTATCGTCGCGCTGGCCGGGTTCGCGGCAGGCGCGATCGAAAGTGCGCAACTGGTGGAGTCCGAACGGGCGCGGGTGGCCGCGATCGCGGACGCAGCGGCGGCGGCGGAGCAGGCGCGGGCGCGCCGGGTCATGCTCGGCGAGGTTTTCGCCGCCCAGGAAGCCGAACGGGCCCGAGTGTCACGTGATCTTCACGACGACGTCGGTCAAGCCCTCACCTCGGTCCTGTTGGGATTGCGACTCGTCGAACGATCTCTCACCGGTACCGAGGTCGACGTTGCCGACGCGCGTGGTCTCGTCGCTGACGTGCGGGAGTTGGTGGGCGACGCGCTCGTGGGGGCTCGACGTCTGGCATTTGAACTGCGCCCGACGGTGCTCGACGACATCGGCTTGGCGCCCGCTCTGCAGCGCCTCGCCGACGACGTCGCCGAGCGTTCTGGGCTCACCGTTGAGGTGGCGATCCACGGCTTGGACGGTGACATCCGGCTCGGAGGGGAGCTCGAGACCGCCGTCTATCGCGTGGTGCAAGAAGCTCTCACGAACGTGGTCCGTCACGCCCAGGCGACGACCGTCAGCGTGACGGTCACGCTTGCAAATGGGCGCCTGCGCGCGCTGGTCGAGGACGACGGTGACGGTTTCGATCCGGGCGCACCCCTGAGTGGACGTCACCTCGGAGTTGCGGGCATGACCGAGCGCAGCGAACTTGTCGGCGGAACACTGATGGTGGACTCGCGCCCAGGCCACGGTGCAACAATTCGTCTGGAAGTGCCGATTGATTGAGCCGACTCGCATCGCGCTGTGCGACGATCACGCGGTGGTCCGGAGCGGCTTGCGCCGCATCCTCGACGCGGAACCCGACCTCGAGGTCATCGGCGAAGCCGGCTCCGTGGCCGAGGCAATCGCGCTCGCCGCGCGGAGCCTCCCTGACGTCTTTGTCATGGACCTCGGCCTGCCCGACGGCAGCGGCCTCAACGCAACCACTGAGGTTCGCTCGATCAGCCCCGGCACCCAGGTGCTGGTCCTCACCGCCCACGACGACGTCGCCTACCTCCGGCGGGCGTTCGAAGCCGGCGCTGCGGGCTATCTCCTCAAGGACGCGGCCGACTCCGAACTCATCCATGCCATCCGGCAAGTCGTCGCCGGACACCAGTACGTCCACCCGACGCTCGGCGCCGCGCTCCTCGCCCCCGACGCACCGACTGCCCGCCTTGCGGGCCCTGGCGGAGAACTCTCCAAACGCGAGGTCGACGTGCTGCGGCTGATCGCACTGGGTCTGACGAACACCGAGATCGGCGAGCGGCTCTTCGTGTCAGTGCGCACCGTCGAGACCCACCGCGCCCACATCCAACAGAAGCTCGACACCCGCACTCGGGCCGAGCTGGTTCGCCTCGCACGCGATGCCGGTCTCCTCGACGATGGGCTCGTTGGCGACGGGGATGCTCCGTGAACGCCCGCAGCTCCACTCCGTAGTCGGTTCCGATGCCGGTCCCGGTCGGGAGGCCCATCATTTGGGTATGTGTCGACAGCATTTGGTTCATGGCGAGCCGCGAGCGGTTGTCGTTGCGGTCGCGTATCCGCCGATGCGGCGAATGATCACCGAACTCCTTGAACGCGACCAAGACCCATGGCTCGTGACGGGCACGTCGATTGTCGACCTCGCTCGCGCGATCGACCGGCACCGCCCCGATGCGCTCATTGTCGACGCGGTCGACTTCCCGCGTTGTTGCAGTCCCGAGTGCGGCGGGTTCCCTGCGGCTCAGGTTGTCGTGATCGGACGCGAACCGGATCACGCGTACCGTGCCGAGGCGCTTCGCAGCGGAGCTGGGGCGTGGGTCGCTGCGGACGCCGTGGGGGATGAGCTCGGCGCTCGACTCCACGCTGGTTTTGCTACGGGAACGGCGCCAATGTGGACGACTGAGAGGCGGTGATGGGGTTCCACGGCGTTGATGTTTCTTCGTCATGGCCGCATGCACCCGACACCACGGCAACGCGAACACCGTCTCGGCGTAAAGCTCCGCGAGAGGCCCGCTCCGCCGAGCGTGTGGTTATGCGGGAGGGTATGGAGTGGGGGTGGAGGCGTCGATCTGGCTGGCGTAGGTTCGATCGATCGCCGCGCGAATGACGCGCGGGGACTTTCCCGCTTTGAGCATTCGCATCACGTCACGCGTGACACCGAGGCAGATGCCTCAGGTTGGTGCCATAGAGTCGAAGACGACGCTTCCGTCCGCGTTCACTGCTTTGACGTAGCAGTCCCGGTTGTTGCGGTGCCCGGCGTTCTGCCCGCAGCCACAGAAGCACGGCATGTGGCGCATCACGTGCCCGTTGACGATCTGGAACCTGTAGAGGCGTTGCACCTCAGGACCGGCGTCGATGATGAAGGCGGGCCACACGACCTTGGAGAGGTCGCCGTTCGGCTCGTCGGCGGCCTGATAGCGCGCGAAACGTCCCGAGAAATCCTCCGGGTTTCTGCTGGTCCCGGCGTCGCGCTTTGCGTTCGTGGCGCACGCGGAGGTGACCGCCGCGGTACCGACGGCTGCGAGTGCGAGTTCAAAGAAGCGGCGGCGACTGAACACGACGATCAGGTTACCGGTGCCGCAGCGAGTATCGAGGCGCTCACGTCGCGATCCCGCGGTCGATGGCGGTCACTAGTGTCTCGTTGGCGAGTCGACTTCCCCGCTGGAGCCAATCCATCAATGAGAATACTGCGCAGGTCCGACGCGCCAAGACTGCGCGGGGCAGTCCGTGGATCGCGAAGCCCGGCACCCAAATCCGGTTCGGTACCCGGACATCGCGTCGAGCGATGACGGGCCTGCTCGTCACGACCGTCCGTGGGCGTCACCGGCGGGGACGGTGATCTTTGGTCGGCGCGACGGCGCCGAGACCGGGACCGAGACCGGGACCCGATTGCGGGATTATGGACTTTCGATGTTCCGAGTCCTCTTTCTGTTGAACCTGGTGGATGAGTTCGATCGGGCCGTGCTCGCGGTGGCGCTCGATGACATCCGCCGCGAGTTCGGGGTCTCCGATGCCACGGTGGCGCTGCTGCCGGTGGCCTTCATCTTGAGCGCCGGATTCGTGGTGGTTCCGGCGGCTGTGTGGGCGGATCGCTGGATCCGCAAGTACATCCTCGCTATCGGCGCAGTTGTCTGGTCGATCGCGGGTCTGGCGGCGGCCGCTGCGCAGAGCTTCGCGCAATTGTTCGCGACGCGGATTTTTCTCGGATTCGGCCAGGGAACCGCGGCACCGACGCATCTCAGCCTGCTCTCGGACTCGTATCCGAGTGCGGTGCGGGGACGGGCGCTCGCATGGAATCTTGCGGCGAACCCGCTTGGCCTTGCCCTCGGCGCAGTGATCGGGAGCGCGATGATCGCGACGGTGGGCTGGCGCGCAACGTTCGTTGCGGCCGCGATCCCCGGACTTGTGCTCGCGGTCGCCGTCCTCAGACTCCGGGAGCCGCGACGTGGCGAGGCCGATCTCTTGGTCGCCGTCGACAAGAATCCGTTCCTGACTGAGTTTCTTCGCGAGCCGGACCACACGGAGACGTTTCGTGAAGCGGTGAGGGCGATCGCTCATCAGACAACGCTTCGACGCCTGATCATCGCGAACGCCGCGCTCGGGTTCTCGCTCTTCGGTGCGGTCTTCTGGTTTCCGACGTTGTTCGATCGCATGTATGGCTTCGACCCCAATGCCGCCGGATTGGTCGTGGCATTGGTGGGCGCCGCCGCGTTCGCCGGCACTTGGTTCGGCGGGCCACTCGCGGATCGGAATCTCAGCAAGGGTTTCCCGTATCTCGCGACCTTCGCGGCGCGCTGCATCGCGGTGACTGCGATTAGCTGGCCGCTCGCCTTCCTCTCTCCGTGGCCGGCAGTGACCCTTCCGCTCCTCGCGCTCGGCGCGGGCGTGGCCTCACTCGGCGCCGGCGGCCTCATGGCGATCGTGGCTGCCTGCGCGCTCCCAAAACGGCGGAGTCAGGTCTTCGCCGCGTACGGCCTCGCACTGACCGTGTGCGGAGCGGCGCTCGCTCCGCTGGTGATCGGCGTCGGCTCCGACATCTTGCAGGCACGGGGCTTCTCCGAGGCCCACGCCCTGCACTGGTCCGTCTTCGCCAGCACCGCGAGCGTGATCGCCATCGGGGTCTGGATGGTGCAGCGCGCGTCACGCAGCTGCGCCGAGGACGCCAACCAGACCATCACCGAGTTCCTCGCCTCAATCGTCCAGGTCGAGCCCTCCTAGACGGTCGGCGGTGACGAGGGTTCGGCGGCGGCCAGGAGCACTGAGCACAGCGCGGCTCGGGCGATCGCGCCGGCGCTGGATCGGTGTTGGAGGCGCGGCATGCCCACCAGACCGGCATCGAGCCTCTCGGTAGTCTCGTTTCGATCTGCACGACTGCCGAGCGAGGATACGAATGACGACTGAGCGCGACGCCAGCGTCCTCGGGACGCAGGCGGCCGGCCGCGGCGATGTTCCGCGGACGCGTTGGTATGCGGTCGATGGCGGGCAGGCGCTGGCGCGGCTGGGGGTTGACCCGGGGCGCGGGTTGTCGGCTGATGCGGTTGAGGAGCGCGCCGCGGAGTACGGCCCGAACGCGCTCGAGGAGACGGCCCGCCGGGCGCGACTCTTGGTGTTTCTCGACCAGTTCCGGTCGCTGCTGTCCTACGTGCTGATCGCGGCAGCGGTGCTCGCCGCGGTGGTCGGCGACGTGAAGGACCCGATCGTGATCTCGGCGGTGCTGGTCATCAACGCGGTGATCGGGTTCGTACAGGTCAATCGCGCCGAACGGAGCATGGACGCGCTCAAACGCCTGCTCATCGCGCGGTCGCGGGTGCGCCGTGACGGCCATATGGTCGAGATCGACGCGCGAGACCTCGTTCCCGGAGATGTGGTGTTGCTCGAGGCAGGTGACCGCGTCCCGGCTGATGGACGACTGATCATCACGGCGAGCCTGGCCGTCGACGAGTCGGTGCTCACCGGCGAGTCGGTACCGGTCGACAAGATCTCCGAACCACTCGGCGACGAGGAGCTACCGGTTGCGGAGCACGTGAATCTTGCGTTCATGAACACGACCATCACCCGTGGGAGTGCCGAGCTGCTCGTGGTCCGGACCGGTATGCGGACCGAGATCGGTCGCATCGCAGGAATGCTTGCGAGCGCAGTGCGGGCGGCGACGCCGCTCCAACGCCAGCTCGACTCCCTCGGCCGTCGCATCGCCGCGCTCGCGGGCGTGGCGAGCGTCGCCGTGTTCGCCCTCGCGCTGCGCGATGGCAGCGGGTTCTCCGATGCCGCGCTCACCGCGGTCGCGCTGGCGGTCGCGTCGATCCCGGAAGGCCTCCCGGCGGTCGTGGCGGTGACCCTCGCCGTCGGTGCGCGCCGAATGGCCCGCCGCAATGCCATTGTGAAACGGCTCGCCTCGGTCGAAACCCTCGGCGCTACGTCGGTGATCTGTAGCGATAAGACCGGTACGCTGACCTTCAATCAGATGACGGTGCGCGCGCTCTGGCGGGGACGCTTGTTCCAGGTCGAGGGTCACGGTTACGAACCGGTCGGCACCGTCACCGCCGCCGAGGGTGGCGACGTTCCGGACCTGCGGCCTGCCCTGGTGGCCGCGGTGCTGTGCAACAACAGCGTGCTCGCTGACGATGGCGGGATCGTGGGCGATCCGACGGAGGCGGCTCTGGTGGTGTTGGCGGCCAAGGTCGATATCGATGCGGAGATCGAGCGCGGTCGCTGCCCGCGGATCGCCGAGATCCCGTTCGGCTCGGCGTACAAGTTCATGGCCACGTTCCATCGTCATCTGGATCATCCGGGCCGCCTCCTGGTCTGCGTGAAGGGTGCGCCCGAGGTGCTGCTCGATCGGTGCGGCCGCTTCGCGGACTCCGTCGACGGCGAGCAACCAATCGACGACGCTGGACACCGCGAGCTCGAGAGGGACATCGAGGCTCTGGCGGCACGCGGACTGCGGGTTCTCGCGATTGCCAGTCGCACGGTCGATGACACCGACACGATGGAGCTGGCACTCGAGCACGAGCGCTTCGGCCTGGTCCGCGACTTGCGGTTGGAGGCGCTCGTCGGGATTCTCGACCCGGCGCGCCCCGAGGCCGCCGAGGCGATCGCGCGGTGTCGCGGCGCCGGAATCCAAGTGAAGATGATTACTGGCGACCATGCGGCGACCGCCCGGTCAATCGCCGCGGAGCTCGGGATCCCCGGTCGAGTCATCACGGGACGCGAGCTCGACGAACTCAGTGTCGACGCGCTCGGCGATGAGATCGACGGTCTGGGAGTCTTTGCTCGGGTTGGCCCCGAACACAAGGTCCGGATCGTCGAGGCGCTCCAGCAACGCCAGAACATCGTTGCGATGACCGGTGATGGGGTCAATGACGCCGCGGCGCTCAAGACTGCCGACATCGGTGTCGCGATGGGCGTCGCGGGCACGGAGGTCACGAAAGAGGCGGGCGAGATGGTCCTCGCCGATGACAACTTCGCGACGATCGTCGTGGCCATCGAGATCGGCCGGACGATCTACGACAACATCCTCAAGTTCGTGCGGTTCCAGCTCTCGACCAATATCGGGGCGATTCTGACGATCCTCGGTGCGCTGCTCGTCGGGCTGCCCACGCCGTTCACGCCGATCCAGATGTTGTGGGTCAATCTCATCATGGACGGCCCACCCGCGATCGCCCTCGGGCTCGACCCTTCCGCTCCGGGTGTGCTGAATCGGCCGCCGCGCCGGATGTCGGTACCCATCCTCACCCGGTCCCGATTGTCCTCGCTCGCCCTCCTCGGCGTGGTGATGGCGACCGGCACGTTGTTCGTCTTCGCCGGCGCCCGTCGTGGCGATCTCGGTTCAGAGGTCGCGGGCACGATGGCGTTCACCACATTCGTGCTGTTCCAGCTGTTCAACGCACTCAACGCGCGCAGCGAGCACGCCAGCGTGTTCCGACGCCACACGCTGACCAACGGGCGGCTCTGGAGCGCGCTGGCTGCGGTCGCGGTCCTGCAGATCGCCGTGGTTCATCTCTCGGTGTTCGGCAGTGTCATCGACACGGTGCCGCTCAACGCGACCGAGTGGGCGGTCTGCGGCGCAGTCGCCGCCACGATTCTGATCGTCGACGAGCTGCGCAAGGCCGCGACCCGCGCCCACGCACGCCGCGCGTCGCGAGAACGGTGAGCTTCCCCGCACCAGTCGGGGCGCGGTGTCGGTGGGAGATCAGTCCTCGGGCGGGTGGCGGACGACGACGACCGGGCACGGCGCGTGCAGCACCACCTGCTGACTCACCGAACCGAGCAGCAGTCCCTTGAAGCCGCCGCGGCCGCGTGAGCCCACGACCACGATCACTGCGTCGGAGCAATGCTCCAACAGTGCCGTAGCGCCACCACCAACCGCGACGATCGGCTCGACCTCTATTCCTTCGAACTCGCTTCCGACGGCAGTGATCATGGCATCGACGGTGTGGCGAGCCGCGCGCTCGAACGGCTCCGGGTCCAGGATGATGCCGGCCGGCCACTTCCCGGTGACGGGTGGAGTCCACCCGCTCACCACCCGCAACGGGACACTGCGCAGGTGTGCCTCATCCGCCGCGAACCGCAACGCGTCCATCGACGCATCCGACCCGTCGACACCGACCACGACGACTCCCATGTTCACCTGTTTTTCTCGATCGGGCGTTGCTCGTTCGGCCTGATTCGATCGGTTTGAGGTTCTCGCCGCAAGGTCGCTTGCTCGACCGCACGCGACACATCCGAGGGCGACACGATCCCGACGAGCGTCTGTCCATCGAACACGAGCGCGCGCCGGTCGGCGCTTCCCGCCACCTGTTCAATGAGATCGATCACCGACATGTCCGGTCCGGTCTGGGGAACGTCGGCGAGCGGACACGCGATCGTGGAGACCAGGACCGAGTCGCGCTCGTCGGGGGGCACTTCGCGGAGCCGTTGCAGCGTGACGACACCGATGAGACTTCCCTCGTGATCTTCGACAGGGTACGCCGCGTAACGGTGTCGGAGGGCGTACTCGTCGATGAACGTCCCGACGGTCGACCATCCGGGGGCTCGCATCGGCTCGCGAGACATGACGTCTCGCACGCGAACGCCCCCGAGTGCGCCGCGCATCAGCGCGTGCGACTCCTCGGCGCGCGCCGCGGAGAGGAGGAACCAACCGAGGAACACGAACCAAAGCCCACCGAGTCCTGCGCCCAGTGCGAACTCGAGCAAGCCGAGGCCTACCAGGACGTAGCCGAAGACCCTCCCCGCGCGTGCGGCCGTGACGCTTGCTCGCAGCTGGTCGCCATGGCGACGCCACAACACTGCCCGCAGGACCCGACCGCCGTCGAGCGGCGCGGCGGGGACGAGGTTGAACACGGCGAGGATGAGGTTGATGCGCGCCAGCCACGCGAACACGCCGACGACCAGCTCATCGATGCCTGTGGCATCGAGCGCGATCGCCACGCCGGCGAAGGCAATCCCGAGCCCGATGCTCACGGCCGGACCCGCAACCGCGATCCGCAGCTCAGCGTCCGGGCTCGCGGCCTCACCACCGAGCTTGGCGACGCCACCGAAGAGCCACAGTGTGATGCCCTCGACGCGTACACCACGTCGCTGCGCCACGATCGAGTGGCCCAGCTCGTGGGCCAGGAGCGCGCCGTAGAAGACGATCGCCGTCACCGTGGCCGCGACCCAATAGGTTCCCGGTGCGTATCCCGGGTATGCCTCGGGGAATACCCCACCGGCGAGGCCCCAGGTCAGCAACCAGAAGACCAGGAACATGCTCCAGTTCACGCCGATCGGAATACCGGCAATACGGCCTAGCCGAAATGTCTCTTCCATGCTGCTGCTCCTGAGCGGGTCGGGCCGCGGCTGCTGACGCAACCTTGGCACAAGGGTGAGTCAGTCAGTCTTCGGGAGGTGGATCCGTGGTGGACGCGCGGCAACGACCCGACGCCGACCGGCGAGCTCCATCACGTAGGGAGAAGGCTCGAGACCGCGGCATAGAAGTAGCAGCGGGACGAGTGCGAGCGGCAGCTCGGCGTTGCCTCGGGGCTGACTCGGCGTCAGCACGCCCACCGCAGTGCGCGCAGTCCCGGCCGTGAAGCTCGCAGTTGCGGAGAAGCACATGGGTCCCAGGCTGACCGGCAATCGGCTGGCTGCCATCCGGCGCCGTTACCGACCGCTGCTTCGGACAATTACTCAAACTCCTCACGAGTGATGGGCGAGTTCCTCCAGGAGGCGCTCAGGGCTCCCCGTGGACGAACACCTGGATCGGTGCTACCTCGGCGTCGGGATATTCCTCGTGGCTGCCGCGTTGTTTCTCACCGGCGCTCGGCAAACAGCGGCAACTCGTCGAGCGATCTGCCGGCACCGGTCAACCTCAGGACACGGATGCCAACTTCGCGCAGCAGCAGCGGGTAGCGGGCCGAGGCCTTCGGGATCCGTGACTTGCCGCAGCGACGATCTGTGTCCCACAACGATGCGCGGACGGCCACCGGAGGCCGATCATTGCTCTCAGCATCGAATCGACCAGCAGGAGGAGGCAGTGATGGGGTTCGTGAGCGCCAACTGGCTATGGATCGTCTTGATCGTTGCGATGGTGTTGATGCATCTCGGTCATGGTCGGATGCACGGCGGCCATTACGGCACCGCGAACTCCGTCGCGGCGAAGCGCTCCGAGAGAGGTCACCGTCATGGCGGTTGCTGAGGCCGTGGTTGCGACTGACGCCGCCGGCATGCGGAAGGTCCGGAAGGACCGAAACGGCCTTGAGGTGTTGGACGATGCGACCTGTCTGGTGCTGCTGGGCCGGGCACCGGTCGGACGCATCGCCTACGTGGTCTCCGGGCGGGCACGGGTCGTGCCCGTCAACATTGCATTACGCGAGCGCGACGTGTTCTTTCAGGTCGGCACCGGCGGACTTCTCGATGCCATCGCCGACGGTCAACTGCTCTCGCTCGAAACCGACGAGTTCGACGCTGCGTTCGGCTGCGGATGGAGCGTCGTCGTGACGGGCGAGGCTCACGAAGTAGTGCGCCGACCCGACCAATCGCGGCCGGCCGTGCGCTCCTGGCTCCGGCCCGAGGCCGGGCGGCTCGTCCGTCTCGTCCTGCAGGAAATCTCCGGCCGGCGCCTTGCGCCGGCTGTCGTATGGGAATCGGGGGCCACCGCGCGGACCAACGAGACGTGACGAGATCAGAGTCCCAGGACATTCGTGCCGCCGCCCTGTTCCAACGTCAGACCGGACCAAGACGGCGTTGGCTTGACCACCACACTCGAACGAATCCGTCGGTAGTTCTACCGTGGGTATCCGCACGTACTCCGGATGGCATGACCACCTCGGGTTCCTAGCCTTCCCGCAATGGACACGGAGACGCCGATGACCGATGAATGAGCACGCCGTCGTCGGAGGCGATGCCCTCTCCCTGGATCTCGCGGGCGCGATGGACGCCTACTGGCGTGCCGCGAACTATCTGTCGGTCGGACAGATCTACCTGCTCGACAACCCATTGCTCCGGGAGCGGTTGCGTCCTGAGCACGTGAAGCCTCGACTCTTGGGTCATTGGGGCACCACGCCGGGTCTGAATCTCCTCTATGTGCACATGAACCGGCTGATTCGTGACCGTGATCTCGACGCGATCTTCGTGACCGGGCCCGGACACGGCGGTCCGGGCATCGTGGCGAACACCTATCTCGAGGGGACGTACTCCGAGGTCTACCCGCACGTCGGTCGCGACGAGGATGGACTCCGCGAGTTGTGCCGGCAGTTCTCGTTTCCTCGGGGTATCCCGAGCCACGTCGCGCCGAATGTACCCGGGTCGATCCACGAGGGTGGTGAGCTCGGGTATTCGCTAGTGCATGCCTACGGCGCGGCGTTCGACAACCCCGATCTCCTCGTGTGCTGCGTGGTGGGTGATGGCGAGGCCGAGACCGGCCCGCTCGCCGCCAGCTGGCACTCGAACAAATTCCTGAACCCGATCCGCGACGGCACGGTGCTTCCGATCCTGCACCTCAACGGCTACAAGATCGCGGGCCCGACAATCCTTGGTCGTATGGGTGACGACCAGCTACGGCAGTTGTTCGAGGGCTACGGCCATCGGCTGTGGTTCGTCGAGGGCGACGATCCTGTGATGGTGCATCAGTTGCTCGCCGCCGCACTCGATGAGATCGCGGACGAGATTGCTCGCATCCGCGCGGAGGCTCGGGAGCGCGACGTTGATGGCGCGCCGCGGTGGCCGATGCTCGTCCTGCGCACCCCGAAGGGATGGACCGGTCCGGCCGAGGTCGACGGCGTGCCGATGGAAGGCACGTTCCACTCCCATCAGGTTCCCATCGCCGAGGTGCGATCGAACCCCGCGCACCTGGCCGCGCTCGAGGAGTGGCTCACCAGCTACCGGCCGAACGAACTCTTCGACGCACACGGCGCGCTCCACGAGGAGCTCGCGGCGCTCGCACCCGACGGGGATCGCCGCATGGGAGCCAACCCTCACGCGAACGGTGGCCTGCTCCTGCACGCGCTCGACCTTCCCGACATTCGGGACCACGCCGTGTCGGTGCCCGCACCCGGCGCGGTGATTGGTGAGGCGACGCGGGCCACCGGCCGTTACTTGCGCGACGTGATCGCCGCGAATCTGTCGAACTTCCGACTGTTCGGCCCCGACGAGACCGCGTCGAACCGCCTCGACGCGGTCTTCGAGGTGACCAACCGCGTCTGGACCGAACCGATCTTGGCGACCGATGACCACCTCGCGCCGGACGGTCGCGTGATGGAGGTGCTCTCGGAACATCTCTGCCAGGGTTGGCTCGAGGGCTACCTCCTGACCGGTCGCCACGGGCTCTTCTCCTGCTACGAAGCGTTCATCCACATCGTCGACTCGATGTTCAACCAGCACGCGAAGTGGCTCAAAGTAAGTAGCGAGCTGCCATGGCGCGCGTCGATCGCGTCGTTCAATTACCTGCTCACCTCCCATGTATGGCGCCAAGACCACAACGGCTTCTCCCACCAGGACCCGGGCTTCATCGACCACGTCGTGAACAAGAAAGCGTCGGTCGTTCGGGTCTATTTGCCGCCCGATGCCAACACCCTCCTGTCGGTGGTCGACCACTGCCTGCGTAGCCGCGACTATGTGAACGTGATCGTCGCCGGCAAGCAACCCGCGCTTCAGTACCTCACGATGGATGAGGCGATCGTCCACTGCACGGCCGGGCTCGGTGTCTGGGAGTGGGCGAGCTCCGACACGGGTGGCATCCCCGACGTCGTCATGGCCTGTGCCGGCGACGTTCCGACCCTCGAGGTTCTCGCCGCCACGGACCTCCTCCGGCGATTCCTGCCCGCGCTGCACGTACGGGTGGTGAACGTCGTCAACCTGATGCGACTCCAACCGCCCTCGGAACATCCTCACGGCCTCGCCGACGACCAGTACGACGAGATCTTCGTACCCGACCGACCGACGATCTTCGCCTACCACGGCTATCCGTCCCTCATCCACCAACTCACGTACCGGCGCGCCAACCACCCGCACCTGCACGTGCGGGGTTACAAAGAGGAGGGCAGCACGAGTACCCCGTTCGACATGGTCGTGCGCAACGACCTTGATCGTTTCCACCTCGCGCGCGACGTCCTCGACCGAGTCCCCGTGCGCGGGCCCGACGCAGACCGGCTCCGAACCCACATCGAGGAACGGCTTGCAGCCCATGTGGAGCACATCGTCGCGACCGGCGACGACATGCCGGAAATCCGCGACTGGGCGTGGGCCCGGTGACAGAGGCTGTCCGAGTGTCCTACGACGCGGTGATCTTCGACATGGACGGCGTCGTCACCGACACCGCGTCCGTGCACGCGCAGGCGTGGAAGCAGCTCTTCGACGAGGTGCTCACGGCACGCGCACAGGCCGACGGCTCTGCGCCCACGATGTTCGACGAGAACCTCGACTACCGGCGCTATGTCGACGGGCGCAGTCGCGAGGACGGCGTGACCTCATTCCTCGCGGCGCGCGGTATCGACCTACCACTCGGCGAGCCGGGCGACCCACCGGAACGGGAGACGGTCCATGGGCTCGCGGCGCGCAAGAACCGGTTCTTCGACGCGGTGATCACACGCGACGGCGTCCGTGCCTTCCCCTCGACGATCGCGCTGATTCAGCGATTGCGCGCCGGCGGCATTCGCACCGCGCTGGTCACCGCGAGCCGAAATGCTGCGGGGGTCCTGGCCGCGGTTGGAGCGGACGGTCTGTTCGACGCGCGTGTGGACGGCGAGGACGCGGCGGCTCTGGGCCTTCCGGGCAAGCCTGACCCGGCGTTGTTCCTCGAGGCGGCTCGTCGGCTCGACGTTGCCCCCGACCGCGCGGTCGTGGTAGAGGACGCGACAGCGGGGGTCGAGGCCGGCCGGCGCGGCCGCTTCGCGCTGGTGGTGGGCGTGGATCGCGGCGGCCACCGGGCCGACCTTCTCGTGGCGGGCGCGGATGTGGTCGTGGCGGACCTCGGCGACCTGGACCTGAGTGCGAACGCTTCCGGGCCGTGGGTCCTCGTGTACGACGAATCGAATCCCGCTCACGAGGGGCATCGCGAAGCCCTCACGACGCTCGGCAACGGCTACCTCGGGACCCGTGGTGCCGCGCCCGAGGCCCACGACGACGGCGTCCATTACCCCGGCACTTACGTCGCCGGAGTTTTTAACCGACTGGTCAGCCTCGTAGGTGGGCGCGAGATCGAAGACGAGAGCGTGGTCAACCTTCCCAATTGGCTTCTCCTCGATTTCCGGATCGGCGATGCGTGGCTCTCGACTCTCGCGACGTCGAGCGTGGCGCGTGAACGCCGCGCGCTCGACCTGCGTCGGGGTGTGCTGACCCGCACGCTCGACGTCGAGGACCCGGACGGCCGGCACACCCGCATCGAACAGCGACGTATCGTGTCGATGGCACAACCGCATGTCGCCGCGCTCCAGACCACTCTTGTCGCCGCGAACTGGTCGGGACCTCTCCGCATCCGGACCGGGATCGACGGAGGTGTCCTCAACGACAACGTGGTCGAGTACCGCGCGCTCGCGAAGCAGCACCTGCTCCCCGTCACGGGCCGGGAGGCCGAACCCGACACCCTGCTGCTCGAGGTCGAGACAACCCAATCGCACATCCGGGTCGCGGTGGCGGCGCGCACGACGGTCACCGCCCCCGCCGGCGACACCACTCGTTCATTCGAGACGGCGGATGGCAGCATTGCCCACGTCATCGACGCCGAGCTGCGGACCGGAGAGCCCCTGGTCATCGAGAAGGTCGTCGGGATCGTGACGTCGCGCGACCTTGCGATCTCGTCCCCCGTGGTCGCGGCCCTGGATGAGGTCTCGAGGGCCGGCGACTTTTCTGCGTTGGTCGCCGCGCACGAGCTGGCGTGGAGCGGGCTCTGGGACCGCTTCGCGGTCGGGATCGACGCCGACGGAGGCGCCGCCCTGGCGCTCGACCTGCACGTCTTCCACCTGGTGCAGACCCTCTCGCCCCACACGGCGCACCTGGATGCCGGCGTCCCGGCCCGCGGCTTACACGGTGAGGCGTACCGAGGCCACGTCTTCTGGGACGAGCTCTTCGTGTTCCCGCTGCTCGACCTCCGATTGCCCGCGTTGAGCCGGGCTCTGCTCGTCTACCGATGGAGGCGTCTGGACGCTGCCCGCGCCGCGGCACGGGCAGCCGGGCTTCCCGGCGCACGGTTCCCGTGGCAGAGCGGAAGTGATGGGCGTGAAGAAACTCCCGCGGCGCTGTTCAACCCGCGCTCGGGCCGCTGGATGCGCGATAACTCGCGTCTCCAGGCTCACGTGGGTCTCGCGATCGCGTACAACGCGTGGCATCACTACCAGGTGACCGGCGACCTGGAGTTCCTCACCGAGTACGGCGCCGAGTTGATCATCGAGATCGCGCGTCTCTTCGCCGGGCTCGCCGTTTACGACCCCGACGATGACCGGTACGACATCGCGGGAGTGATGGGTCCCGACGAGTATCACGACGGCTATCCGGGCGCCCCCGAACCGGGTCTCCGGAATAACGCGTACACGAACGTGATGGCCGCGTGGCTCTTGGCGCGAGCACGTGACGTTGTCACGCTGCTGTCCACTCACCACTGTGGCGATCTCTGGGAGCGGCTCGGACTCTGCGACGGCGAACTCGAGTACTGGGACCACGCGAGTCGGCGGCTGCGCATCCACTTTCACGCCGACGGCGTGATCAGCCAGTTCGCGGGCTACGAGCAGCTCGACGAGCTCGATTGGGACCGCTATCGCGCCGTGTACGGCAACATCGGGCGTCTCGACCTGATCCTGGAGTCCGAGGGCGACACGACGAACCGCTACAAGCTTTCCAAGCAGGCGGACGTGCTGATGCTCTTCTACCTGCTCTCAGCCGACGAGCTGCGTGGGCTCTTCGAGCGCCTCGGATACGCGCTCCCGCCCGAGACGGTACGCCGAACGGTCGACTACTACCTTGCCCGCACCGCCAACGGCTCGACGCTGAGCCGTGTGGTCCACGCGTGGGTGCTCGCACGCGCCGATCGGTCCCGTTCCTGGTCGCTTTTCCGCGAGGCGCTCGCTGCAGACCTCGACGACACGCAAGGCGGCACGACCCGCGAAGGCATCCATCTGGGTGCCATGGCCGGTACCGCCGGCCTCGTACTGCGCGGCTACGCAGGGATCGAAGCTCGCGACAACGCCCTGTGGTTCGACCCACGCCTGCCTGATGAGCTCCGCGAAATCCGCTTCGAGTTGTTCTACCGGGGCCAGCGTCTTTCGGTCGACCTCGACCGTGGCCGCTTGCACGTGCATCTCCACCCGTGTGCGGCGAAACCAGTGCGCATCGGGTTCGCCGGCGAGGTGTACACGATGGCCGCGGGCGAGACCCACGAGCTTTCGCTCGAGCGGACCCCGTGAACACGAACGACGAGCCCGGCGCGTGCATCCTCGTCGTCAATGCGGGGTCGAGCAGCTTGAAGCTGCGCGTGATCGATGAGGACGATCGGGTTGTGCGACGCATCGATCTGGGTCTCGCCGAGATCGACGGCCTGGCCGCGTTCGTTCAATCCTGCCCACCACTCGTGGCGGTCGCGCACCGGATCGTCCACGGCGGACCGGACCTGCGCGAAAGCGTTCGCATCGACGCCGCGGTCCTCCGGCAGCTCCACTCCGCGACCGATCTCGCGCCGCTCCACAACCCCACTGCACTCGCGGCAATCACCGCGGTGGAGCGCCTCGTGCCCGACGTGCCCGGGATCGCGTGCTTCGACACCGCGTTCCATTCGCAGCTCCCCGATTCCGCCGCGATCTACCCGCTTCCGTGGGAGTGGACCACCCGATGGGGAATCCGCCGCTTTGGATTCCATGGATTGAGTCACGCGTACGCGGCGCGACGCAGCGCGGAACTCCTCGGACGGCCACCCGCACAGCTCCGCATCGTGACCTGTCATCTCGGCGCCGGCGCGTCCCTCTGCGCGGTCGCCGGCGACCACTCGATCGACACCACGATGGGCTTTACCCCGCTCGAGGGGTTGATGATGGCGACGCGCTCCGGCACGGTGGATCCGGGAATGCTCTTCTGGCTCGTCCGAACCGGGCGCTTGAGTGTCGACGAACTCGAGGATGGCCTTGAGCATGGCGCCGGTCTTGCCGGGGTGGCGGACGTCCCGGGCGGCGCGTTTGAGGAGGTGCAACTGCGGGCCGATCGGGGAGACGAGCGGGCACGACTCGCGCTTGGGGTGTACGGACACCGACTGCGCGGCGGGATCGCGGCGATGGTCGCGTCACTCGAGGGCGTCGATGTATTGGTGTTCACCGGGGGAGTGGGGGAGCGGGCGTGGCGGATGCGAGAGGAGGCGGGCCAGAGGCTTGCGTTCCTCGGAGTCGAGATCGATCACGGACGCAATCGGACGGTTGGCGACGACGACGCGGTGGTCTCAGCGGCGGATGCAACGGTTGAGACCGTCGTGGTCCACAGCCGAGAAGACCTCGAGATGAGCCGCGAGGTCCGGCGGATCCTCACTCCGAACGGATCTCGGCCGTGACGTCGCGATGCGTTTCCCCTTGCGGGCACGGACTGGTAGGACGAAAGTCCTCAAGAGTCGGGTCGAGAGACCATGTCACCCCCGATGAGGTCCTACTACCGTTGGTCGGAGAAGGTGCCGCGAACAGATTCGGAGTCGAGATGAGTCGCACCCCTCCACTGTTAGTCACCCGGAGCCCCGCACGTCGGCGTCTGAGCGTCAACATCACGACTGCCGAGCGCGTCAGCCGGGTGGTCCTCGGGCTCGGCGCCATGATCAGCGCGATTGTGCTCCTGACGTCGGCCGGGTCGATGCTGGCCGTCGTGCTCGAGTTCCTGTTGCTCGGGGCCGGGCTCGATCTTGTGATCACCGGCGCGCTGGGCCATTGTCCCCTCTACCAGAAGCTCGGTCACGTACCGATACCACCGAGGAGTTCATCGTGAACCCGGAGTCTGAGGCTGGGACGGCCCGCGGCCCGAGCGAATCCGTCCAGCCCGGTCATGGTGGCCATGGCTGGATGATGATCCTTTGTTGCATCCCGATGCTCGTGATCGCCGTGGCGCTTGTCGCTACCCGTGTCGTGAGCCCGGGATTCTTGCTGGCCGCAGTTGTCTGCACGGCGATGATGATGATGATGATGCGGGCGATGAGCAGTGGACAGACCCACTGACCGGCCAGGTCCCTCAAAATGCCGAACGGCCGCGCGGCCCTTCGTGACCGCGCCGATCAAGGAGAAACTGTGACCCGAATCCTCCTGAGGACCGTCGCCGCGACGACGATCAGTCTCACGACACTTCTCGCGCCCGTCGTGGCATCGGCCCAACCGACGGGCGCCGACTTTGGTCAACACGTCCGTCATTGTGCCCGGACCATGGGGTTCAGTGGCACGCACAACCCCGGTTTGCACCACGGGTTTGCAGGTTGGGACGGCGAGGCGTGCCAGCCGTAGACCGCGAACACGCGGCGCCACCGCGCCGGTCCGCGCTCGAGCGGAGAACGTTCGATCAGGAACTGCTGTGCGCGGGTGGCGCCCCCGTTTCGCGGACGATGATCCTGGACGTATTGGCCGCATCGCAACGGAGATCGGGAATGGATTCGACCTACTCCGTGACGTGACCAATGCGGTTTCGATCTTTGGTTCGGCGCGAGCGTCGCGTGACAGTGACGACGACACGGTCGCCCGGCCCATCGACCTGCCGTCGAGTTCCGCCACTTCTTCGCCCGCAAGCTCATGTTCGTGCGGTTCGTCTCCGCGTTCGTCGTTCTGCCCGGCGGATTCGGCACACTCGACGAGATGTTCGAGGCCCTCACGCTCGTCCAGACGCACAAGATCGCCGACTTCCCCCAATGGTGCTCTAGCGCCGGTGATCGGCTGCGGGCGTCAGGTAGTGCTGGGGCGCTGCACCGAACTCGTTTCGGCATGCTGCGGAACAGAACCAATAGGTGGTGCTTGCATACTCGTAGTGGGGGGTGTTGTCGTCGGGCTGAACGTTCATGGCGCATACGGGGTCGGAGACCATGGCATCAAGCTGGCGGAAGGCGCCGTCCTCGAGCCAGAGGGTCCGGTCGGCGATCTCCTTGAGACGCGCGTCGTGGCTGACCATGACGATGCTGATCCCGTTGTCGATGGCGAGCTGGCGGAGGAGTCGAGCGATGTCTCGACCATGGCTCGAGTCGAGGTTCGCGGTCGGTTCGTCGGCCAGGATGACGGTGGGTTCGTTGGCGAGAGCGCGGGCGATGGCGACGCGTTGCTTCTCGCCACCTGATAGCTGATCGGGGCGGAAGTCGAGGCGATCGGCGAGACCAACCTGGGTAAGGAGTTCAGTGGCGCGTCGTTGGGCCGAGCTGCCCTTGATGCCGGCGAGGTTGCAGGCGATCTCCACGTTTTCGATGGCGGTGAGCGCAGCCAGGAGGTTGAAGTCCTGGAATACGAAGCCGAGGTGATGGGCGCGGAGCGCGGGGAGTTTTCGTTCGGGTGTCGTGGCCAGGTCGACGCCGTCAATGACGATCGAGCCGTTGGTGGGGCGCAGCATGGCGCCCAACATGAGGAGCAGGGTGGTCTTACCACTGCCGGACGGTCCCATGATCAGGACGACTTCGCCGGGGTGTACCTCGAGGTCCACGTCGCGCACGGCGTAGACGGCGACGCTTCCTTCTCCGTAGGTCTTGGTCAGGTGGCGGACGGTGATGGCAGGCACGGTCATGTCATGGTCTCCGGAATGCGGTGGCGGGATCCACCCGTGTGACGCGGCGGAGCGGAAGCAACGCGGCGAGGCTGCCGATCACGAGCGCGCTCGTACCGGTGCGCAGGACCGAGCTGAACTGGATGTCGACTTCGAAGTTCGGGGTGAGCGTGCCGATCGCTGCGCCGATCGCCACCGACAGTGCGACCGCGACGACGACGGCGAGGGCGATGGTCCATGCGGCCTGCGTGACGACGATGGCGGCGAGATGTCGAGTGTTGGCGCCGAGGGCTTTGAGGATGCCGTACTCGCGTTGTTTGCTGATCGTGGACGTGAAGAGAGTGAGGCCGATGAGCGCGAGCGCGATGAGGAAGCCGATGGCAGTCATGATGGCCATCACGTCGGCGGCCATGGACCGCACCACGTTCGCTTCTTGGTCGGCAAACTCCTCGCGGCCCATCACGGTCGTCTGGGGAAGCGCGCCGGCGAGGTGCTCTGCCAACACGTTGCTGGGCGTGGCGGCGCGAGCGCCGACGAGGATGTAGGCGTACGTGGGCCCGCGGATCCCCGCGAAGTCGTCTGCGGTGATGAAGACGGTGGTGTTGACGATGTTGGTGCCGCCCGCCGACAGGCCGCTAATGGTGAAGCGTCGGCCAAGGATGGTGACGGCATCGCCGACGGTGACCCCGAGTTCGTCGGCGGCAGTGGTATCGACAAGGGTCTGGCCGGGGCCGGGCGCTTGACCCTCGGCAATTCGGCGAGGACCACCGCGGGCGGTGGAGGTGTCGTAGCCGAGGACGTAGGTCAGCAGGCTCGCCTTGCCTGCGTTGACGGTGCTGGTCGTGAATCGGAGCCCTTCCGCCCATGCAACCCCATCGACGGTGCGGACATCCTCGATCGTGGAAGGAGGAAGCGCGGACGCAGTCATATGCATCGTCTTGACGTTGCGTTGCGCGACGAACACGTCAGCCGGAGAATGGCGAATGTAGGCAGTGACCTGATTCATGGCGCCGGCGAAGATGCCGTCAAGAATCAGTACGAGCACGAACGCGGCCCCGACACCGAAGATGGCGAGCATCGCACGTCGGCGATCCTGGAAGAGGTTCCTGCGGGCCAACGGGATTCGTCGCACGCTCATCCACCCCGGAAGGCGCTGGCCGGTTCGAGCCGCGCGAGCTGGTGCGCCGGTAGCAGAGCGGCGATGGCGGCCATGAGCAGCGCGGCCGCGACGGCCCGAGCGGTCGCGTCGACCGTGAGCACGACGGTGAACTGTGGTCGCAGGTTCATGATGAGTGCGCGGCCGGCCATGAAGAGCACGCCGCCGGCCACGAGGCCCGCGCCCGCGACGATGACGGTCTGGCGCAACGCCATGGAGAGGAGGTTTCGGCGGGTGGCGCCCATCGCTTTGAGGATGCCGTACTCGCGGCGGCGGTCCATCATGGCGGTGTAAACGCTGAGCGCGACCACCAGGATTCCGATGACGAACGCCACGGCCCGCATGACACCCATCGGAACCTTGTACGCGCGGGTCATCACCGCGAGATCTCGGCGCGCGAGCTCGTCGCGATCCAGCACGGCGAGGCCGGAGGCCGCGAGTTCGGCTCGCACGGCGCCCGGTCTTGCTGTGCCGATGAGGATGAAACTCGTGGTGTCCGGCGCACCGAGCAACGAGTCGGTCGCCCGGTGAGTCATGAACACGAACGACAGCATGAAGGTGTCGGCGCTGGTACCGACAATGCGGAATCGTCGGCCCATGATGGCGATCGAATCGCCGACGTTGAAACCGTGGCGATCGGCCACGGCCCGGCCGATCGCGACTTCGTTGTCAGATCGTGGGGCTCGCCCCTCCATAATAACCCATGGCCCACCGCGCCGGCCGGGGACCCACCCAACGATCGCCGTTGGAATCTTGCGGTCGTGGAGTTCGATGATCGCAAGAAACGTTCTGATTCGCGCCGCCCAGTCGACGTCGGGCTGCGCTCGCACGGTCTCGAGGGTGTCGCGTGGGATGAGTGAGACCGCACCGAAGAAGTTGCGGGTCCCGGCTTGAGCGACGTAGAGGTCGGCGCCGACGTTGTCTTCGTAGGCCGTGACGCTGCGCGTGATCCCGGCACCGAGGCCGTCGAGCAGCAGGATCAGCATGATCGCCAATCCGACCGCGATGGCGCTGGCGGCGAGGCGGCGAGGTTCGGCGAGTTGGTTGCGGCGCGCGAGCGGGACGGTGCCGTGCATGTCACGCGTCCGGTGTGATGGCGCGACCCGGTCGGGGAACGATGACGAGTGGGACCGGGCAGTGGTGGGCGAGGTGCGCGCTCACCGATCCGAGTAGCAGGCTCGCGAGGCCACCGCGTCCGCGAGCGCCGACGACGAGGAGACTGGCCCGCTCGCTCAAGAGGCAGTCCCGGGCGTCGCCGTGGACGACCTCACGCGTCACGGTAACCCGGTCATCGTGTGGGAGCGCCAAGGCGCGTGTGAGCTCGTGGTGGGCGAGGCCACGCGCGGCCGAGTCGTCGTTTCCGTCGACGAGACCGGCATCGATCATCGCCGGTGAGGGCTCCCAAGCATGGACGAGCACGACCGTGTCGTCGGGCCGGGCGTGCGCGATTGCCCAACGGACCGCGGCGCGCGAAGTGGGTGAGCCGTCGATCCCGACGACGATTCGCTCCGGGTGATGGTCAGCGGTGGAGGTCATAGCTCGCGCTCGAGTCGGAGTCGTTTGAGGGTGGCCGAGTTGGCGATGACCGACAGACTGGAGAGGGCCATGGCCGCGGCGGCGATGATCGGGTTCAGGAATCCGGCGGCCGCGATGGGGATGGCGGCGACGTTGTAGCCGAATGCCCAGAAGAGGTTCTGGCGGATCTTGCGCATGGTCACGCGGCTGAGCCGGATGGCGACTGCCACATCGCGCAGGTCGTCGCGGATGAGGATCAACCCGCCGGTCTCTTTGGCGACGTCCGAGCCGGATCCGATCGCGATGCCGATGTTGGCGGTTGCCAGCGCCGGGGCGTCGTTGATGCCATCGCCGACCATGGCCACGATCTCGCCGGCGTCGCGGAGCCGTTGGATCTCGCGTGCCTTGTCCTCCGGGAGCACGTTGGCGATGACCCGTTCGATCCCGACTTGACGCGCGATGGCGCGGGCGGTCTGTTCGTTGTCGCCGGTGAGCATCACGACTTGGATTCCTTCGCCTTGCAAGGCGGTGACCGCATCGGCGGCGTTGTCCTGGATGGTGTCGGCCACGGCGATGATCCCGGCGAGCCGCTGGTCGATGGCTATCAGCATGGCGGTCTTGCCATCTCGTTCGAGTGCTCGGAGCTGGTGCTCGACCTCGGTGATGACCTCGATGGTGTTGCGGGTCATGAGGCGGCGGTTTCCAAGCAGTACGACGGTGCCGTCGACCTCGACCCGCACGCCGCAGCCCGGGATGGCGTCGAACGAATCGGGTTCCGGGACCGGGTCCGCGGCCATACCGGCGCGGCGCACGATGGCCTCGCCGAGGGGGTGCTCGCTGCGCAGCTCCGCGTCGGCCGCGAGCTGGACGAGCCGATCGGCTGAGATTGCGGTGTCGGGGCCGGTGATGGCGAGAGGAACGATGTCGGTGACGGCAGGTTCGCCGCGGGTGAGGGTGCCGGTCTTGTCGAATACGACGGTGGTCAGGCGTAACGCCTGTTCGAGGTACTCGGCGCCGCGGATCAAGATGCCGGCCTCCGCTCCCTTGCCGACACCGACCATCAACGCCGCCGGAGTAGCGATGCCGAGCGCGCACGGGCAGGCGATGATCAGCACTGCGATGAACGACAGGACCGCTTGGGGGAGATCGCCGGCGAGCCACCAGCCGGCGAAGCTGCCGAACGCCACGATCACGACTGCCGGAACGAAGTACACGGTGACCCGGTCGGCGACCCGCTGGATCTGCGCCGAGGAGCCCTGGGCCTGCTGCACGAGGGAGATGATCTGACTCAGCGCAGTGTCGCTGCCCACACGACCGGCCCGGAACCGGAACGACCCGGTCGCGTTCACCGTCCCGCCGATCACCGAGTCGCCGGGACGCTTGTCGACGGGCAGGCTCTCTCCGGTCATGAGCTTCTCGTCGACCGCCGACGATCCGTCGACGACCTCGCCGTCGGTGGGGATCTTCTCCCCGGGGCGCACCACGATGAGCTCACCGACTTCGAGGGTCTCCGCGGGGACCTCCATCTCCTGGCCGTCGCGCAGTACCCGAGCGGTGGCCGGGCGCAGGTCCATGAGCTTGCGTACCGCGGCGGAGCTCTTGCGCTTGATGATGTCCTCCATGTACTTACCGAGGAGGACGAACGCGATGATGATGGCGGAAACATCGAAGTAGACCTCGCGCTCGCCGACCTTGACCGGCAAGATGTCGGGAGCAAACACCACGATCGCGCTGTAGAAGTACGCGACCGACGTGCTGAGCGCGACGAGGAGATCCATGTTGATCGCCCGGCGGCGAAGCGCCTGGAACGCGCCCTTGTAGAAGCTGGCTCCGCCGATGAACTGCACCGGAGTGACCAGGATCATCATCCACACACCCCAGGTGAACCAGGGCAGCGCGTCGATTGGCGCCCACGTCAACAACGTTGCGCCGGCGGCGAGGCCGAGGAACACCGCCACCCGCAGAATTGCGAGCACCAAGACGCCAGTCAGCGCGATGGTCACTCGACGTTTCATTCGCCGGAGCTCTTCGTCGGGGGCCTCGAACGTGCGCTGGCACCCACTGCTGCAGAAATAAAAGGTTCGGCCGTCGATGTCGCTCTGGAGCGCGGTGGCCCGGTCGACCATCATCCCGCAGACGGGATCTCGCGCCATCCGGTGCTCAACGTGGCGAGCATCGACGCTCTTCGTCAACATCGGCGGACGTCCATCATCGCTTCATCATCAACTCCTACGAGAAGTCGTAGCAGAGGCGAAGGTCCCGGATTCCATCACCCGAATACCTGAGTCGACAACCACGCCACACCCAGCGCATCGGATCTCCATCGTCGGGATCGCAACGCTGCAGACCCCCGGTCGCGTTTGTTCTCGTCGGTGACGAGCGCGACACGCCCTTCGAGTGTCGTCACGAGACTCCCATCTCGGTGCGCCGAGTGAGCGCGGTTCAGCTGACGGTCGTGCCGCCGTCGCATACGCAGAACTCATTGCCCGCCGGGTCAGCCATCAAGATCCAAGACGTGCCGTGCTCGGATTGGATCGTGGGGTCCAGACGTACCGCGCCGAGTGAGGTGAGGCGACTGGCCTCGGTCTCGATGTCGATAACGTGGACGTCGAAATGCATTCGGTTCTTCCCGACTTTTGCTTCCGTCACACGTTGCAGGAGCAACTTCGGTCCGTCGCCATCGTTCGGCATCAGCACTACGTAGTTCCCCGCTCCGCCGAGGATGGCGTAGTCCAGTGCGCCGGCCCAGAATGGCGAGAGCGCGTCCGGATCAGTGCAGTCGAGAACGAGCCCGATCGTTGGAGTCATGAGGGTCCCCTCTGCCGATCATCGATCGCAGGCTACGCGAGACGCCGGCGCAGCACACCGCGGCCAACCAACATTTCGGCGAATCACACGCAGGCTGACTGCGCCCTTCTTCGCTATTGCGTGGTCGCGGCGGCGATGGCCTGGATGACCACGGTCGAGTGACGAAGGGGTAGGTGATGGTCGCCGTCGACGACGCGTACTTCCGCCCGCGTTCGGTTGCGCTCGAGTGCTGCACTGAGTCGTCCGACTTCCTCCCCAGACGTCTCTGTGTCACGATTTCCGTAGAGCAGGGTGATTGGTCGTTCGGTCGCAATGAGGTCGGGCAGCGGGCGGTAATCGAGCACGACGTTGCGCAGGGTGCGGCTGTACGACGGCCAGGTGTGCATCACAGCGTCGCGTGCAACGGCGGCGGGAAGATCGCGGGTCATGAGTGGGGCGGCCGCTGCGGCGAGGGGACGAAGGCGACACATTGCTGCGCAAATCCAACGGGCGGAGGCGCGGTTCTCTGCAGTGGTTCGGGCGAGCCACC
>JANPBJ010000012.1:0-16272 GCA_031430375.1 Acidimicrobiia bacterium
GTAGCTGTCCGTGGGTACTTCTCCGACCACCGGGCTACCTTCGCCGCCTAGTTGGTCGCAGGTGGGCGACCCACCCTGGATGACGAAGTCCTTCGCCAGTCGGTCGATGCACAGGCCGTCGTAGTACTTCTCGTCGGCCAGTTCGATAAAGCGTTTCGTAGCAATCGGCGCGGTCTTGGCATCGAGCGCGATTTCGATGTTGCCCTCACTGGTCTCGATCGTTGCCGTGTAGAACTTGCTCTTGCTGAAGCCGCTGGCGTCGTCGCCACCCGTCGCACTCACGATGATCGCGATCAGCGCCACCGGCGCGATCAGGAACAACACGTTGCGCACCGACTTCATTCGCCGGTCGCGCTTCAGCAGCCGTTCACGCTCGTCGCGGGCGCGCTCTCGGTTCTCTTTTTGACGTTCTCGCTTAGTGGCCTTGGACACGGCGGCGGAGTCTAGGAGCTGCGACTCATCGACCGGCGACCGGCGTCACGTACGCCCGGCACGGCTGCGAACGAATGGACGGACACGGCGCCGGAATTGCACCGAGATCGGGGCCGTTTGGCACAATCGGAAGGACCAACGCGGATGGGTGGCGGTCGTCGTGCGTAATCGTGTTCACCACGTCGCCGCCGGTGTCGGCGGTGCTGAAGGTCCACTCGGGACGGTCACCGCCCGGTGCCTGAATGGTGAGCCGGATTCGGCTTCCCGCCCGGAACTGGTGCGCGAACGGGAAAATCGCGACGCGCGCCTTCGTGCGCTTCCCGGGAACGACCTCGCGCATGTCGTCAAGCTCGTTACTGTGAAAGGGATTGAGGGCTGTGGACCGGGCAAGGTCGAGCTTGCGATGGCTGAGCTTGAGCCATCCGCTCTGCACGTAGCGCTCCTGCCCGTCGGGCAGTACCTCGCTCAGCGTGACCTGGAGGTCGGTGTCGGTCGCCGTGGTGGAGATCCAGAGATCCACGCTTCCCGTGCCCGCCATTGAAAGGTTGCGCCCGAGCGGCTTCGTGACGTACGCCAGAGATGCGCCGTCAACGACGGGCTCCCAGTTGTAGGTGGGGTTCGCATTCCAGATGTTGCCGCCCTGGAAGTTCTTGCGGGGGCGCAGCGCCGGGTCGGGGCGGTAGGAGTCGCCCCCCTCGCCCGCTTCGGGAGCCTGCTTCTTGAGGCGGCCGCCGGACCGGAAGTGCCACGTACGCGCCTTGGTATTGGGGATCGGCCACGCCGCGACGCGTGATTCTCCCCTCGGCATCAACGTTCCCGGCTCGAAACCTTGGGCGTTGCCAGTCTCCCAAAGGATTTGGACTCGCGGCTCGGCTTCGTAGGCCGCGCGGGCTTCGTCGTAGCTCAGGTCGGGGAAGCGGTCCGGCGGGATGTTCATTCCGCCGATACCGGTGATCGTGCTCCACAGCACCGGCGCAAAGGCCCGGATGAACCCAGACACCCGGGGCGCCCGGTGTCCAACGTAGAGGTCAAGGAACTCACTAGTGGCGAGCAGCGCGGTGGGATCGAGCGACTCGGTGTGTGTCCCATTCTGGCCGAGCACTCGAACGTAAGTATTCGGGTCGAAACGGTTGAGCATGTTGGGCCAGTGGCCACCGGTTTGCTCGTCCTGCCACGCGCCAACAATGAAGACCTTCGCCTTGATGTCTTTGGCAAACTCAGCGGGAGCGAGCGAGTCGCTGCCGTGTGGGAAGTCGTAGGTGAAGGCAGGATCGAGTTGCGATGACGGGTTCGGGTGCTCGAAGGTCTGGGCCACCAAGTCCACGTTCTGGCCGCGCAAGAGCATGTTGTCGGCACAGGTGGCATCGCCACCGTTGATGCGATCGATGACCCAACCCGGCGCGCGATCGTTGGGCCATTTGTTCTGCTCCACCCGCTCGGATCCCCAGCCGAGGGCGAAGCCGTTGTTCAGGATCCCACCCGGATAGAGGGTGCCGCGCCACGTGTCGTCGATGACGGAGACCGGGGTGATCGCGTCGAGGTGCGGCGGCTGCGACCGGGCCACAAACAGTTGGCTGATACCGGCGTACGAGATACCGACCATGCCCACGTGTCCATCGGACCAGGGCTGCGCGGCGATGGTCTCCACCGCGTCGTATCCGTCGAGCGCCTGGAGGTTTTCGAAGAAGTTGAATGCACCACCGGAGCAGCCGCTACCCCGGATGTTGATGCCGACCCACGCGTAACCGCTGGGGGGCATGAGCAGCTTGTACTGCGGTTGGCCGGTGGCCGGGTTCGACGGGTCGTAGCCCGAGTACTCGAACACCGTGGGGTAGGGGCCGTTCTCCGGCGGGCCGGGGAGGACGACCTGTACGGAGAGTTGGGTGCCGTCACGGGTAGTGAGATAGCCGTACCCGGAGTTGCCACCCAGGTTCCCGACTTCGAGTCGCTGGCCGGAGTACAGCGTCTGCGGCGGGATGGCGGCGGCATCGAGGACGGTCACCGGTCCGGCAGTGATGGTCTGGGCGCCGTCGTGGATCTCGACGGTGTATCCGCTGCGTGCCTTGAGGTTGTGAAAGTTGAAGCCACCGAGGCTGTCGACGGTGTGCGATTGCACAATGACGCCTTTGCGGATCAGATCGATGCCTGCACCCGGAGGCGCGTGCAGGACCGCGATCTGGTGCACGCTGCCGCGCACCACGAGTCCGGGATCGACCACGGACGGCCGCCCCACCGCGCGGGCTCGCGATGCGCCGGCCCCGGCATCGATGGTGGGAATTGCAATGGCAACGATCATGGCGATCGCGAGAAGACGAGCTTTCCGCACGGTGACCCTCCCAGGATGAAGGGGGCATTGTGGCAGAAATCCGACCGTGATTCGACAGTCGGACGACCCGGTTTTGGTCCAAGACTGGACGGGAACGGCAGGTACCCTCGGTCCGTGGCCTTGATCGTGCAGAAATTTGGCGGGACCTCGGTGGCTGATCCCGACCGGATCCGGGCCGTCGCGGATCACGTTGTGCGGACCCATCGCGCCGGCAACCAAGTGGTTGTGGTGGTTTCGGCGATGGGCAAGACCACCGACAACCTCGTGCGGCTCGCGAACGACGTCTCGCATGATCCCCACGGTCGCGAGATGGACATGTTGCTCACCGCGGGTGAGCGCATCTCGATGGCGCTCGTCTGCATGGCCACGATCGACCTGGGCGTGCACGCAGTGAGCTTCACGGGCTCACAAGCCGGCATCGTGACCGACACGGTTCACGGAAAGGCCAAGATTCTCGAGATCAAGGGCGACCGGATTCGCGAGACCCTCGCGGCCGGAGCCGTTGCCGTCGTGGCGGGTTTTCAGGGAATCTCGGTGGAGCGCGATATCACCACACTTGGCCGCGGCGGATCGGACACCACCGCGGTCGCGCTCGCGGCCACGTTGGGCGCGGAGGTCTGCGAGATCTATACCGACGTTTCGGGCGTGTTCACCGCCGATCCGAGGGTGGTGCCCGAAGCGCGCAAGCTGGCGCGAGTCTCGTTCGAAGAGATGCTCGAGATGGCGGCCACCGGCGGCAAGGTTCTGGCGTTGCGATCCGTCGAGTTCGCGCGCAACTACGGAGTGCCCGTGCACGTCCGCTCCTCGTTCACGTGGGAGCCGGGCACTTGGGTTGTCGAGGAGGACCCCACCATGGAACAAGCGATCATTTCCGGTGTCACGCACGACACCTCCGAAGCCAAGGTCACGATCGCGCAGGTCGCCGACCGGCCGGGGGTCGCCGCGTCGCTCTTTCGCGCGCTCGCCGATGATTCGGTGAACGTCGACATGATTGTGCAGAACGTGTCGACGGCCGGACACACCGACATCTCGTTCACGGTTCCGAAGGACGACCTCCACCGCGCAATCGGCGTGATGGAGAAGGTTGCGGCCGATATCGAAGCCACCGGCGTGACCCACGATTCCGATGTGGCGCGGGTCAGCCTCGTGGGCGCCGGCATGAAGACGAACCCGGGTGTGGCCGCGAAGATGTTCGAGGTCTTGGCGCGCGAGAAGGTGAACATCGAGATGATCAGCACGTCGTCCATTCGCATCTCGTGTGTTGTGCCCGCAGCCGACGTTGAGCGCGCGGTGCAGGCCCTCCACCGGGCCTTCGAGCTGGAAACTGCCTAAGTCCGGCGGGCCGCGGCCGATACCCTTTTCCTACTGGTATTTCGAGAGGGGTTGTCGGTCGTGACCGTTGATGTGGGGGTGATCGGGGCCACGGGTCTCGTCGGACAGGAGATGCTGCGGATTCTGGAGCAGCGTGCCTTTCCGGTGGGGCGACTCCGCGCCTACGCCTCGCCGAGATCGCTCGGTCGGGAGCTGAACTTCAACGATGGCGTCGTCGCGTGTGAAGTGCTCCGAGACGGATGCTTCGACGGGCTCGATCTGGTCATCGTCGATGTCGATGATCCGCTGGCATTGGAGTGGGCGCCGATCGCGGTCGCGGCCGGCGCGCGCGTGATCGATAACTCGGCCGCGTTCCGCATGGACCCCCTGGTTCCGCTCGTGGTGGCGGAGGTCAACCCCGAGGATCTCCGGGACCTGCCCAAGGGAATTGCGTCGTGTCCGAACTGCACCACGATGGTGCTCGTGACCGCGCTCGCGCCGTTGCAGAAGGCCGCGGGGATCGAGCGGATGGTGGTCTCAACCTACCAGTCCGTATCCGGCGCGGGCGCGCCCGGGATCGCAGAGCTTGATGGTCAGTGGAACAAGTTCGCGGGTGATGCCGAGTCGCTGCGTCGGGCCGCGTCTATCGATGGGTTCATTGCGCCCGGCCAGGTGTGGCCGAAGCCGATCGCCGGCAACGTGATTCCGCTCGCGGGCTCGGTGAAAGACGCGGGCTACACGAGCGAAGAATGGAAGCTCGTCTACGAGAGCCGCAAGATCCTTCACGACGACACCATGCGGATCACCGCAACGTGCGTGCGCGTGCCGGTCTACGTCGGCCACGCAATGACCGCGAATGTGCAGTTCCGGAGTCCGATGTCGAAGGCGCTCGCGGTGGAGTTACTCGCCAAGGCGCCGGGCGTTCAGCTCGTCGATGATGGCGACGGTGCGCCCACCGCACTCGACGCCGCGGGCATCGATCCCGTGCTCGTCGGCCGGCTGCGGGACGACCCGAGTCAGGCGAACACCCTCGACCTCTGGGTCACCGGCGACAACCTGCGCAAAGGCGCGGCGTTGAACGCGGTCCAGATGGCCGAGGCCCTGATCGCCTGACCAGACCCGTCGGGCGGCGGATCGCCCACGGAGCGCGTCCTCTCGGGCTTTGTTGGCATCTATCCTGATGGGCTCGATTCAGCCGCTGGCATCCGCCTTCGGTAGGGAGGTCCGGTGGCAAGGCAGTGCGGTCCGAGTTGGCGACGGATTCGTCGCTCTCGTTCGGCCGTCGTCGTGGGACTCGTGGTCATCGGGCTGGGAACTGCGGGTCTGGGAACTGGGGGCGCAGTGGCGGTGGGAGCGGCAACCACCGGTTCGTGGTCCGTCACCTCGACGCCGTCGGATGTGCGCGCGGTGCACGTCGCGTTGCTGCGCTCCGGCAAGGTGCTCCTCGCCGCCGGGTCTGGGAATAGTCGCGGGGATTTCGATGCGGGCACGTTCAAGACCTCGATTTGGGATCCGGCGACCGGCAACCTCAAAGCAGTGGCCACACCGTGGGATGCGTTCTGCTCGGGCCACTCGTTCATGGCCGATGGCCGGCTGCTCGTCGCCGGAGGGACCACCGGATACCCCGACGGCACGCCGGGGTCATCGCCCAAGGGCTCCAAGAAGTCGTACTTCTTTGACCCGGTGACTGAGAAGTACACGGCGACCGGGAACATGCACATCGCGCGGTGGTACCCGACGGTGACCGAGCTCGGCGACGGCAGGCAGTTCGCGCTCGGTGGGTTGGACGAAAATGGCGACTACACGAGTTCGTACGAGATCTTCGACGGCGCCGCGTGGAGCGCGCCGCACGTCGGACCGAGCCGGTACGTGTACCAACCGATGTATCCGGCGCTGCATCTCCTGCGCGACGGCCGGTTGTTCTATTCCGGAGTCAATACCTTTGGTGGGAACGCCGCCGAGGTTCCGCCCGGGATCTGGAGCCTGCCGACCAACGCATACCAATCGGTCCCGGGGCTGTCGAATGACACTCGGCGCGATCAGGGCGCGAGCGTCATGCTGCCGCCCGCTCAGGACCAGCGGGTGATGGTGATCGGTGGTGGCGATCACTCGAACAATGTGAACGCGGTCAGCTCCACTTCAATCGTCGACCTCAGGGGCGCGGCACCGTCGTTCAGTGCCGGGCCACCGATCAGCTCCGCCAAGATCTACGTGAATGCGGTGGTGCTCCCCGACTCGACGGTGCTCCAGACGGGTGGCGCTGCGAAGTCCGTGGTCTTCGCGGGCGCGCCGGTACAGAGCTCCCAGATCTTCAACCCGAAGACGAACGTGTGGAAGAACGTCGCGAGCCCCACAGTGCCGCGCCTGTATCACTCCGCCGCGGTGTTGCTGCCCGACGGCCGCGTCGCAACGTTCGGCGGTAACCCGACATCGTCGTTTGAGATGCGTATCGAGGTCTTCACCCCGCCGTATCTCGAAACCGGAACCCCACGCCCCACACTGACGGGTGCGGCGAATGACTTCCATTACGGCGACTACGCGGCGTTCGCCACGACCCAAGCCGCGTCGATCAAGTCGGCAGTGTTGGTTCGGCCCGCGTCCGCCACGCATCAGAGCGACCCGAACCAGCGGCTCGTCAACGTTGGCTTCACGAAGACACCCACGGGGGTCTCGGTCACCCTGCCTGCCGAACGGAACCTGGCGCCGCCGGGTTGGTACATGCTGTTTGTGGTTGACGCTAACGGTGTCCCTTCGATCGCGAAGTGGGTACACCTCGACGGTGCGGGGGTCACACCCAAGGGTGGGTACGAGCTCGACGGATTCGGCGGCCTCCATCCTTTTGCGGTGGCCGGAGGCAACGTTGCACCGTCGGTGAATCGGGGCCCCTACTGGCCGGGCTGGGACATTGCCCGCGCGGTAACACGGCGGCCGAACAAGCAGACCGGATACGTGCTCGACGGTTTCGGTGGCGTCCACCCATTCGCGTCGGGGACCGCCGCCCTTCCTCCCGCCGTCCGGGGGACGCCGTATTGGGCGGGTTGGGATGTGGCTCGGGGAATCGCTCTATTGCCGAACGGCACCGGTGGGTACGTGCTCGATGCGTTCGGAGGGATTCATCCCTTCCGGGTCGGAGCGGGGGCGATGCCTCCGGCTATTTCTGGCGCGCCCTACTGGAACGGACAGGACCGGGCCAGGGGCATCACGGTGCTGCCTGATGGCACCGGCGGTTACGTGGTCGACTCTGCGGGCGCGTTGTTCCCGTTCCGAATTGGGTCCGGCGGACCGAGCACGCCCGCCGTCGCAGCTCCGTACGCGCCGGGAGCGGCACCCGTGCGCGGAGTCGCTCTGCAGCCGAATAGTGCCGCGGGTGTGGTGCTCGACGGTTTCGGTGGGCTGCACGCGTTCGCCGTGGCGGGCGGTGTGCCGCTGCCGATCACGGGAGCTCCGTACTGGCCCGGCTGGCCCATCGCCCGCAACGTAGCGATCTGACCGGCGCGGCCCGAGGGGAGCGGTCCGAGGGGAGCGGCCCGAGCGGCCCGGTCCGAGTTAGCCGCCGGCGCGCCACGCGACATCACGACACGCTGTGACCATCGGTTCCACGAAGGCGGCCCGCGAACACGCGATGTGACCGTCGTCGTGTTCGACGAGGCGTGCGTTGCGAATCATCGTGACCAGCTCGGTTTGGTGCGCGGGGTCCACCAGGCGGTCTCGGTTGGTGCGCAGGACCGCGGTCGGGACGTCGACGTCACCGATCCAGTCGTGTGAATCGAATCGCGTGATGCTGTTCGCGGCCTCGGCGAGCATGCGGAGGTCGTGGCGTCGCATCTCATCCGCAGCCCACTCGAGGAAGCCGGCGGGCCGGTTGGCGCGGACCCGCCGCAGCAGACCGGCCCCGGCCGCCGGGACCGCGGCTAAGTGCTCGGTGACCCGGGCGGCGCCGGACAGGGTCGCAAGGTAGGCGTCGGTCACCCGCGGGGAGCCGTACGAAAGCTGGGGTGCCGTCGCGCAGAAGACCAGCCCCGCGACCTTGTCGGGGTGGCGATGCCACAGCAACTGCGCGACCGGACCACCCATGGAGTAGCCGGCGGCAATGACCGGTCCGGTGCCGAGCACGTCGACGAGCGCGGCGATGTCGTCTGCGCAGTCGGCGAGGCGCATTCGACGCCGTGACCGGATCCCGCGCGAGTGGCCACGCAGATCCGGTGCGATGACGTGGAACTCGGAACCCAGCGCTTCGAAGGTCCGGAACCAGTTGAGCCCGCCGCTCGCCATGTAGCCGTGCAGCAGCACCAAGGTGGGCGCGCCCGCCGGCCCGTCGATCTCGCGTACGAAGGTGGTTCCTCGTCCGGGGAGTTCAACGCGGCGGCCGAACGGGACGGCGGGGCCGATGCGGCCGTTGGCGCGCACGACTGATTCCGGTACCCGATCTCCAACGACGAGCCGAAGCACATCCGTTGCTGTTGCTTGCACGCGCGCCTCCCCAGCTGCCACCTGCTGCCACCATGCTGCCACGGTTCGCGGTCATTGGAAACCAGCGCTGCCCGCGGTGTCGGAATCGCCCTAACCTTGCCGGCATGGCTGAAACCGTCGAGTTTGCGAGCAATGGGTCCACCGCATCGGGCTATTTGGCCCGCCCGAATGGCGGAAGTGGCCCCGGAGTTTTGGTGATTCAGGAGTGGTGGGGACTGAATCCCGGTATCAAGGAAATGGCAGATCGGCTCGCGGGTGGCGGATTCACCGCGCTCGTTCCCGACCTCTACCATGGGGACCTCGCCGGCCACGACGAGATGGACAAGGCGATGGAGTTGATGACCACCCTCCCGCCGGACCGGGCCGCCCGTGACATGAGTGGAGCGGTCGATTTCTTGCTCGCCGACGCGGCAACCACAGGTGATGGGATTGGCGTCGTCGGGTTCTGCATGGGCGGGATGCTCTCGTTCGTGATCGCGGCGAACCGCGGTGACGCGGTGAAGGCCACGGTGCCGTTCTACGGATTTCCTCAGGGTGATGCGGAGCCCGACTGGTCCGGTCTCACCGCGGCCGTTCAGGGTCACATGGCAGAGCACGACGATTTCTTCGGCCCCGATGCTGCGCGTGCTCTCGAGGCGAAGCTGCGCGGTCTGGGCAAAGACGTGACCCTCACGGTGCATGCGGGGACCGGTCACGCGTTCATGGGTCCTCACGACGCGTTCGGGACCTTGGACGAAAAGGTTGCAGCGAAGGTCTGGCCCGAGGTCCTCACCTTCCTGCACGCGAAGTTGGGGTGAAACGCTAGTGGTGGAGGACCTTTTCGAGGAACTTTCGGGTGCGTTCTTCGCGAGGTGAATCAAAGATCGTCGCCGGGGCGCCCTGCTCGACGATTCGACCTTGATCCATCACGACCATCGTGTCTGCGGCCGCGCGGGCGAACCCCATCTCGTGGGTGACGACGACCATGGTCATCCCGCCCTTCGCCAGCTCAAGCATCACGTCCAAGACCTCGGTGATCATCTCCGGGTCCAGTGCGCTGGTTGCTTCGTCGAACAGCATGAGCTTGGGATTCATGGCGAGGGATCGGGCGATCGCCACCCGCTGTTGTTGACCGCCGGAGAGCTCGCGCGGCAGCGCATCAGCCTTCTCCGGGATTCCGACCCGTTCGAGCTGCTCGCGCCCGCGGCGTTCCGCCTGCGCCTTGTCTCGTTTGCGGACGACCCGTTGGGCGAGGGTCACGTTCTGCAACGCGGTGAGGTGTTGGAACAGGTTGAACTGCTGGAACACCATCCCGACCTCTTGGCGAACCGCGTCCAGGTCCCTCGACTTCTCGGTGAGCAGTTGGCCGTCGATCCATACCGAACCGGCTGACGGGGTCTCGAGGCCGTTCATGCACCGCAGGACTGTGCTCTTCCCGGACCCGGAGGGGCCGACGATGACGACGACGCTGCCCCGGGCGACGCGCAGGTCCACGCCGTCGACTGCTCGCACCTTTCCCCGATCGAAGACCTTGATCAGCCCCTCGATGATCACCATCTCGGGTCCCGGCGCACCTTGGATTTGATAGTCAGGCATTGTCGAGCCCCAACCTCTTGCGATAGGCGCGGAGCAGGAACGAAAGGATCAGTGTCATCGAGAGGTAGAGGAATGTGAGGACGAGGTAGCCCGCCTCGTACTGGAACGTTGCCGACGTGTAGATCTTGTTCATCTGGGTGATTTCTCGGACCGCGAGCACCGAGAGCAACGACGAGTCCTTCAGCATCGCGATCAGGTCGTTACCGATCGCTGGCGTCATGTTCCGTACTGCTTGGGGGAGCACGATGAGGCGCATGGTTTGCCGGTCGCTCATGCCCAGTGAGCGGCCCGCTTCGGCTTGTCCGCGCGGCACGGACTCGATGCCGGCGCGGAAGACCTCGGCGAGGTACGCGCCATAAATCAATGCGAGAGCGGCAGCAGCTCGCCAGAAGAAATCGATCGACGAGTTGTCGAAGCCGAACACTGATGAGAGCTGCGGAACGATGACGAATGCCGTCATCGCGATGAGCACGAGGATGGGGACACCGCGGACGAACTCGATGTAGGTGATCGCGATGTTGCGAACCACGGTGTTTTTCGAGATCCGGCCCAGTCCCGCGAGCAGCCCGAGCACCAGTGCCAGGACGAAGCCCGTGAGGGTGGCGCGGACTGTGGTCCAGAGCCCCGGGACGATCCGGTGGAACGCAGTCCGATAGACCTCGTTAGTGATCATGAGGAAGACCATCCAGCCGAGGATCAGCAGGATCGCAACGAGCCAATACGGAAACTCCTTGGCACTGAATCGGATCCGTTCTGACATCGGCGCCACGAGCGTTGTGCGTTCGGCATCGCTCGCACCACCGCTGTCGGTCACTGCTACTCCTTCCAGCGTTGTCGGGTTCGTCCGAACGCGGGTGACGCCAGGCCGGTGGGCCTGGCGTCACTCCTCAATCGGTGGTATGCGGGTCTATTCGGCGACCGGTGCCTCGAAGTCAGGCGAGAAGAACTCGTCGTTGATCGTCTTCATCGTTCCGTCCGCCTCCATCTCCTTGAGCGCCGCGTTCACCGGGCCCACGAGATCAGATCCCTTCGGGAAGATGAATCCGAGCTCGTCTGAGGAGATGCTGCCTTCGAGCAACTCGAGCTGTTCCCGGTCGGCGCCGACGTAGCCCTGACCCGCGGTGTCATCGATGATGACCGCGTCGACGTCATCGTTGAGCAGGGCCTGTGTCGCGAGTGCGAACGTCTCGAAGCCGGAGACACGGCCTTCGCCGTACAGCTTGCTCGCGGCTTCGAAGTTCGTCGTCCCGGTCTGGGTCCCGATCTTGTAATCCCCGGCTTTGACCTCGTCCAGCGAGGTGAAGCGGTCCTCACCCTTCTTCACCATGAGGCGCTGCTCGATCTTGATGTAGCCGTTCGAGAAGTTCACGACCTTGGCGCGTTCTGCGGTGATCGTGATGCCATCGGCCGCGGCGTCGAACTGACCTTCGGAGACGGCTTGGATCATCCCGTCCCATGCAGCCTCTTTGAACTCGGCCTTGCAGTTCGCGCGCTTGCAGATCTCGCGCCAAACCGTGTAGTCCCAACCTTCGGCAACGTTGGTGTCCTTGTTGACGTAGTTGAACGGCGGGTACGCGTTCTCCACCGCAATGGTCACGGTCTTGCCGCCGAGGTCAGTGTTTGACGTCTTGACTTCGCTCTTGCTGCTGCCGCACGCCGAGAGCGCGGCCACGAGGCCTAGGGCAACAACGACGCTGAGCTTGCGAAACCTCATGAACGCTCCCCGAGTCGGAAAGCGCCGACCCTACCGCCGGGCCGGGAGAAATACAGGGGATGTTCGCGGTAGTTCGCACCGTTCGCCCTGCTCCGTTCCCGCATTGGCGATCGAAGAGGGAGCCGGTCAGGTACCGGACACCGCGGCGATGTAGCTCAACACGTTGAAACCGAGGCGGTGCGCGTCTTCGTCGTTCAACACCCACCGCGCCTTGACGGCGTCGAGGTTTGGCAGCTCTTCGACACGCCAGGTGATCGTGTGGGTGGTCGCGGTGCCGGGTGGGCCGAGCACGGCCGGGGTCGGGGTTGGCGATGGGCTGACTGCATTGATGTAGGCCAGGACTTCGACGCCCGTCCTCAAGAGCGTCTCCGCGTTCGGAGAGCCGAAGAACCCGAGCAGTTGCGCGAGCCGCGTCTGTTCGGCCGTTGACAAGTGGACTGTCACTCGGCGCGGTCCAACGTCGAGGACAAAGATTGCATGATTCATTGGGTCCGTTGCGGCCCGCGTGTCCAGCCCGTCCGAGACGAAGACCTGCTCGCCGATGACCTCCACCGCGCGGCTGTCCAAGATGCCGAACTCATCGAGGTCGAGCCTCCATCCGGGCAGGATCGTGCGAGTGGTCATCGACGCGCGGACGAGTTCTTCGGACGCGTTGACCGCGACCAAGTCACCGGTACCGTCGTCGAAGTCGAGGCCCAGAATCTTCGAAAGCCCCGAGATCGAGAAACCGGCGCCGAGGGTGTTCGCCTCGTAGTTGAACGTCCGGATAGTCGAACCGTTCGCGATGTAGAGGCGATCATCGGCGAGCCGCCAACCGGCGGCCGTGTACTCAGAGGCGAGCGGTTGCCATGACTCGACTTGGAACCGTTGCGCCCCGTCACGTACGAATCGGAACACCGTTGGGGTTGCACCGGTGCTTCCGGAAAACAGGTACAGCACATCTGCGCTCGCGTCGTAGGCCGCCGCCTCGAGATCCTCGGTACGTGGCCTCCCGGCCGAAGTGCCGACATTGAGTTGCGGCGCGTTCGCGAAGACGGTGCTGTCGATCCTCCGCCGGAGGGTTCCGGTCGTGCGGTCGATTTCGTAGGCCGAGTTGCCGTTGTCGTCGACCATCCACAACGCGTTGTCACTCGCCACGTAGGCGCTGCCCTCGTTATCGCGGGCGGTGGTGGTGGATCCCACGAATGGCGAAGTGCGGATGAGTCGGTTCAGCCCAAGTTGCGGAGCTGCGGTATCCGGGAGGGCCTGGGTGACTTCCGGCGCGAGACCGGTCCCGGCGAGCGCAAGTGTGGTGCTGATCGCGAGCGCACTCGCGCGCCGCCGCCAACGAGCCATGGGTCCCTCCGCCAAGGTCACACGTCTACGAGACCGCGAACGTTACGGGGCGGTGTCGGCGGATTGGTGGACCACTTCGCCGGGACGCGAAGAGGCCCGCCCTCGCGGGCGGGCCTCCTCAGTTGTGCTCGCGCAGTTGTGCGCTTGCCGTCGTGCTCGAGGGACTAGACCCCGAGGTAACTGAAGGACAGACCGGTCACGCCCGCGTTGCCGAGCAACGACGTTCCGTCGCCGATCTCGAGTTGTGTCATACCGACGTTGCCCGGAATCGCGTCGGTGCAACCGATGGGGTTACCCGCGACGATGTCGAGTCCGTAACCCGTGTAGCCACTCGGCCAGGGCTTGGCCGGAATCGGACCGGCACCCGACAGCGGCCCGAACTTGCTGATCGGGTCCTGGTACAGCTGTCCACTGACGGTGGCACCCACGCTCGGCCCCTTGACGACAAGACCGGTCATGACGGCGACGTCAGAGATGGCGTCGCCTGGCCGGAAGCCAACGGAGGTGAGGTACTGCTGGATCTGGAACGGCTTGCCGAGACCATCAAGCTGGCTCATCGTGCTGGTCAGCTTGCCGGTGAGGGCAAACCGGTTGGCATACGTGGCATCGGCCGCGATCGGGATTGCTCCCGTGGCACAGGAGCCGATACCCGTGAGCTTGGCGGCGATTGCCTTCGGTGTCACCGTGCCCGGAATCGCTCCTCCAGGGTTGTTGACCGGAACCAACAGACCGGTGCAGGAGCCGCCGATCTTGGTGCCGGCCGGAATGCCGGTACCGAGGTTGCTCATCAGCGAAGTGGTCATCACGAACGGGGCCGTCTGGTCGCCAAGGTTCGGAATGAGCTTCGCGAGCGACCGTGAGCCGGAACAGCTCCCGGCCGGTGTGTCAACTGCGTTTGCTGCGGGCGCCGCAAATGCGACCATGCCCCCGGCAACCGCTAGCGCGCTGACGGCGCCAATTGCTCGTGTCTTGAAGTTCACGTCATGTCCCCCGGGTGAGTGCTCATCAGATGAACGGTGTTTACCAGACCGGAAGCGTTGGAACAAGGGCCTATCGATTTGGATCTGATGAGGATGCTCGCGCCAGACGCGTTGACGGCAGCGGGTCAGGGCCTGGTTCGCGAGGCCTCCCGGTGGCGTCCGCGGGATATTCGCGGAATGTTTTTGGGCGCGGCGCTGGGACACGTGCCGTCAGGCTGCTCCGACGGTCGTGATCGCAGCGCTCGTCGTGATGGGGTCCAGCAGCTGGAGGCCCCGGTCTTCGGCGTCGTTGGCATCGGCGAACGCGTTGGTTTGGTCGAGCTGCGCGCGGGCGACGGTCAACGTCGACCAGTCAATGCGTGAAGTCCAGCGACGGATGCGATCGAGATAGGTAACGAAAAGGTCGGGATGATCCTGGCGGCTCAGTCGGCGTAGCGAGCGGAGGTAGTCGATCCGTGAGATGGTCGGGATCACCGCTCGCTGCTCGTCGCCGGCGACGTACTCGGCGTTCATCACCGCTCGTGCCAATCGACCGTTGCCGTCGTCGAAGGGGTGGACCTCTGCGACCAGGAACGCAGCGAAGGTCCCCCGCTGCGTCGGTGTGGTGAGCGACTCGAGGATCCCGTACCCGCGGCGAAGCGTGCCCTCAACCAGGTCAGGCGTGACGAAGGTGGTGGTGCCGGCTTGGTTCGGGTACCGCTTGAACTCACCGGGTCGTTTGTCGGGCCGCCCGCCGAGGATTGTGCGGTGCCAGGCCCGGAGCAGGTCGAGGAACTCGTCACTCGTCGTCGTACGCCGCCGGAGCTCGACCTGATTGGAGACGAGCTGGTATGCGGAGCGAACGTCGTGAGCATCCTCCGGGCGCGCGGCTGGCACCTCGCCGTCGAAGACGATGCGTTCGGCCTCCTCGGGCGTGAACTCGGTACCTTCGATGAAGTTCGAGAAGTAGGCCTCCCAGAACGGGAGCGTCACGCGCCGGCTGGCGTCGGCCGCGAGCGCTGGGTGCGTCGTCAGCACACCGCGCAAGTGGTTGGCGAGAAGTTCGAAGCGCCGGATTCGGCCCTGGTCGAACGGAACGCCGGCTGAGCGGGCCTTCAACGCGACGGATCCAGAGCTCTCGTCACGCGTGCCAAGCGCGGCACCGACGATCTCGTTGAGTGCCTCGACCCGGGTCTGCGACGCGCCGAGTGCACTCGCAAGGCCCTCGGCCGTGTCGCGATATGCGCTCACTTGATCGCCGCCGTCGAGGGCGCAGAGGTGGTCGATCCAGTCCGCCAGCTCGGAGCGCGACATCGTGGCTGGCGGCCGGTCGCTGCGCTTGCGCGTCGGCCGGGTGTTGTCGAGCAGTGCTCGGGGTCGCGAGGCGAGGTGTACGCCGGCCCCGAGGGAGATGTCACCCTCGAGCGCCCCGGGGCCCTTGCGCGATACGACGGTGAGGCCGGGAAGTTCGAGGATCCCGTCCCGCGACGAGGTGACGAACAGGTACCCGTCGTGAGGTTGTGCCCAGACAGCAGATCGGTCGGTGACCACGGCCTCAGCGAACCGCCGACCGACTATCTCCTGCCACGAGCGGCGGACCACCTCTCGAGGGTCGGCGGAGTTGTCGGTGGTGTAGATGCCACGGGCGAGCCGCACCAGTTTCTTGCTGGCGACGCGGTCGTGGATTGTCGAATCCGGCAGGTCTCCGGCGAAGATGATCGGGTTATCCATTGGTTCCTCCGGAGTAATCCGAAGAAACTATCAAACAACCACCGTGATCCGAAGAAACTGTCCGATAAGCCCACAGCCGCCATGACGACAGTGGCGGTGTGGCGCGGAGAGGCTGGCCACCGTGGCCGACCAGCCGAAACGGTGGTCGCCCTCATGCGACGACGCTCGCACCACTGGGCACGGGCTGAATCCGGAAAGTGGGCGCCTCCCGTGGAGCCAGAGCCGACTCAGGTCCGTTCACCACGTCAGCGACATCGACGTCTGACCGAGCGCGAGATCGACGAACTCGTCGAGGCTCGGATCGTAGGTGTCGAGATCGCGGTTTTGTCGGAGCGATTCGGGATCGGTCGGAACACGGTCATGAAGCATTGCCGGAAGCGCGGTGTCGCGCCTCAACGCTGGACCGGTCGGACGCTGAC
>JANPBJ010000013.1:0-28359 GCA_031430375.1 Acidimicrobiia bacterium
CGAGATCAGGTTCGAGATCAGGTTCGAGATCAGGTTCGAGATCAGGTTCGCCACGGCGCCGGCCGGCCCGCCGAGCCTGCAACCGAGCGGACCGGCTCTGAAGCTGGCGTCGTTGCGCTCTACTCAGCGACGGCGCGGCGCCATCTTCGGGCGGCTCCGTCATAGCCCGGCAGTGTAGAGCTGGTGGTGTCGAATCGAGCGCCCGACCGTTTCAGGTACAAGTCCGTCGATCGGCCTTCCCATCGCGACGCGCTCACGGATCATGGATGAGGAGATGTCGAGGCGAGGGACCGGAACATGGACAAATCGCCATCCCGGTGCGGGAGGATCCGCGTGTTCCCCGTCGCGCTCGACCACCACCACGGTGGCGAGGTCTCGAGTCTCAGCAAGACGACGCCAGGTCCCCATGTTGGCGGCCGCATCAGCCCCGAGTATCAGGAAGAGCTCCCGATCTGGTTCGGCCAGAGCTTCAAGGGTGTCGGCGGTAACCGACGGCCCGTCGCGGTCCACCTCAAGACTGCATGCCTCGATACCCGCGATGCGGTCCACGGCTGCTGCCACCATCTCGAACCGTTGCGCTTTCGAGGCCACCACGCGTCCGCCCTTCTGCCACGGGTCACCGGCAGGAACCAGCAGCACGCGGTCGAGCCCGAGCGCGTGACGCACCTCGGCAGCAACGACCAGATGAGCAACGTGCACCGGGTCGAACGTCCCTCCATACACTCCGAGTCGCGTCACCCGCCGATTCTACGGACGGGACTGCGACGGAGGGCACCGCGGTCACCGACTCCGTCGCTAGGGTGAGTTGGTGGCCGGCTGTCTCGCACTCGTTCGGGTTCGAATCCCCGATAGGCCAGGCGCCCTGGGCCTGGTGGCTTCACGCATCGGAGCACTCAAAGGCGACATCGTGGGGATCGAAGTCCTCGATCGTGGCGACGGCTCGGCGCTCGACGAGCTGGCGGTAGTGCTCCCGGATGAGAGCCTGATCCCCGCGCTCATACGCGAGATCGCTGAGGTCGACGGGACCATCGCCGAATCGGTGGTCGTGCTCGACGCGTTTCCGGAGCCACGGCTCGACGCACTCCAGACCGCGGCTGCGTTGTGCGGTGCACCGAGTCTCGCTGCCCTCGCCGAGCAGCTCGCGGTGGTGACGACGAACGTGGTGCGCGCCGAGTGGGTCGTGATCGTCGGAGAGAACCTGCGGGCCGGCTCGCCCGACGCCCCGGCCGAGGAACCCGACGGATCGGAGCTGAACCTGAGTTCCCCAACACCGATCGGAACTCGTGGCGTGACGCTCCATCTCGCACGCAGTCAGGCGCTGACCGCCGGCGAGCAGGCCGTCATCCACGCCTACTGCGCGATCGCCGACCGCCTCTGGGATCGGGCCTCATCCCCGTGAACGAACCGTCACTCGCCGCCCCGGCCACCACGCGCCGTGGCGTCATCGACGTGCTTCGTCGGTGGGGTGCATGCATCGCCGTCGCCGCGATCCTCGTACCGATCCTCTTGATTCAACCGTGGAAGACCTACCTCAACCAGGGACCCATCCGCTCCGACGGGTTGGGCTACTTCTCCTGGACTCGTGCCGTCCTGGATGCCGACCTCAATTTCTGTCGCTATCCAGCGGTTGAACAGGTGTCCGTGGTCAAAGTCCCGCGGCCCACGAAGGACAACCCCGCGGCCTTCCGATGCACGAACCGGTACCCACCGGGGCTCGCCATCCTCCAGTTTCCCGTCATGGCTCCGTTGGCATTTCGCCTCGACGACACCGCAGTGGTGACGTCGGCCCAGCACGAAGCCTCGCTGTGGTTCGGCGGCCTGGCGTTGCTCGGCGTGTGTGTGACCATGACCGTTGTGGCCCGAAGGTTGGGCGCCACCGGCTGGGGCGTCCAAGTGGCGGTGCTGGCCTTCGTCTTTGGCGCGGGGCTGTTTCCGTACGCGACCTATTACGCCGCGTTCGTCCACGTTCATGTGGCGTTCTTTGTCGCGTTGCTGCTCTACGCCGGAGTGCGTACCCACCAAGACGGGCGCGGCCTCGTCACCGGACTCGCCGGAGCAATCTCTGGCTTCTTCATTGTGGCCACCCGCAACGTCGACGTTGCGATCATCGCTATCTTCGTCGTCGCATTCGCGGTGTGGGGGTTCATCGAACGCAGCCATGACCTCCGCGCGTACGTGCGCCGTACCCTGATCGACATCGCGCCGGTCGTCGCCGGCGTTGTCGCAGCCGTGCTGATTCAGCTCATCGTCAACCATCACATGATTGGTCGGTGGGTGATCTCGAGCTACGGGCCCGGTGAAGACTTTGTCTTCGATCACTCGTATCACCGCCAGGTTCTTTTCTCGTACGACCGCGGCCTCTTCGTCTACGCCCCCGTTGTCTTCATAACCCTCGTTGCCGGTGTTGCGACCGGCAGAACTCGGGCGCTCACTGCGGTCTACGCCACCATGATCGGGACCTTGACCCTCTTCTACGGGTTCTGGTTCCAATGGCAGCTCGGGGCCGGCGCCGGCTTCGGCCACCGTGGCTTCGTGGAGATCGCTCCGGTAGGAATGCTCATGGCGGCGATGGTCCTCAGCTCGCTCCGAGGTGCTCGCAAGGTGGTGTTCGGAGGAATCGCGATCGGCGCAGCACTCTGGACAGTCCAACTCATGCTGCTGATGTGGAACATCGAGTATCCGGAGTACATCGCGAATTCTGAGATCTACTGGGGCCACACCATCGGCTCCGATTCCCTACTGGCCCGCCTCTTCGGATGATCGACCACCCGGGGACCGCTTCGCCGGGCTTCGCCGGCGAACCCGAGGTCTACAACTCGATGACCGCCGCGACAAAGCGTTCGAGCTGGCGGAGATTGCGACATTCGTACACGCCGTCGCAGTGGACGCCGTACTCGGAAACCACGGAATCGCCGGTGTCCCAATATCCGCGCGGTTCCGGGTTCAGCCAGTAGACGCGGCGCGCCTTTTCCCGGAGCTCTTTGAGCACCCACGCCTGCGTTGCGTGGTAGTTGTTCCGCGCGTCGCCGAGAAAGATGATCGCGGTCTTCGAGGTGACCTCGTGCAGATGGCGTTGGTGGAACACCTCTATGGCGTGGCCGTAGTCGGAGTGACCGTCGACCCACACCACGTCGGCCTCGGTGTTCACTCGGTGCACCGCCTCGGTGAGTTCTTTCGATTCATCGAAAAACCGCGTGACTTCGTCGATGCCGTCAATGAAGACCCACGACCGAACCTTGGAGAACTGGCCCGCCATCGCGTACACGAACTGGAGCGTGAACCGAGCGAAGCTCGCCACCGAACCGGAGATATCGGCCACCACCATGATCTCGGGCTTCGACGGGCGTGGGTGCTTGAACTTCGGCTCGGCCGGGACACCGCCGAAGGCGAGTGAGTGACGCACTGTGGCGCGGAAGTCGAGCTGGCCCCGGTTACGCCGACGCCGTCGTTGCGCGAGCCTCGCGGCGAGCGCCCGCGTGAGGGGTTCGATCGCGCGCTGGAGTTGCTGCATCTCTTCGCGCGATGCATGCATGAAGTCGACATCCTCAGGCAATGGTTTGCGCAACGTGCGGGCCATTGCCTCGACCCCGCGGTCGGCCACCAACTGACGTCGAATCTCCGACTCCACCAACTCGCGGAACTCGCGCAGGCGGGCTTCGAACTCTTCCTTCTGAAACCGCGCCGCAAGGTCGTCTTCGGGCTCAGCCCCCGAGCCTTGGGCCGCGCTGCGTTCCATCATCCGGTCGGACAGGCCATCGAAGTCGAGCTGACGAAGTGTGCGATAGAGGTAGTACGTCCCGCCGACGGGCCGCCCCGGTTCCATCCCCGCGAAGCGCGCCACCGCCATCGCCGCAAGTTGGCGCAGCTGGTCCTTGTCGGCATTCATCAGCGCCGAGAGCAGCATCTCCGCGAGTTGTTCGGTGCTGAGTCCTTCGCCTGAACCACCACTGCCCTGCTGACCTGGCACTCCCCCAGCCTCTTCGGACTCTCCCATCTGATCCGATTCGCCAGCCTCCGCGCCGTCGCCGATCCCACCGGAGTAGTACGCGAAGTAGACGTCGAACACGGTGTCGAACGCCCGGCGATGCCGGAAGTGCTTCACCAACGTGGCCGCGAGTACTTCGCGGAATGCATCACGGTCGGTGAGCGGAATGTGTTCGACGCCGCGCATCGCGTCGAGGTTCTCCGTCATCGAAACGGGGAGACCCGCCGCACGAAGCTCATGCACGAAGCCCTGGAGGACGTCGAGCATGACCCCCGACCCGACACCCGACGGCACTTCCACTTGATTGCGGTTCATCACGTCTTGCAGCGCCGCAATGTGCATGCCCACACGTCAGCTCCGACCCATCACCGGTTTGGTGTCGACGAGTTCCTTACGGGCCTTGGCGATATCGGTCTGATACTTGAGCAGCACGTGGAGGGTTTCGCCCAAGACTTGCTGATCCACTGACTTGTGGCCCAGGAAAAGCAGCGTGCGGGCCCAGTCGATCGTCTCCGAGATCGACGGCGCCTTTTTGATGTCGAGACCGCGGATCGAACGTACGACCTGCGCGTTCTGTTCCGCCAGCTCGTCTTCGATCTCCGGCACCCGAACGCGCACGATCTCCTTCTCGCGTTCGAGTTCCGGGTAGTCGATGTGCAGATACAAACACCGACGCTTCAACGCCTCGGACAACTCACGGGTGTTGTTCGAGGTGAGAATCACGATCGGGCGTTGCCGACCCACAATGGTTCCGAGCTCCGGAATCGAGACCTGGAAATCCGAGAGCACTTCTAAGAGCAATGCCTCGGTCTCGATCTCCACGCGGTCGACCTCATCGATCAACAACACGATCGGCTCTTCGGCGCGAATCGCCTCCAACAGCGGGCGGGTGAGCAGAAACTCGTCAGAGAAGATGTCGGACTCGACGGTCTCCCAGTCGGTTTCGTGCTCACGATCGGCTTGGATTCGAAGGAGCTGCTTCTTGTAGTTCCACTCGTACAGCGCCTTGGACTCATCCAAGCCTTCGTAACACTGGAGCCGAATCAACCGCGATCCCGAAATGGCCGCGACCGCCTTGGCGAGCTCCGTCTTGCCCACTCCGGCGGGACCCTCGACGAGCACCGGCTTCTCGAGCCGATCAGCCAGGTAGACAACCCCCGCGATACCGGTGTCGGCCAGGTAGTCGACACCGCGCAGGCGATCGACCACCTCATCGACCGATGAAAATCGTTCCGCCACTAGCCCCTCACCTGTCCCTCTCCCCAGACCACGTATTTCGCGGTCGTCAACTGCCGGAGCCCCATTGGACCCCTGGCATGAAGCTTCTGTGTCGAGATACCGATCTCGGCACCGAACCCAAACTCCTCACCGTCGGTGAAGCGCGTGGAGGCATTCACCACTACCGCGGCCGCGTCGACCTCGTGGGTGAAACGACGCGCCGCGACCAGATCACCCGTCACGATCGCTTCGGTATGACCGCTACTGAAACGGTTGACGTGCGCGATCGCGGCCTCCAGGGAAACCACGGTTCCGACGCTCATCTTCAGCCCCAGAAACTCAGTTCCAAAATCATCCTCAGTCGCGATGCCCATGCCGGCAACCCGGGCCCGCGCACCGTCGTTGCCCACGAGCTCCACACCGTGAGCCTCGAGCGCTGCACACACCTTCGGCAAGAAATCATCCGCGATGGCTTCGTGCACGAGCAACGTCTCGGCCGCGTTGCAGACTCCAGGACGCTGGGTCTTGGCATTCACCACGATGGCGATGGCCCGATCGAAATCCGCCGAAGCATCCACGTAGATCTGACAATTCCCATCACCGTCGATGACCACGGGCACCGTCGCGTTGGCGCGGATGCTGGCGATCAACGCCGGTCCACCGCGGGGGATCAAACAGTCGACGAAGTCCGTGAGCTGCATGACTTCGATTGCGACCCCATAGGACGGATCCTCCACGAGGATGAGCCCATCCTCCGGGAGTCCGGACTTCGCGAAGCCTGCCCGAAGGGCCGCAGCGATTGCGATATTGGAACGCAAGGCGGTGCCACTGCCACGCAGCAACGCCGCATTCCCGGACTTGAGACACAGTCCCGCCGCGTCGGAGGTCACGTTGGGCCGGTTCTCGTAGATGATCGCGACCACTCCGAGAGGAACGCGCACTTGTTGGATCTCAAGACCGTTGGGTCGAACCCAACCGTCGATGATCTCTCCGACGGGATCGGCCAGGCCGGCCACGTTGCGCAGGCCGTCCGCCATCGCGTCGATACGGGCACTCGTGAGGCGCAGCCGGTCCAACGGGCCTGGCTCCATGCCCCCAGCCTCAGCTGCCTCAAGGTCGAGAATATTCGCGGCCAGTATCTCGTCGGCTCGTTCGATCAGGGTGTCGGCCGCGGCGCACAGCGCCGCATTCTTGGCCTCCGTCCCCGCAGTAGCCAAGACTCTGGACGCCGCCTTCGCCCGTCGCCCGAGCTCAACCACCGCATCGGAAAGGGCCACCGACCGAGCATAACTGCCCGACCCACCGGTCAAGTTTGGAGTTGCTCGCAGCACCCGCGCCGCGCGTGTCTCGGAGCTCGACAGCCTCATGGTGCCAATCAGCTCACCGGTATAAGACGGAGCCGCCGGATTTCTCCGGCGGCCCCGTCTCCTCGTCTGCCGTGGGCCCGGATACCGAGGTACGCGGGCCCTCCCCCCGTACCGGCAGGCGAGTAACGGGGCCAGTGTGACCGGTGCCACATGCGCGATGCAAGGTTTGCCGCGAATTTCTTCAAGAGGCCACCGCGGAGTTCCGGCGCCTCAGGGTTTGGGCTGAGGCGCACCGACCCAACGTCGGCGAGCCGGAGTCTTAGGTCGGAGTGGTGCGCGGGAGCGTCGCGGAGTTCCGGCGCCTCAGGGTTTGGAGGAGCCCGCCGGCAGAACCACGAGATCATCTCGGTGGATCACTTCGGTCGCGACGCCCACCGGCAACTCACCGGATCGCTTTCCGGCGATCGAGCGAAGCGTCGTCGAATCTGATCGCACGAGGCCCTTCGCGAATACGAGTCCGGCCTCGTCCACCACCTCGACGGCACTCTCTGCATTGAAATTGCCAACGACATGACGCACACCGGCGGCGAGGAGCGACCGACCCTGGGTCATGAGCGCAGTGCGTGCCCCGGCGTCCACGACCACTCGTCCCGATGCCCCGATCGCGAATGCAATCCATAGCTTGCGACCGGCGAGCCGTTCTGCGTGCGGTTGGATCACCGTCCCGACCGACCGCCCGGCGATGGCATCGCCCATCACCCCGGGGGCATCAGCCGCCGCAATCACCGCGCGCACACCTGACCACGAGGCGATCCGTGCCGCCGAAAGCTTGGTAGCCATCCCCCCGCTCCCGCGAGCCGAACCAGCGCCGCCGACCATCGCGTCGAACGCTTCGTCGACCGCGGTGATCTCTTCGATCAGCGACGCATCCGCGTCAAGACGCGGATCTGCGGTGAAGAGACCTTCGGTGTCCGTGAGCATGACCAAAACGTCGGCGTCGATCAAGTTCGCGACCAAGGCCGCGATCCGGTCGTTGTCACCAAACCGGACCTCGTCGTCCGCGACGGTGTCATTTTCGTTGACGATCGGGACCACACCCAGGTCCAGCAACTTCGCCAGTGTTTGTCGGGCATGCAGATACTGGGCGCGATGGAGAAAGTCGTACGGAGTCAGCAGCACCTGCCCGGCGACCACACCGTGATCGGCAAACCGGGCGTTGATCCGCTCCATCAACCGAGGTTGCCCCACTGCGGCGATGGCCTGCAGCGTGCTGATGTCGGTGGGCCGACTGCTCAAGCCAAGCGCCGGCATCCCCGCCGCGATCGCACCGGAACACACCACGGTGATCGTGTGGCCCTCGCGGCGCGCGGCTACCACTTCCTCGCAGAGCTTGCCGAGTGCAATCTCGTCGAGCTCGCCCACCGGGTTGGTAATCGACGAAGTGCCGATCTTGACGACTGCGCGCATCACATGCCTTCGATGTATTCGAGTTCGACAGTTCCAATCCGCACGAGATCGCCTTCGCTCGCGCCGGCCCGGGCCAGTGCGCGCTCCACCCCCATGGTGCGGAAACGATGGTGGATGTACTCCAGTGCTTCGACGTTCGTGAGGTCGGCCATCGCCACCACCCTCTCCGCGGAACGACCGGTAATGCGGAACGCGCCATCAGAATCGCGGCTGACCTCAAATCCTTCTTCGATTGGCCGGTGCACCACGTAGGTCTCGGCCACTGGTTCGGTTCCGCGTGCCCCGTCGATCAAGGTGCCGAGCTGACCGAGCAGCTCGTCAAGTCCTAGGTGGGTCACCGCGGAGATCGTGAGACCGTCGAAATCGAACTGCGCGACATCGGCCTTCGTCCCGATGATGATCCGCGGGCGCTCCAACAACTCCGGCCGATAGCGGCGCAGTTCATCCAACAGGATCCGTTCCTGATCCTCGGGACTGCGTTCATCCATTGGTGCTAGATCGATCAGCACTACCAGCACCCGGGTGCGTTCCACATGGCGAAGAAACCGGTGCCCCAGCCCGCGCCCTTCTGCCGCGCCTTCGATCAAGCCAGGAATGTCTGCCACCACAAACTCGTGATCCTGAAAACGGACCACGCCGAGGTTCGGTACAAGTGTGGTGAACGGATAGTTGGCGATCTTCGGCTTCGCAGCGCTGACCGATGCGATCAGGGTGGACTTGCCCGAGTTGGGAAACCCAACGAGCGCGGCATCGGCCATCAAACGGAGTTCGAGCGCGGCCCACCGTTCCTCGCCGTACTCGCCCTGTTCGGCAAAGCTCGGCGCCCGGCGCGCGTTCGACAGGAACCGGGCGTTGCCCCGCCCGCCCCGACCGCCATGCGCGGCCAACCAACGATCACCATGGGAAATGAGATCCGCGATGAGATCGCCAGTCTTGTGATCGCGGATCGTGGTCCCCTCGGGGACGTACACGGTGAGATCCGATCCCGACGCGCCGTGGCGCTGGTTCCCGGAACCGTGGGTACCCGATGCGGCGCGTCGATGCGGATGGTCTCGAAACGCCAGGAGGGACGCGACGTTGCGATCAGCTTGGAGCCAGACGTCGCCGCCCGTTCCGCCGTCGCCGCCGTCAGGTCCACCCTTGGGGACATGCGACTCGCGCCGGAATGAAATGCAGCCGGCGCCGCCATCGCCGCCGCGCACATTCAACTGCGCTTCGTCGACAAAGTTCGACATTGCGGGGACCTCGTGGTGCGACAGAGTGGCGGGCAGCGAGCCCGCGGTCGACGGTGCTAGCCGACGAGGACGTCGACGAGCTTGCGCCCGCGACGGTGACCGAACTTCACGATGCCATTGGCCGTTGCGAACAGCGTGTCGTCGCCGCCACGGCCGACATTCTCGCCGGGGTGGAAGTGCGTGCCGCGTTGGCGCACGATGATCGTGCCCGCGGTGATCACTGTGCCGCTATAGACCTTGACTCCAAGGCGCTGCGCCGAGGAATCGCGTCCGTTTCGGGAGGACGCAGCACCCTTCTTCTTCGACATCGTTCAGCCCTTCGTGATCGCGGTGATCTCGATTGTGGTGTAGTGCTGACGGTGACCCCACCGGCGCCGGTTGTTCGACTTCGGTTTGTAGGTAAAACCGTCGATCTTCGGACCTTTGGCCGTGCCCACCACCTTGGCGGTGACGGTTGCGCCGCCAAGCTCGCTGGGCGTGGCCAAGACGGTCGCGCCGTCGACGAGGAGCACCGGTCGCAGCGCAACCTCCCCTTCATCGACTCCGAGCCGCTCCACATCGAGCTTCTGGCCGGACTCCACTTTGTACTGTTTTCCGCCGGTGGCGATGACTGCATACATGGCGCGTAAAAACCTCGAAATCCCTCGTGAGAACCGTTTGACCTTACAGCATCGCTTCGTCAACCACGAAACCTCGGCCCCCGCAGACCGAACACGTCTCCGAGAAGGCTTCCACCAGCCCTTCCGAAATCCGTTTCCGGGTCATCTCCACCAGCCCCAGCTCCGAAATATCGAACACTTGGGTCCGGGTCTTGTCTCGGGCAAGCGCATCGCGGAGCCCACGGCCCACGGCGTCACGGTTCTTCTTGATCTCCATATCGATGAAGTCAATGACGATGATCCCGCCGATGTCGCGCAGCCGCAGCTGGCGGGCGATCTCCTCCGCCGCTTCCAGATTGTTCTGGAACACGGTTTCCTCGAGGTTGTCGCGCCCCACGTTCTTGCCGGTGTTGACGTCCACCACGGTCAGCGCCTCGGTGCGTTCGATGATGAGCGAACCACCCGACCGAAGCCACACCTTGCGGTCGAGAGCCTTATGCAGCTGCTCGTGGATATGGAACCGCTCGAAGATCGGCAGATCGGCGTCTTCGTACCGCTCGACGCGTTCGGACAACTCGGGCGCAATCGCGTCGACGTAGGCCTTGACCTCGTCGAACAGTGCGTCGTCGTCGATCACCACGGACCGGTACTCCTTGGTGAACTCCTCCCGGATCACCCGCACCACCAGTGGCGGTTCCCGGTACAACATCGCGCCGGCCTTGGAACGAGCCGCCAGTGCTGAGATTTGCTTCCATTGATCCTGCAGGCGTGCCAGGTCGCGGGTCAGTTCCTCAGGGGTCGCACCCTCGGCTGCGGTCCGAACGATGAGCCCTGCGTCTTCGGGGCGGATGCCCTCGAGCACCTTGCGCAGCCGCTTGCGTTCATCGCCGGGGAGGCGCTTCGAGATGCCGTACGTCTTCGGCTGACCGGGAACCATCACCACGAATCGGCCGGCCAGGCTCACGTCTTGGGTCAGGCGCGCGCCCTTAGCTCCGATGGGGTTCTTCGTGACTTGCACCAAGATCGATTGGCCGTTCTTCAGCACCGACTCGATCTTCGGTGCGCCCCGAGCGCCTTCGTCATCGTTCTCACTGGCATCGAACTGCACGTCGCGCTGGTAGATCACGCCATTCTTCGGAGTGCCGATGTCGATGAATGCGGCCTCCATGCCCGGGAGAACGTTCTGGACCTTGCCCAGGTAGATATTGCCGTCGATGGAGGTGGCGCCGTCCTCGGGACGACTCACGTAATGCTCGACCAGCGACCGGCCTTCGAGCACACCCATTTGGATGGTGCGGTCTTCGCCGACGTGCACGATCATCTGATACCGACCGGTAGGACGGCCGTGGCGTGTCCGGCCGCGTCGGCGTTCGAGGGTTTCGTCGTCAAGGTCGTCGAGGACCGAACCCTCGTCATCGCGGATCGAACTGGTAACGACCGCTCCGGCATTCGTGCCTCGACCACCAGCGCGCGCACCACCTCCGCGATTTCCACCGCCGGAGTTGTTCGCGCCACCACCATTCCCGCGACTGCCGCCCGGCGCCGCGCCGTCACCGCCGCCGGTCGTCGAGCGAGACCGTCCGCGTCCACCCCGTCGACGCCGTCGCTTCGGCCCGCCCGTCCCCGTGCCGGCCTCTCCGCCACTGACTTCATTTCCACCCGGACCATCGGCACTGCCACTCTCCGCCGGTACCACCGCCGGCGCCGGGCGAGAATCACCGATCTTGGGTCGCGTCACCGAGGTCGCCGACGGCGTCATCAGCCCCGCTTCTTCGGCGGCCTCGGCAGCCACATCTTCGGTCGTCAGTCCGCGGTCCTCTGCGGCCCGATCGTTACGCGAACCCCGACGCGTTTCCGATTCATCCGACTGAATTCTCCGCTCGTGCGACTCCGGGGCCTTCCGCTCTTGGGACTCCGTCGCGGGCCGCGCTGGCGAGGCATCCTTCTGGCCATCGGCCACAAACCCGGATGTGGACTTCGCGGGCCGTCGCGGCGCGGATCCTCGCGTCACATCCCGCTCGTTCGACTCCGTCGGCCGCCGCGCGGGCCCCGGCTCGGGCGACGCACCTTGGCGCCCTTCGGCCATAAACCCGGATGTGGACTTCACAGGCCGCGGCTCGGACGACTCCGGCGTTTCACCGCGTGGTGTTTCGTCCTCAGCTGCGTCACCGGACTGAGCGGAACCGCCGGTACCGGCGGGCCGGCTGCGGTTCCGGCCGCCGCGCGAACCACGACGACGACGGGGCGCTGTGGTCCCGTCGGAGCGGGGCTCGCCGGAGCGAGATTCGCCAGTACCGGTCTGCTCGTCACCACCCGCGCCCGTACTCGGGTCAGCACTCGCGTCGCGACCGGCTCGATCGGTCGGCGGCTGACGGTCGGGTTGGGAGCTCGGGGTCGAACCCTCAGGAGTCGGAGCGGAACTCCGGGGGAGGTCAGGAACCGGTGCGGTTCCAGGAGTGTCGTCGGACATTGAAGCCTTCTCTCATGACGCGCGCGCCTCGACGGCGATGCGCGGGTCGGCGGTGAGCGGTTCCAACCGCTCCTCGCCGCGCTCGATCCATTGCCCCGTCCGGCGGACGCGGCCCTCGCAAAAATCTGGGCTGAGTACTGCGACCAGCTCGGCCGGCCGCACACTCGTTGGTCGAGTTGACAACTCGACCCCAACCAGGGTGCCGCGCTCGGTTGGCCCAAGCACGGTGATCCGGCGTAACACCGGACGAATGTCTTCACTGCTGGTACGGCCCTTCCGTACCCGTTCGACCACCAGGGTCGTTGATTGCAACACCGCGTGGACTCGGTCGTTGACTACATCCGGAGATGCCTCAACTCCGGCCCGTGCGGGGATCACTTCGATCTCCCACTCGACGGCGCTCACTGCCTCTTGCAACGCGGGGGCCCGATCAGCCAGCGCCTGCACCGCCCGCACCTCAATACCTTCCGGCAGCGATCGCGAGAGCAACGCCGGCAACTCTTCCAGGCCAATCTGCTCGGCCAACTCGAGGTCGAGAAACTCTGCATCGGATTCATGGCCGACCGAGAGCGCAAGCCCGAAGCTCACCTTCGGCCGCGGCGAGAACCCCTGAGTAAACGAAAGCGGCAACGTTTCGATGCGGAACGCCCGCTCGAATGCCCGCGCGACATCACGATGCGAGATGAACCTGACCTTGCCCTGCTTGGTGAAACACACCCGCACCGGGAAACCGACCTCACCTCTCATGTGACCACCGGCGAGCGGGTCGGGCCCAGCGAAATCGGCACGGCCGCGCCCCAACTCAAGTTTTGGCCGGTGCCCTGACTGCCCCCGGCGGGCGCGACCGACGACGCCACCACGTGCTCGAGTGCGTAGTCTGTACATACCCCGCAGTCGTAGCACGGAGTCCACCGACAATCGGGGAGCCCATGGGCGGCCAGCGACGCTTGCCAGTCCTGCCACAAGAAATCACGGTGCAATCCCGCCGCGATGTGGTCCCATGGCAGCACTTCGTCCTCAGTGCGATGCCGAGTGACATACCAGTCGGGATCGAGACCCTCCGCGGCCATCGCGTCGAGCCAACGATCGAGACGGAAATGCTCGGACCATTCCTGGAACGTCCCGCCCGCTCGCCAGACGCGTTCAATGACTGCCCCGATCCGCCGGTCTCCTCGGGACGCGATGCCTTCGACGAACGTGGCCTGGGGTTCATGCCACTTGACATTGGCCGCAGATTTGCGCAGGGAGTCGCGCAACATATTGATCTTGCGCCGCAGTTCGTCCACACCGTTCTGGCCGAACCACTGGAACGGGGTGTGCGCCTTCGGGACAAATCCGCCAACCGAAACCGTGGCGCTCGCTTGCTTCGTGTGCTGCTTCCCGATCTTGACCACGTTGCGCGCCAGCTCCGCGATGCCGAGCGTGTCCTCGTCCATCTCAGTGGGCAGCCCGACGAGGAAATACAACTTCACTCGTCGCCAACCCTGCGAGTACGCACCCTCAACCGCCGCGTAGAGATCGTCTTCGGTGATGAGTTTGTTGATTACCTGACGCAGGCGCCATGACCCGCCCTCGGGCGCGAACGTGAGCCCGGTGCGGCGCACTTTCTGAATCTCGCTGGCGATGCCAACGGTGAATGCGTCGACCCGCAGCGACGGCAATGACACCCCCACGTTCCCACAACCCACTTGGTCCGAGACGAGGCCCGCCACCAGAGAGTCGATGCCGGAGAAATCGGCGGACGACAACGAGGTGAGCGCAACCTCGTCGTAGCCAGTGCGCGCCAGGCCCTGTTCCACCATCGCCCGCACTTGTTCCGCCGGCCGCTCGCGCACGGGCCGCGTGATCATCCCGGCCTGGCAGAAGCGACACCCGCGAGTACAGCCGCGGAAGATCTCCACGTTGAGGCGATCGTGTACCACTTCAATGAGCGGCACGAGCTGCTCTCGGGGATACGGCCAATCCGCGAGGTCGGCCACCGTGCGCTTGTCGACTACGGCCGGGACGTCTGAATATCGCGGTGTCGTCGCCACGATCGCGGGTCCGTCGTAGGTGACCTCGTACATCGAAGGGACGTACACCCCCACCACCGACGCCAGTTCGCGCAGTACCGCTTCGCGACCACCCGGACGACCGGCACGCTTCCACGCACCCACGACCTCCGTCATTTCCCCGACCGGCTCTTCGCCATCTCCGATGACGAACGCGTCGACGAAATCGGCCATCGGTTCCGGGTTGAACACACAGTGTCCGCCCGCGACGACGATCGGGTCTTCGACGTCGCGCTGGATGCCGCGCACGGGGATCCCGGCGAGATCCAGGCACTCCAGCAAGTTTGTGTACACCAACTCGGCCGAGAGGTTGAAGGCAACGACGTCGAAATCGGCGGCGGCACGGTGGGTATCGACCGAAAACAGTGGAACTGCGTGCTCGCGCAGCGCCGCTGCCATATCAAGCCATGGAGCGTAGGAACGTTCCGCAGCCGCGTCGGCACGTTCGTTCAGAATCTCGTACAGGATCTGAAGCCCTTGATTGGGCAATCCGATTTCGTAGGTATCCGGGTAGACGAGAAGCCAGGAAACTGAGCCGGGCCGGTGGTTCGGAACCCGACTGCCGCGCTCCATCCCGATATAACGGGCGGGCTTCTCGACCCCGGCCAAAAGCGGCTCGATCCGCGGCCAGAGGGTTGTCATGACCCGTTGAGCCTACTCGCCGGCACCCACTGGCCTGTTGTCGTTCACGGGCCCGGAACGGTGGTGCTCGTCGTGGTGGTCGAGCTCGTTGTGGTGGTGCTGGTGGTGGTGGTTGACGTGCTTGACGTTGTCGTCGACGGTGGCAACGTTGGCGGCACGGTTGGGATCGGCGCGGGCGGCGGCGCGTCTGCGAACGGGGCGGGAACGCGGGGACCGTTCAGTACGTAGACCGGTGTCCCGACAGAAAGTGAGGCATAGATCCAGTCGGCCGAGTTCATCGGCACGCGCACGCACCCGTGCGATGCCGGACCACCCGGAACCGAGAGCGCACCATGGATCGCAATGTTGCCGTTGAAGTACGACGGCTTGTACAGCCGCCCGAGGCGCCCGGTCTGCCAGCCGCCGACCTTGCCACCGACGCGGAACGAGCCGCCCGGAGTGACTGCGGTTGCGCATTCCCCGTCGACACAAAAGCGCTCACCGCTTCCCGTGGACACCGAGACGATGCGAAACAGCGCGTTGTTCTTGTAAAAGAACAGCACCTGGCGGGCGACATCTACCTCGACGCGCGTCGATCCACCACCGGGGACCTGCGCAGTGGGCGCGGCCGGCGCCACCAACTTCGCGAGCGTTTGGTCGCCCGCCACACCGTCGCGATCAAGTCCGTTCATCTTCTGGAACGCCATGACCGCATGGGTAGTGGCGGCGCTGTACTGGCCGTCGGCGTTGGCAATGTCGTAGCTCAACGCGGCCAGCCGAGTTTGGAGCTCAACGACGCGCGGTCCAGAGTCGCCCTGGCGCAGACCGGAGAACGGCACGGTGGTGCTGCTCGTGGATGTGGTCGACGTTGTGGTGGACGACGTTGTGGTCGTGGAACGCGCCGGTCGTCGATCTGGCTTCGCCGCGGCCTGTTGAGCACCGTCGCCAGAACAGCCGCTGACGCCGACGAGCGCCGCGACGACCGCGACGCCCAACGTCGCGACACCACTCCGGGTCTTGCTCAACTGAATCTCCTCATGCGGACATTGGCGACGAGACCAATGCAGGCGAACGACACCACGATGGACGACCCGCCGTAACTCATGAACGGCAACGGGATCCCGGTGATGGGCATGATGCCCATCGTCATCCCAACGTTCTCAAAGACCTGCGCCACGAACATTGCGAGGACTCCCATACAGCAGAGTGCTCCGAAGGGGTCGTGCGCAAGCCGCGCGGCTCGCAATATTCGTAGGATAATCAACCCAAACAGCGATAGAACGGACGCACCTCCCACAAAGCCGAGCTCCTCGCCCACCACCGTGAAGATGAAGTCGGTGTGCTGTTCGGGAACGAACGATCCGTTGGTCTGGGATCCCTCGAAGAGACCTTGACCGGAAATGCCGCCGGTGGCGATAGCGATCTGGGACTGTTTTTGGTTGAGTCCCGATGTTCTCAAGTTGGCGCCTGAATCCGCGAAGTTCGTCAGCCGATCGATCTGATATTTTTCAAGCACACCGGCTTGGACTGCGCCCACGGCGAACGTGAGTCCGAGGAGAAACAACACCACGAGATGACGCGCGCGGGCTCCCGCAATCATCACGATGGTGAACACCATGGCCATGAGCACCAAGGCGGTCCCGAGGTCAGGCTGCAACATGATCAGGCCGAGCGGCACGCCAGCGATCAGCAGCGCCGCGATCAGCCGGCTTCCACTCAACGCTTCGCGCTTGCGCGCGCAGTAGCCGGCGATCAACAGCGTGAGGAACAGCTTGGCGAACTCTGCGGGCTGGATCTGGAGCGGCCCGATATTGAACCGCGCCTGCGCGCCCTTCTCGGTGGCGCCGAACTGTAAGACCGCGACGAGCAGTAGGACCGTGCCGAGGTATCCCATCAGTGCGAGCTCCCGCAGCCGTCGGTAGTCGATCGACGTCAACACCAGCATCACCACCACGCCAGCCACGATCGCAAGGCCTTGACGCTTCACGTAATCGTAAGGATCGAGCCCTGCTTCCTCCAGCTTTCGATGGGTCGAGGAATACACCATCAGCAGACCAATGACCGAGAGCACGATCGGTGCACCGAACAACAACAGGTCCACGTGACGCAATGGCGAAGCCTGCAGGCGCGACCGTCGCTCGGAGACGATGACCGCCATCGTCAGTTCCCCTTTGGTGGCGCCACGTTGAACACCGGAGAAACCGGAAAGTTGTTCAGCTGTTCCATGACCGCACGCACAATCGGGGCCGCAGTCTGTGCGCCGTAGCCACCCTCTTCCACCACTGCGAGGACCACATACTTCGGATTGGCCGCGGGAGTCATCCCCACGAACCATGAGGTGTTCTGTTTGGGCGCGGCCTGTGCAGTGCCGGTCTTACCGGCGGCGAGACCCTTGGGGAAGCCCGCGAACGCTCCAGCCGCGGTCCCCTTCGGGTCCTCCACCACGCCCGTGAATCCCGCCAGAAGCGCGTCGTGATTCGGAATCTGCACCCTGCTCAACGTGATGGGCTGGAGATCCCGCACTTTGCGACCACGAAAGTCGAAGACCGCATCGGCGATACGCGGCGAGTACCGCGTCCCGCCGTTTGCGAAGGTCGCATACGCCGACGCCATTTGCATCGGTGTGACCAACATGTCCCCCTGACCAATCGCCAATTGGATGTTGTCGCCCGGCAGCCAATCCGCATACGGGAATGCCACAGGATTCGCCGCGGATATCCTGGCTTTCCACGCCGCGTCCGGCACCCTTCCCTGCGATTCATTGGGAAGCGCGATCCCGGTGGGCGCCCCGAATCCGAACTCGCGAGCAACGGTTTGCAGCGCGTCGGCGTTCGGCAGCTGATTGCGTTGGCGATAGAAGAGTTCACCGCCGACGGTATAGAAGTAGACGTCGCTCGAGACGCTGAGGGCTCGAGCCAGGCCGACCCGTCCGTTCGCGCCTTCACCCGTGAACGGGTGATCGGGGTCGCTCGGGTACGCGTATTTCCCCGTGTCGTTGATGGTCTGGTTCGCGGAGACGACCCCACTGTTCAAACCCGCGATCGCCGTGATGAGTTTGAAGGTCGAACCCGGCGCGTACTGACCCGCGACCGCGCGATCCAACAGCGGGAACGCGTTCACCTTGTCGTTGAGTTCGTCCCACCTCGCTTTGGGGATACCGTTGACGAACTCGTTGGCATCCGCATCGGGCTGAGACGTCATGGCAACGACCGAACCCGTGGCCACGTCGAGCACCACCACCGCGCCGGCGGGCGCATTGAGCGTCCGAAACCCCTTCTTCTTATACGCGATGTCTTGTTCCACGCGAGCCGCGGCCATTCCCTGCCTCAGGGCGTCTTCGGCTACTCGTTGGACATCGAGATCGAGGGTGAGCCGAACATCGTGGCCGGGCTTCGACGGCGTGGTGTCGACTCTGCGCAACACTCGATTCGCCTTGTCCACCTCCACCCGCGTGGTACCGGGTCGACCGTGAAGATCAGATTCGTAGGTGAGCTCAACGCCGTCCTTGCCGATCTTGTCACCGAGTTGGTACAGCCCCTTGTTGATCTGGGCATCGAGCTCGCCCTCGTTGATCTCACCGAGGAACCCCAGAGCATGGAACGCCACCTTGCCGTTCGGATACCGCCGGATCGGCACCGTCTCCGCTCGCACGCCGGGAAACTCGGAGTGATGCTCCGACACATACGCAAGTACGTTGAAATCCACGTCAGTGGCGATCGGCACCGCGGTGTACAACGAGATACGCGGATCCTTGAGCCGAGCCTTGAGGTCTGCGGCCGGGGTCTTCAACAGGATTGACAGCTTCTCGATCACCTGTTTGCGGACAGCGCCGCTAATCTTGCGATCGACGGTGATCACGTTGGCCACGCGATTATCCACCAACACCCGACCCTTGGCATCGAGGATCCGTCCTCGAACGCCGGGTTCGCGGATCTCGCGCAGCGTGTTGCTCGCCGCCGCCACGTGGTACTGGTCCGTGACCGCGACCTGGAGGTACCACAAGCGAGCGAACAGCGCGCCAAACAGCGCGAGTGCAACCACACCCACGATGCTGGTACGAACGCGCGCCTGACTCATGTTGTCCCCTCATGGCACCGCGGGCCGCCCGCCCACGCCTCACTCACGAATGGTCTCCCATGAAGTTCAATATCCTGGCGCACGCAGCGCGGCTGGGGACCGCGGGTCGGGACGGGCCACCGCAGTGGCCAGCGGAAACAGGACAAGCGCCACAATGCCGTCGTAGAGCGCGGCCAGCAGAATCGTTCGGATCGAGCGCAGTACGAAGAGCTGATCCTGGCCGACGAGCCCGCCAATACCCACGAACAACAGACCTCCCACCACTCCTGCGGCCGCGGCAAGCACCGGCGCGACCCACCATGCGGGGCGCATCAAGCGACTTTGCGCAACGCCCACCAGATACGCGGTCAACGCGAACGCGAGCGCGGAAAGCCCCAACGGTGTCTGGAGAAAGAGATCGCTTGCGAGACCCGCCGCAAACCCGAAGGATCCGCCGAACTCCGGCCCGTAATGCACGCTGATCGCAACCGCGGCCACAAGGCCGAGATCGGGGACCACGCCGGCAATGCGCAGATGCGGGAAGACCGTCGTCTGCAACACCACCAACAAGACCAACAGCAGACCCATACGAAACGCCCGGGCGATCACTACGGCACCGGCCAGACCAGGACGCGCACGAACTCGGTACGGCTGGCGTCGCCGTAGAGCGCGACCGTGATCCGCGGGTTGAGGTCACCCGGACGTTTCCGCACTGAGACGATCCGCCCAACCGGAATCCCGGACGGAAACGGACTGTCCTCACTTCCCGCGGTCACCAGCTCATCGCCCTTCTTGACATCGTCGTCGGCCTTGACGAAATCCAAGAATTGATCGGAGCCTTCGGGCCGACCGTTCAGTACGCCGACCGCATTCGATCGCACATCGCGCAGGCTTACCCCCGAGTCCCGGTCGGTGAGTAGGAGCACCGTTGACCGCGACTTCGATGCGCGCGACACCCGCCCGAGCAACCCTCGACCGGATACCACCGGCATGTTGTCGCCGATGCCCGCGTCCATTCCGCGGTTGAGCCCCACGGTGGCTTCGAAGTTTCCTGGCGAACCCAAGATGATCTCGGCTTCGACGGCGTCAATCGATCCGTCGATGGGAAGCTTCGCGAGGCGCTTCAACTCCCGGTTCTCTGCCGCGGCGGCCTTCGCTCGGTCGGCCGCCCCACGGGCAGCCTGTAACTGGCGGCGCAGCTTCCGATTTTCGTCCTTGATATCACCCGAGCGGGTGACACCGTCCCACCAGTCCTCGACCGGGCTCAGGATGCCATCCACCCCGTCTTGGACCGGTGCGAACGCATCGCGAGCCACCCCCCGTACGGTCCCGCCCACGCCACTTCCGCCACCTCGGCTGTCGAGTGTGATCAGCGTGATGGAGCTGAGAATCAGCAGGATCAAGATCGTGCGCCGTCGATTCGATCGGTATTCCGCCACCGTTTCCGCTCAGACCCAGGACCGGTCAGGAGGATTTCTGTGAGATCAGGTTTCGGAATGCAGCCTCTTCGAGGTATTGGCCCGAGCCGATGACGACAGAAAACAGGGGGTTCTCGGCGACCACGATCGGCATGCCCGTCTCGGCTTCGAGACGCCGGTCAAGACCGTGAAGCAACGCGCCGCCCCCGGTGATGATGATGCCGCGCTCCATGATGTCGGCTGCCAGTTCCGGTGGGGTTTTATCGAGCGTGACTTTGACCGAATCGACAATCGCAGAGACCGGCTCTTCGATCGCTTCGCGGATTTCCTCGGTGGAGACGACGATCGTCTTCGGCAACCCGGTCACGAGGTCGCGTCCGCGCACTTCGGCGTAGAGCTCTTCCTCGAGCGGGAACGCGCTCGCAAGCGCGATCTTGATTTCCTCGGCCGTGCGTTCGCCGAGCGCGAGTGAGTACTCCTTCTTCACGTAGTTGATGATCGACTCGTCGAGCTCGTCACCCGCGATACGAATCGACTCGCTGGCGACGATCCCGCCAAGCGAGATCACTGCGACTTCGGTAGTACCGCCACCGATATCCACCACCATGTTGCCGGCCGGTTCGTGAACCGGGAGCCCAGCACCGATCGCGGCGGCCATCGGTTCTTCGATCACCGACGCCGGCTTGCGCGCGCCGGCGTGTTCGGCGGCGTCGACCACGGCGCGTTGTTCCACACCGGTGACGCCCGACGGTACGCAGATGACCATGCGCGGCCGCGCCCAACGACGCGTGTGCACCCGTTGGATGAAGTAGCGAAGCATCTTTTCGCAGATGTCGAAATCGGCGATCACCCCATCCTTGAGCGGGCGGATCGCCTGGATGTGACCTGGAGTGCGCCCGATCATCCGCTTCGCTTCGGTGCCCACGGCCAGAGGACGTCCGTCCTTGGTGTTGATCGCCACGACCGACGGCTCGTTGAGGACCACGCCGCGGCCGCGCACGTAGATCAGCGTGTTGGCCGTGCCGAGATCGACGGCCATGTCACGGCCGACGAGAGATGAGAACCATGGATCGGACACGTTGCAACAGCCTCCGGGGGCGTGCCGGGGCTACTCAGGGTACGAGGTTGGCCCGAGTTTCTCCACTCAGCCTCATCACGAGCAGGTCAGGTCAGGCGAGACCCGGGAAGAACAGGGCGATTTCGCGGGCGGCCGACTCGGGTGAATCCGAGCCATGCGCAAGGTTCTCCCCCATCTCGATCGCCAGATCACCGCGAATCGTCCCTGGCGCGGCTTCGCGTGGATTGGTGGCACCCATCAGCGTTCGCCAGACCTTGAACGCCTCGGGACCCTCCGCCACAATCGCCACGAGCGGACTGCGGGTGATGAACGTGACGAGCTCGTCGAAAAACGGCTTGTCGGAGTGCTCGGCGTAGTGCGCCTCTGCGGTCGCACGATCAAGCAGACGTAGCTCCATGGCCACAATCGTGAGCTTCTTCGCTTCGATTCGCCGGACAATCTCGCCCACGAGATGGCGTTCGACGGCGTCGGGCTTACACAGAACGAGCGTGCGATCAGTCATCAGCGCAGGGTAGGTCCCAGCCGCTGCCGTGCTCACCATCGGAGACACCGGGACAACGACATCCCCCCATTCGCTCAGACATTCGTCTCGCCCAAGGGCTCGTCGAAACTCGCTCGGTGGCGGGACATCGCAGCCCCGACGCCAGGTGGATCACGCTCGAGGCCAACCCACGCGCGTTCTTACCTATAAATATTGAGCGAGGAATCGAAGCCGAGGGGTTCGGGGTTCCCGCGGCCAGTGGCCGCAAGGACGAAGGGCCACGCGGCACCCGTGATGCGATCCCCGCCACCCGAGATTTCGAACTCGGGAAGTCCATCGAGAGCGAGGGTCGCGCCCTCCCATCCCTGTTGGGTGAGGATGTCGGCCACGTGCGATGCCGCGGCCTTGGTATCAAGGTCGGCTGGCGCGTCGCGCCCCGCGGCGGAACGGATGTCATCCGCGTGCAGCACCATGTCGGACCACAACGCCTCCACGCCTTGGCCGAGGGTGCCCGCCGCTCCACCTGGTGCCGGAGCCGCCCACGCGTCGTCATCGAAGAGGTCGAGGAGCGCAGCGAGCGACGGCCGGATTTCCGCCAGCTCGTTTGCGACAACTTCTGGTCCATGACCGGCGCGCTCATCTACCTCGCGCTGCGTGGCCTCGGGTGTGCCCATTCCGTCGAACCGGCCCGCGACCACGTCCGCGAACTGACCCACCACATGCTTGGCCACATCACCGGCCGACCAGCCGTCACAGCGACTCGGGCGATCCCACTCATCGGAAGACACCGAACGGATGAGATCTTCGAAGCGCCCAAGCTCCGGTGCGAACTCGGACTGGGTGACGGTGCGAGGCAGGCTCATGGGCTCCCGGTTTCGATGGGCGGAATGTCGAGACGAATGCATTTCGGCGTTGCGCTTCAGATCCGGCAACGTTGCCGCACCGCGCTCGGCGGCGTCAATCAAAGCGTGCGTGCCGTGCGTCACCCTTGACACTCCGGAGGTGCACACACCTGTCGCTCTGGTCCTCGCTCCGCCTAGCCCCGGCGTGATTCGCCTTGTGAGTTCGCGAGCAAAGCCGTGCGGGCCGCGCCTACGACGTACAACGAACCGGTCACCACGATCTGGCCGTCGGCCGGAGTCAGATCCTGTGCCCGCGCGACGGCCCGGGCGACGTCATCGAACACGTCGATGCGATCGGGGTCCACGCCCAAGGCGATCGCCGCCTCCGCCACCGCGGCGGGCGCCAACGCTCGCGGTGACGGCGGCCGGGTGCACACCAAGTGTTCCACCTCACCAACATCGAGCGCTCGCAGCATCTCCGTCGCGTCCTTTTCCTGTAACAGCCCGACCACGAGCGTGCGCGGCGCAACGGCGAACTCTTCGGTCAATGCATCGCGCAGCGCTTCCGCGCCCGCCGCGTTGTGGGCACCATCGATGATCACCAGCGGCTGGGTTCCTACGACCTCCAACCGGCCCGGCGACCGGACACCCGCAAAGCCGGCGTGCACGAGTTCCTCGTCGAGCGGTGCACCCCGCGAGGCCTCGACCGCCACGAGGGCCGTCAACGCGTTTCGCGACTGATGCGCTCCGTGGAGCGGGAGGAACACATCGGTGTAGTGCCCGTTCATCGTGCGGAGATCAAGGAGCCGCCCACCGTGCGCTAGGCGGTCGGAGAGGATCTCAAAGTCGCGGCCGTACAACACGATCTGCTCCGGATCGCGTGCGGCGAAGATCGGGTAGAGATCCGGGTCCGTTTCGCCGAGCACGAGGCACGCGCCGGCGTGGACGATGCCGGCTTTGTCGGTCGCGATCTCTGCGCGGGTGGTGCCGAGAAACTCGGTGTGATCGACCGCGATATTCGTGACGACGGCCACGCCCGCGTTGATGACATTGGTGGCATCCCACGTCCCCCCCATGCCGACCTCCACGACCGCGATGTCCACCGCGACATCGGCGAAGAACGTGAACGCCAACGCGATCATGATCTCGAAGTAGCTCGGAGACTCGGTGAGGAACTCCTCGATCGCGGCAATCTGGGTGAGGATGCGGGCAACGTCGTCATCGCCGATCGGTTCCTCGTTCCAGGTGACCCGTTCGTTGAGCCGCTCCAAGTGCGGACTGGTGGTCAGGCCGGTCGAGGCCCCCCCAGTGTCGAGCAACGCGGCGGCGATTCGAGCGGTGGACGTCTTGCCATTGGTGCCGGTGACGTGGATAGCTGGGAAATCCGCCTGCGGGGTGCCGAGCAGGTCGGTGAGTTCGCGGATGCGCGCCAACGTGGGCGCGCCCCGCTTCCGGCCCGGGGTGAAACCCACGCCGGTCTCGAGGTTCACGTGCCCGTCGAGCCAGACCAGCGCTTCCGACAGGTTCACGTCGATGCCGCGGCGAGGGTGACCACCACCGCGAGCTCAGCGCCGGCCTCGGTGGTCAGTTCCGCAACGACGCCCGCGTTGCGAACATCTCCCACACCGGCATCGAGCGCCGCGAGCCGAACTGGGGTATCGGTCACTACCACGGAGACCACCTCGGCGCGCATCGACACTTTCGCGTCTGACTTGGCCCGACGGATGACCGTGAGGACTGCGGCCGCGGTCCTGAACACAAGTGGATCGCCGGCCGCGGCGTCGGCCGAGAGTTCACCGGAGTTCGGCCACGGTGCCCGATGGATCGACCCTTCCTGCCACCACGACCACACCTCGTCGGTGACGTAGACGAGGAACGGAGCGAACAGGCGTTGCAACACCGACAAAGCGAGTGTCAACGCCGCACGCGCCGAACACGCGCCCGGATCTTCGGGCTTGCCGTAGGCGCGGAACTTCACCAGCTCCACATAGTCGTCGCAGAAGTCCCAGAAGAACCGCTCAGCTCGTTCGAGGGCCCGGGCGTAGTCATAGACCGCGAACGCGTCGGTGCATTCCGTCACCGTCTGGTCGAGCGCGTGCAGCATCGACTGATCCAGCGGCGAGCTGATCGCTCCCGTCGGGCCCTCGCCCAGTACCCCAAGCACGAACTTGGACACGTTCAGCAGCTTGATCGCCAGGCGGCGTCCCACCTTCATCTGGCCTTCGTCGACCGCGGTGTCGGTCCCTGGCCGTCCCGACGCCGCCCAGTACCGGATGGCGTCCGATCCGTGCTTCTCCAGCAGTGGCATGGGCGTCACCACGTTGCCCTTGCTCTTCGACATCTTCTTGCGGTCGGGGTCGAGCACCCAACCGTTGATCGCGGTGTCGCGCCACGGCAACGTGCCATGTTCGAAATGGGCGCGCACGATCGTGTCGAACAACCAGGTACGGATGATTTCGGGACCCTGCGGCCGGAGGTCCATCGGGAAGGTCCGGGCGAAGAGGTCATCGTCATCACCCCATCCCGTCGCGATCTGTGGTGTCAACGACGAGGTCGCCCACGTGTCCATCACGTCGGGATCCGCGATGAAGCCGCTCGGCGCGCCGCGTTGGTCGGCCGAGAAGCCGTCGGGGACATCGCTCGCCGGGTCGATCGGCAGGATCGCCTCACTCGGCAGGAGCGGGGCATTCCATTGAGGTTCGCCAGCAGCATCGAGCGGGTACCACACCGGGATCGGCACACCGAAGAACCGCTGGCGGCTCACGAGCCAATCAGTGTTGAGCCCGCCAACCCACGAGTCGTAGCGCTGACGCATGTGGGCCGGGTGCCAGGCCAACTCAGCACCACGCGCCAGGAAGGTGGCGCGCAGATCGGCATCGCGGCCGCCGTTACGGAAGTACCACTGGCGTGACGTCACGATCTCGAGTGGACGCGAACCGCGCTCGTAGAACTTCACCGGGTGGGTGATCGCTTTCGGCTCACCCACCAGCTCACCCGATTCGGTCAGCAGTTCAACGATTCGCTTCTGTGCTTGCTTCGCGTTCTTGCCCGCCAGCTCTGCGTACTGCTCGCTCGCATGGGGTCCGGCATCGTCCCCCCACTCCGGGGCCGCGCTGATCATCCGGCCATCGCGACCCAACACGTTGCGCAAGGGAAGTTGCAGCTCGCGCCACCACACGACGTCGGAGGTGTCGCCGAACGTGCAGATCATCGCGATGCCGGAACCCTTTTCCGGATCAGCGAGCGAGTGCGCAAGGATCGGCACCTTCACCCCGAAGAGCGGGGTGCGCACGAATCCGCCGAACCGATCCCGGAACCGCTCGTCCTCGGGGTGGGCGACGAGCGCAACACACGCAGGGAGCAGCTCCGGCCGTGTGGTCTCGATCACGATGTCGGCGCCACCCTCAACCCCATGGAACGTGAGCGCGTGATACGCGCCCGGCATCTCGCGGTCTTCGAGCTCGGCCTGCGCAACCGCAGTGCGATCGTCGACGTCCCACAGGGTAGGTGCCTCCGCGGAGTAGGCCTCGCCGCGATCCAGCATCCGCAAGAACGCGCGCTGCGACGCACGTCGCGATCGTTCACCAACGGTGGTGTAGGTCATTGACCAATCGACGGAGAGGCCGAGCATGCGCCAGAGCTCTTCGAACTTCTTCTCGTCTTCCACGACAAGCTGTTCGCACAGATCCACGAAGCTCTGCCGCGCGATAGGGATTTCGCGGTCTCCGGGCTTGTCCGGCGGCGCAAAGTGGGGATCGACCTGCAGGCTCGGGTCGCACCGCACACCGAAGTAGTTCTGCACTCGTCGTTCAGTGGCGAGGCCGTTGTCGTCCCAGCCCATCGGATAGAAGAGCTCGAGGCCGAGCATCCGCCGTTGGCGGGCGATGGTGTCGGTCTGTGCGTAACCGAACACCGACCCCATGTGGAGCGAGCCACTGACCGTGGGCGGTGGCGTGTCGATCGCGAAGATCTCGTCGCGCGTCTTGGTGCGGTCGAACGCGTAGGTGCGTTCCGCCTCCCACTGCGGGCCCCACTTCTGCTCTAGGCCATCGAGAGTTGGCTTCTCAGGAACGGACATGGGCGGAGTCTAGAAAGCGCGCCTTCCCGACCTTGAGTCCCCTGGCTTTGCTCAACCCATCGCAGGTCCGCGGACCGCTGTCTCGCCAACGATCGCCCCGTCGCTAGCACCCGGAGTGGGCCACGGCGCGCGAACAAGGGCCTCAGTGGGGGCTGAGTCGCTCGGCGATGCACGCGCTAGCTCGGGTCACCACCGACGCCTCTCCCGGTTCCTTCGAGGGTTTGCAGTTCAGCTCCTTGAATGCAACGTCCCGACCATCGGAAAGATGGAGCACAAGGAATTCGCGGCCGAAGCCGTTGAAGCCGGTACGGCCGACTGCCACCTCGACCCCGCGCAGCTCCGAGAACGCGTAGCGGCGAGTGCGCAACATCGAGCGCGTGGTCACCCCTGACCCGCGCACCACCACGCACGCCGAGCGCAGGCCTCGAACGAGTGTGTACAGGCCGAACGACAGGTAGATCGCGCCCGTGCCGCGCGACGACGGCTCCGCAAGCCCAGCCAGGCCGAGCAGCGCGATCAGCGCTCCGAAGGCCGCCCCCGTGATCTGCGCAACCCGGTTGTCGAAGCGCCGCACCACCGGATCGTCTCGGCGGCTCACAGCCATCAACACTGCTCATCGAGCCAGCCGAACAGGTTCGTGATGTCGTAGCCCGCCGGGAACAACCGACCCAAGTAGCTCAGCCCTCCGGATCTCTCAAGCGCTCCGACTCCAGCAACTCCTGCCCAAGGACCAGCGAGGGTCTCGAACGCTCCAGCCAGTCCGAAGGTCAGGTACGTGAGAACACCATCGACCAGATTAGCTCTGAGCGAGTTCGAGAAACCGTCCTCGGCGACCCTCTGCTCCGCTCGGACGCCGAAGGCGGTAGCTGCCGCATAGCCGCATGCGGCGAGACCCCACCCCGGGACCAGGCATGCGCCCGCCGCCCCGATTGTTGCGATCGTGCCTCGGTTCCTCCAGGCGAATTCCACGGTGTCGTCGGCTGCCTCAACGAGGGCGTCGATGCAGTCCCCAGGGCTGGTGATCCCACACCCGAGCCCGGTCGGGTCCGTCGCGTTCAGCGGGTTGTTGTTCGCGTAGCCGTAGGCCTCTCTGGTTATTGCCACCGCCGGGTCTCGCGTCAGGAAGGTGCCTGTGGCTGGTTCGTAGTAACGGGCGCGGAGGTATTGCAGGCCGGTTTCGGTGTCGGTGTATTGACCGGCGTACCCGAGCGGTGTCGTCGCCGTCCCCGTGCTCGATGTCACCTTGCCGTAAGCGTTGTAGGTAGTGGAACCGATCACGGCGCCGCTCTGGTTCGTCAACGCCCGCGTCGAGCCGATCTGATCGTGGTGGTAGTAGCGCGCACTCCCATCAGGCTGGACATCCTGGATCGGCAAACCGTCCGGCCCGTAGAGATAGCGGGTCGTATTCGCCCCGGTCGTTTCGGCAATCAGCATCGGAAGGCCACCCGACTTG
>JANPBJ010000014.1:0-6073 GCA_031430375.1 Acidimicrobiia bacterium
TGTTTCAACGGCGCGCCAGGAGGCGTTCGTGAACGCGCGTGCCGTTCGGGATGCCCTGCAAGTGAACCCGCTCGACGTGCAAGGGGCACTCGCTCAGGCGCGTACCCGTTCCAACAGTGTCGTCATGCGGGTGCGGCGCCAATGGTTCGGAACCTCCGTGGGGGTCGGCCGCGACGAAGTACCGGTGTCACTCCGACGCTTGGTGACCGGAGGGTCAGCCGGTACCCAGAACACCGAGCTCGCGTCGGTGCCCCAGGTCGCGGTCGGGCTGCCGCTCCCGGCCGTCGACGGTTCGTACTTCGAGTTCACGTCGAGTCGGGACCTCGATCAGACACTTGTTCTGCTGGAGCGTTCGTTGGTGGTTGCGGCAGCTGTCGTCACCGCCGTCGGTGCCGTGATCGGTTGGTATGCGGCGGGGCGAGTGCTGCGACCGGTGCGGCGGATGGCGGCTATTGCGGGCGGTATTCGGGAGGGTGCGCTCGATGAACGCCTGGATGCCGAAGGCGACAGCGATCTCGAGCCACTGGTGGATTCGTTCAACGCGATGGTCGCGGCGTTGCGAAGCCGGATTGAACGCGAGGCGCGGTTCGCCTCTGATGTGAGTCATGAGCTGCGGACACCGCTGGCGACGATGGGCGCGGCGCTGAACATTGCGCGGCGCCGACAATCGTCGGTGGCGTCCGCCGCCGCGTTCGACGTGCTCGACGATGAGCTGCAAAAGTTCACTGGTCTCGTGCTCGACCTGCTCGAGATCTCGCGCCTGGATGCCGGGGTAGAAACTCCGCAACGAACCGAAATGAGGCCCGAGGCACTCGTACGTGAAGTCCTCCGATCAACCCAACGTGAACACGTTTCGGTGGAGATCGAACGGTCGGCACCCGCAATTGTGTTCGTTGACCAACGTCGGATCGCCCAGGTGTTGACCAACCTTTTGGAGAATGCCGACGCGTACGGCGAAGGCGCACGCTCGGTGATCGTCGGCGGTACGCCAACCACGCTGCTCATCGCCGTCGACGACGCCGGCCCGGGCGTCCCTATCGAGGAGCGCGAGCAGGTGTTCGACCGATTCGGCCGCGGCAGTTCGTCGGAATCGAAACCCGGAACCGGCCTCGGTCTTGCCCTCGTCGTCGAACACCTGCGCCTCGAGGGTGGTCGCGTTTGGGTGGCAGACTCTCCGCATGGCGGCGCTCGATTCGTGATCGAGATACCTCGGAGACCGACGTGATTCGCACTCGTCTTCGAGTAGTGCTCTTGGTGGTCGCGTTCGTGGGCGTGGCGTCGTGCGGAGTTCCGAAGGCATCCACTGCCTCCGGTATCCGCGCGAAGCAGGTTCCGTTCGGGTTACTTGATCGAAACAGCGGCGTCCGTGCCTCCGACAGTGTTGGGGACGCGAATTCCGTGTACTTCTCGAAGAGTGGACGACTCGTGTCGGTGCCGCGCCGGCTCGCTCCGTCTGCGTCTCCGGAGGTGCTGCTGGCCATGCTGCGTCGGGGTCCGACCAAGGGTGAGGTCGCCGCGGGCGTGCGCTCGGCGTTGCTCGGGCAAAACCTCGCACGAGTTGTCAAGGTTGTTGGCGGAACGGCCACCGTCGATCTGCGCAGCGCGTTCTCCGCGCTCCCCAGTGCCGACCAGTTCCTCGGGTTGGCGCAGCTCGTGTTCACCCTCACCGGCCGTCCCGGTATCGGTCAGGTTCGGTTTACGCTCGGTGGCCGACCGACCGAAGTGCCACTCTCCGACGGTTCGCTGGTCACGAGGCGGGTCTCGCGTGACGACTTTGCTGCGGTTGCGCCGACGGCCTAGCTCGGCGCACTCGCGGGCTCGGTTGGGTTGATTCGAATCAGGCGCCACCCTGGCCATCCACCGAGTACCGTGCGATCGACGTGGTGACGACGCGAGCTCTGCCTGGCAGTGAACCCAACTTCGGTGACCAGATCAGCGCGTCGGACGACGTGACGGCATCGATTGGGGAGCTGAGCGTTTCCAACCAGCGCCTTGCTCCGTATCTGCCGCGGCTGGTGATCGGCTGGATTGGTGACGGACCCCGCTCTGCGGCACACGCGCTCGATGGGACCGTCGTCTTCATCGATATCTCGGGCTTCACGAAGTTGTCAGAGCGTCTCGCTCGCGCCGGAAACATCGGCGCCGAGGAACTTGCCTCGACGATCGGATCGACCTTCACTGACCTGCTCGGGGTCGCGTATGCCAATGGTGGTCGGCTGCTGAAGTTCGGCGGCGATGCGCTGCTCCTGTTCTTCGAGGGGGATGGCCATCCGGCGCGGGCGTGCCACTCGGCCGTTGGGATGCGCAGGGCACTTCGAGAACAGGGCGCGCTGAATGTGCTCGGACAGAAGGTCCGACTACGAATGTCGGTGGGTGTCAATACCGCGCAATTCCATTTCTTCCTCATTGGGCACTCCCATCGCGAGCTCATCGTCGCTGGTCCTGGAATCAGCGAAACGGCTGCGTTGGAGGCAGCAGCCGATGCCGGTGAGATCCTGATCAGCGCGGCGACGGCTGCCGCGATCCGGTCGTCCTTGGTCGGGCCGCAGAAGGGTCCCGGCCATTTGTTGCTCCGTGCACCCGAGCTCCCAAGCGATGGGCCCCTCGAGTATCCGGCCCTCGAGCTGGCGCCCAACCTTGACCTCGCGGCCTGCATCCCGGCGGGGCTACGGGCGTCGCTTCTCTCGGCAACTGCTCCCGAGCACCGGCGCGCCACGGTCGCGTTCGTCCATTTCGACGGTACCGACGAGATGATTCGCAATCGACCACTCGATGAGGTGTCGCACGACCTCGAGGTGCTCGTGACGACGATCCAGGATGCCGCGGATCGGCACGACGTGACGTTTCTCGCCAGTGACGTCGACCGTGATGGGGGCAAGATCATTCTCACGGCTGGTGCACCGACAAGTTCAGGTGACGACGAGCGTCGGATGCTGCTCGCGCTCCGCGAGATCATCGGGGCGAAGCTCGTGATTCCGGTGCGCATCGGTGTGAACCGAGGCTCCGTGTTCGCCGGAGACGTCGGGCCCACGTACCGTCGGACGTATACGGTCATGGGTGACGCGGTCAATCTTGCTGCTCGGCTGATGGCGCATGCCGCGCCCGGCGAGATCCTTGCGACGCACGAGATCGTGGATCAGTCGCCGACGGCGTTCGATCTCGAGCCGGTCGAACCGTTCTTTGTCAAGGGCAAGGCTCGACCGGTTGAGGCATGGAAGGTGGGCCCAGTTGTGGGCCCCAAGGCGGTCGCGGCGGCGGTCGAGCTTCCGTTCACCGGACGCGACGCCGATCTTGCGGTACTGACCGAAGCGATGGAGTCCGTGCTCGGAGGGACGGGGAGGATGGTCGAGATCCTGGGATCTGCCGGCCTCGGCAAGTCCCGACTCGTCAACGAAATCCGAACCCGATCCGGCGGAATGCTCGAGCTCTCGACCCGCTGCGAGCTCTACGAGGCGACGACGCCGTATTACCCGTTGCGCGGGTTCGTTCGCGGTGTGCTCGGTCTCGATCCGGACCAGAGAAATGCTGACGATCCGGACCGGCTCCGTGAAGCGGTACGCGCGGTAGCCCCGGAGTTGGTCGTATGGACGCCGCTGCTTGCGATAGTGGCTGATGTGCCGATGCCTGACACTCCCGAGACGGCGCGGCTCGATGAGCAGTTCCGCACATCGCGTCTCGGCGCGGTGCTTCGCGAGGTGCTCGCGCTGCTGCTCGATACGCCCACGCTCCTCGTTGTGGAAGACGCACAATGGATCGACGAGGCTTCTGCCGAGCTGTTGTCCACCCTCACTACAGATATTGCATCCCTCCCGTGGCTCGTACTGATCACCCGGCGGGATGAAGGACGGGGTCCGCTGGCTGCGCATTCCGAGGTCGTTCGGGTGGAACTCGGTCCGCTCGGTCTCGCGGACGTCACGGTGCTGGTACGCGAAGCAACCGACGATGCGCCGATCTCCGTTCACGACGTCGCACTGCTTGCCGAACGCTCCGCGGGAAACCCGCTGTTTCTTACAGAGCTGATTGCCGCGGCCCGGTCGCTTGGTGGAGTCTCGGCCCTGCCTGACTCGGTCGAAGCACTGGTGACGGCCAGCATCGACCGCCTCCCCCCGCAAGACCGCGACTTGTTGCGGCGAATCGCGGTGCTCGGTCGTTCCTTCCCCGAGTATCTCGTGGCCGCGGTGATTGATCCCACGACATCGCTCGATCACACGGCGTGGAATCGCATCGAGGAGTATCTGGTGCGGGAGCCTGCCGGACGTTTGTCGTTCGAGCGCGCGGTCGTTCGAGACTGTGCCTACGAGGGCCTGGCATACCGCGCGCGAAGAGAGATCCACTCACGGGTAGGCGACGCGATCCGCGAGAGTGCGGACGCGAACGGGGACGAGCCCGTCGAGCTGCTGTCTCTTCACTACCTCCGCGCCGAGCGATTCGAAGAAGCCTTCACCTACGCGCGCACGGCCGCGGTGCAGGCAGGTGAGATCTTCGCCGACCACGAGGCCGCCGAGTTCTACGAGCGCGCACTCGAGGCTGCACGTCGGCTCCCGGAGATCCGCGCGAGTGAGCACGCACGGCTCCGCGAGTCCCTCGGCGACGTACGCCACCGCGCCGGCAGCTTCGCCGAAGCCGAGGCCGCCTTTCGGGCCGCGCGGCGGTACGTGGGGGACGACCCGATCGCCCGAGCGCGACTCCAGTTGAAGTTGGCTTGGATCCGCGGGTGGCTTGACCGCTACTCAGAGGCACTGCGTGCCATTACACGCGGCCTTCGGCTCCTCGACGGTGCCGAAGGCGTGGAAGCGGGGCGTCAGCGCGCCCTGCTCCTGGCCTGGTACGGCCAGTTTTGCGAGCAGCGGGGGAGCCACCGACGCGCGATCGGGTGGTGTGAGAAGGCGATCGATGCCGCCCAAGATGCAAACGACCACGCGGCGCTCGCGCATGCGTTGAAGGTCATGGGGTGGGCCCAGATGGAGCTCGGGGATCTCGAATCCACCTCGAGTCTTCACCGTTCGCTTGCCCTCTACGAGGAACTCGACGACCTGCCTGGTCAGGCCAGCGTGCTCAACATGCTGGGCGGCTTCGCGTACTGGCGTGGGGAGTGGGACGAGGCGTTGACCCGTTATGAGCGAGCACGTGATCTCGCGGTTCGGACCGGCGACACCGTCCTCGGCGCCTTCTGCGCAACCAACATCGGCGAGATCGCACTCGATCGGGGTGAACTCGACCTCGCCACCTCCCTGTTCCGCGACGCCGCCCGCGTCTGGCGGGTAGCAAGCGATCGCCCGGGCGCGGCGTTCGCAGTGCTCTTGTTGGGGCGCGCCCTGAGTGGCGCCGGTCGTTACCCCGAAGCGCTAGCGCTTCTTCGCGAGTCTCATGATGAATCGATCGCCGTAGGCGCCGAAGTGGACGCACTCGAGGTGACCGCGCGGATCGCCGAGTGTCTGCTGGCATCTGGGAACGTCGATGAGGCACTGCAACTCGTTGACGCGACTCTCGGCCGGGCGCAGGCACTGGGAGGCGTGGCCGCGCAGATGCCGCTGCTCCACCGGGTGCGCGGTCTCGCGCTTCTCTCGCAAGGGAAGTCCGACGACGCTCGAGAAGCACTCAACGTCAGTCTCGGGGCTGGACACTCCCGCCACGCGGCGTACGAGGTTGCGTGCAGCACGTTGGCCTTGTCTGCTGCCACTGGCGACGAAGGCGAGCGACTGCGGCTCCGCGCCGAGAGCGAGGAGATCCTTGAGAGGCTCGGCGTCCACTCGGTCCCCGGACTCCTCCGGGGACCTGAGGACGCGTCAGCTCGGCTCAACGTCGAATCGACCTGACACAGATTTCGAGAGCGGAACGCTCGATCAGCGGAACCTGGGGTCGTCTTGCCCGAAGACCTGGTACGTCGTCACGAGATCGCCGACGGCGTCGGCTCGGGTGTCAGAAGACGCGATGCACCACGTTTCCAACGCCCCGCCCCCGCCCGGCACGGCCGGGAAGGTTGCCGCGATGACGAGATCACTGCCATCGAACTGCGGGGCGATGCACCACTGGACCGGTCGGAAGGTGGTGCCACCCGTTGGGTCGTAGCTCA
>JANPBJ010000015.1:0-8867 GCA_031430375.1 Acidimicrobiia bacterium
CTCGGCGCTGATGTGTCGGGAATCGATGCGTCACTTGATGAAGCTGGTCGTATCTCGGGAACCATCACCGGTGCCTCGGGGAGTGTTGCGAAGCAGGTCTGGGTGACGGCGTACGACTCGAATGGCCAGTGGGGGGGCGCCGCCCTGACCTGCTTCGCAACACTCCCCGAGGCACCGGTGATGGTTCCCGAGATACGACCAGCTTCATCAAGTGACGCATCGATTCCCGACACATCAGCGCCGAGGACGACGACAACGGGGTCCGCGGACGTCTGATCCGCTTTGTCGTTCCACCACTCGCTCGCGCGGACACCTCTCGGGTCCTGAAACTCGAGCGCGTACGTCCCGGCCTTCAGGCCTCGGATGCGGTAGGAACCCACCGAGTCAGCGGCCGCGAAGCCCGCCGAGTTCCCTGAATCGTCGTACGCGAACACGTAGGCACCCGAAATCGGGTCTCCAGACGCGTTCGTGACGGTGCCTGATATCGATGCATTTGCCAGTAGTGCCGCGTTGATCCCGGGCTTGTCGACTCCCTGCTGCACGGGAACGTCAGTGATCGACGCTAAATCGGTCGCGTCGTCGAAGTACTCCGACCGATAGCCCTGTTCCGGGTCGCTGAATGAGACCGTGTAGACACCGGTCTCCAGAGGAAGGACCGAGTAGCCGCCCAGCGCGTTGGTTGTCGCGCAGCGGTACGTCGAGAAGTCGGGCAGGTAGGCACACACGGAGATCCCCGCGAGCAGAACGCCCGTCTCGTCGGTGACGGTGCCAGTGATCGATCCCCCGAGCGCAACCACGACGTCCACGCCAGCTGTGTCCGCGCGAGTGGCAACAGTGATATCCGTCGCTCTAGGTGGCGACAAGTAGCGGCCAGTCGGATCCTGCCATCCGACCGAGAACGTGCCACTCGGCAGAGAGTCGATCGTATAGCCACCATCGGCATCGGACGTTCCGCATTCCTGGCCCGAGTCGCCGACGAGCGTGCACGCGCGTATGCCCGATACCGGCGCATCGGCTGAATCCGTGACGGTTCCGCTGATGGATCCGCCCTGGGCCAGGGTGCCGTCGATCGAGGTGGTGGTGTTGGGTGCGGTGACGGAGACCGGGGTCGCATCCGCTTCCTTCGCGACATTGTCGTAATAGACGTGCTGATGCCCGCCGCCGCTGTCATCCCGGAACTCGATTGTGTAGCTACCGGTTCGGAGGCCTCGTATCTCGTACGTGCCGTCCGAGGCAGTCGCCGCGGAGACTGAGCCCGATGCGGCGGGACCCGTCGCTATCACTGTCGCGTGCGGGATCGCGACGCCACCGGATTCCGTGACGGATCCGGCGATGGACCCCCCCGGGTCGAGCGCGGCATCGATTCCAGGGGTGAGGTGGGCGGACGTCACCGTGACGGCTGTGCCCTCCCACCAGTAGGTGGCGTCCGGATACGCCTCGTCGATGTACCCGCGATCCGAACAATCATGGAATACGACCCGATAGGCCCCGGGTGTGAGACTTGAGACGGTGTAGGTGCCATCGGCAGCGGTGATCGCCTTTGGGTCTCCCTCGAAACCGGGGAAAGAGAAGTTTGAGAATGCGTAGACACAGATGCCTGAAAGGGCGGAGCCGTTGGCGTCGGTAACTGCACCCGAAATGGACCCGTCAGCCGCGGCGGCGGCGGCGGGGAAACCCGAGACGAACAGGATCACGGCGACAAGCGCTGCACCGATCCTGCCCCCTCGACTCGTCAACTCGCCCCCTCCTGCGCTGCCCCGCTGTCGGTCGAGTCTTGCGAGCGCCGGGCTCCCGCGTCAAATAGGTCTCGATCCGATTGTTCGCGCACTTCTCCACGTTGTGAAACGCCGCCGGCCGCAACAGTGCCCATTGGAATACTCGGCGTCGGCATGTTCGGATCGAGCTGATCTACACCGGGTGACCGTGTGACGCGAGCCACGCGAACTGTTCCTCCAGTGACACGATCTCTGAGGGCACCGCTGGATCTAGGGTTGGGAGCATCGGGTGGCCTTGAGGTTCTTTTCCAGCTTCCTGCACGTCCTCGCCGATGAGGACGACCGTGGAGACGCCCCCTCGCGCAAATGGCCATGGCCAAGCGTTCCGGCGTGCTCCGTTACAACAGACCCGATATCCGATGGGTTCGAGTTGTCGCCGCAGATCCGTGAGGCACTCAAACACGTCATTGCCGTCCCCCGTCCACGAGTCTGATTGCCTCGAGCGGAGGACCATTCGAGACACTTGCCGGCCGCGTAGGTCCGCGAATGGATTGAGCGCCCGTATCTCGCAACTCCAATCTGCCTCCGTCCCATCCGGCAACAGAATGGAAACTTGGGTTGCCGTTGGCGCCTGCTCGGGGACGGGCGGCGGGACGCCGCCGGTTGCAGCAATCCACCAGCGCCGATCGAGAGGCATCCGCTCGATTGATTCGATGCTCAACTCGCGGCCGTCGGAATCCATGGCCTGCCCCTTGAGTGCGTGCTGAACGAAATCGGCTGGGAGTCGAACCGAATGTTCTCGGACGTAATGTGCGAGGCCGTCCGGCCAAAGGTACGCACCGTCAGAACGCTCGCCGCACCCGTTCGCGGTGCCGCAGATCCGGCAAGGCGACAAGCCCGCAGCGACGCGGACCATGACACCGGCGTCGAGATAACTCGCCACCGCGTTTCGCTCCTGGCGTGACACTGCGCCGTCGACAAACTCCATAGCGTTCGGCAATACGGCGCTGCCTTCGGCACCAGCCCGCAGACTCTCCTGAGGAGCGGCACGCTTTCGCGTCCTGTCACGCGCATGCCACAAAGTTCTGCGCCGACGGGGCGTCTCACCATCAGCGATGGCGGCCCAGTAGCCGATCAGCCGCAGTTCCATTCTCGCCAGTATCGGTCGACGCTCGTAGCCTCGTCCAACAAGATGCGTCGGTCGCGCGCACACCGCATTCAGGTGCGGCCGCATCGGATTCGTTGCGCGGCACTGTTGCATTAGCGCACGGTCGCGTCGGCCAGCGAGGGTAGCGGGATGACGCCTCGCGGCACTGTTGCGTTGGCGGGCGCTGTTGCATTGGCGCACAAGCGCGTTCGGCCGTGAAGGTGGCGTGATGAGGCCTCGTCGTTCCCGTCCGGTACCCGTCGTTGCATACTCGGCGTTCAAGGGTTTCCGGTTCCCGCCGGAGATCATCGTCCTCGCGCTGCGGTGGTATCTGCGGTATGGACTCTCCTATCGCGATGTCGAAGAGCTGCTCGGTGAGCGTGGGATCGAGGTCGATCACGTCACGATCTACCGGTGGGTGCAGCGCTTCACGCCGCTCCTCGCGGATGCGGCCGTGCCATGTCGACACCTGGTCGGTGACCGTTGGTATGTGGACGAGACGTACGTGAAGGTCCCAGGCCGCTGGCGTTACTTGTACCGGCACTGTTGCGTTGGCGCAAGGTCGCGCCAGTCGGTGAGGGTTACGTGATGAGGCTTCGTCGTTCCCGTCCGATACCCGTCGTTCCAGGATCGGCGTTCAAAGGGTTCCGGTTCCCACCGGAGATCATCGTCCTCGCGCTGCGGTGGTATCTGCGGTATGGGCTCTCCTACCGCGATGTCGAAGAACTGCTCGGTGAGCGGGGCATCGAGGTCGACCACGTCACGATCTACCGGTGGGTACAACGCTTCACACCACTCCTGGCCGACGCGGCTGGGCCGTGCCGCCATGCGATCGGTGACCGCTGGTTCGTGGACGAGACCTACGTGAAGGTCGCCGGCCGGTGGCGCTACGTGTACCGGGCCGTTGATCAGTACGGTCAGATCATCGACGTGCTCGTCTCAGCTCGACGCGACCTCCGGGCAGCACGACGATTCTTCAGCGCAGCACTCCGCGCCCACGGTGAACCCATCGAGGTCGTCACCGACCGGGCACCCGCGTTGCGGGCCGCGATCGAAGGCCTCATGCCCGCCGCGTTCCATAACACCGAGCAGTACGCAAACAATCGTGTGGAGTGCGACCACGGTCGACTCAAAGCCCGACTCCGTCCGATGCGTGGACTCAACCGCGACCACACCGCGCGCGTGATCATCCGCGGTCACGCGCTCATGCAGAACATCCGACACGGTCACTACGAACTCGGCATCGACGCGCCCGCTCACCGGTGCATCGAGACCGCGTTCACCGAACTCGCCCGAACGATCTGAACCCGGAACAGGACAGGAATACGGTTCACCGCGGCCTGATCCGAATCAACGCAACAGTGCCTCCTGTGTCGTCGTTACGAAGCCAGAACCACGTTCCCGGCTCGTGGCGGATCGCCCCCATGAGATCAGCGGACTCACCCAACAGACGCGTCTTCGGTCGCACCTGGCGCATTGGACGGAAGGCAGGCACCCTTGCGGTCGCCTTCGCCGCTGCCCCGCGATGCGATGGTGTCGATCCCGCGGTGACGAGGAGTAGCGGAAGGGATCTCCACGCGATCAGGCATCACTGGAGCCAGGGCCCACAGCCCGATCTCACTCGCGTGGTGTTCCAGCATGAGCATCCCGATCCGAGCGGTTCAGCAGCCCGAATCGACCCCCGCTACCCGATGCCGGCGAAGGCTATGCGATTGCTGGATCTATGCGCATGGATCGGCAATCCGGCGACGCCCGCGTTGCGCTCACGCCCGCGACCGAGGAACCGCTAGCGCGGTACTCCGGTTGTCGCCGCTTACGATGCCCAGTCTGGAGCACCGAGCGGCCCGCGCCGACCTCGTCGACTACTTCTCGCCCACGATCCCCGCATCGCAGACACGAGCCGCTGCCGCCCTAGAGACTGTCGAACAGGCCCATCAGTGACTCGTCCTCGTCGTGGGTCAGGAACTCGTCAACGTGGCGCCGGTGACTTCATCGAAGGTGCCATCGTGGAAGGTGTCAGGGACCACGGCCCAGGGCTTTCGAGTCATCGGGTGCGGCCAGGTCGAGATCGCACCGCGGGTAGTCCGTGACCTGCTGTACCAGGCCGTCGCAGGTGACGGTGCCAGCGCGTTACTGCTGGATGCGTTCGGCGACGCTGACTGTCTCGTCAGGGTCTTGGTTCGGGGTGGTGTCACTCCGGCCCCTCGGCGGGTGCTGCTGTTAGAGGCGTCCCGTCTTCCGCGCCCAGGTCTCGACGTCTCGCCTGAGCCAGATCCTGCCTGATGCCAGCTCTGCGACGGGTTTCGGGAAGTCGCTGTGAGTGCGCGTGATGGCGTCGACGCGTTGACGCGTGACGCCGAGCATCTCGGTGATTTCGGCGACACCCACGAGTTCGAGCCGCATCCCCTGACTCTAGGGACGGGTTGAGACACGACGAGGGATTACTCCACGGCCTTTCTATTGTCCTATGACTATAGCGGCGTGCTATTGTCTTGGGACAACATCAGTCGTCAATGCCCCGGCGGGTGCGGAAACACCCCCGGGGCGTGGCCGGAACCCGTATGAGGGGTGCCGACGTGGGTGAGCCTAGGCAGACGCGGGGACAGTCTCTGTCCGGCGAATTGGAGCGAGAGCTGGGTCTCGTCGCGTCTGCACTGGCCTCCTCCGGCGTGCTGTCGGACCAGAGCTTCGCCCGCATGGTCGACCTGCACGCTCGGTTCGGCCGGTTCGCCGATCGTGGCTTCGGGGTCGAACGCCTAAATCTTGTGACGCGCTCGCAGGCTGGCGATTTCGTACGGGCGCGGGGCCGGGATCGGCGCGCTCCGTCGACGGCGACGATGCATCTGCGCCGCTCCGCGATCCGTCTGCTGTTCCGCACCGCCCGCGAGCTCGGTCTCGTGTCGGGTAATCCGACGCTGGATCTCCGGCTCGAGCCACGCTCCGGCGTTGCGGGGCGGCCGTTGACCGATGATGAGGTCGCGATTTGTCGGACTGCGGCGTTGCAGTCGTTGACGAGCACGCGACTTTCGGCGGCGTGGGCGCTGTCGGAAGCCACCGCGCGCACCGCCGAGCTCCCGCACCTTCTCATCGCGGATCTGGATCTCGATCATGCCCGGGTCTGGTTGCACGGAAGCCCACGCACCGATCCTCGATGGGGAACCGTTGACGAGTGGGGTGTCCGCCAACTCGCGCGACACGTCCGGAACCTCGGAGACGATCCGGACCCGCGAATCCAGTTGACCTACTCAGGTTCGGGGTCGGCGGAGAGTCGGCAGGCTGCGTCGTGTCTGGCGATCGGGGAGACCCTGCGCCGCGCTGGGTTGGGCGATGAGCCCGACGTGCGGCCGTTGTCGGTTGCTGCGTGGGCCGGCGCGCGGGTCTTCGCCGAGACCGGTCGCATCGAGATGGCGGCGTCGGCGCTCGGGGTGCGCAGTTTGGATCGCGCGGCGCGATTGATCGGTTTCGACTGGCACGACGCGGACGGTCCCGCATGACGGTCTCGACTGCGGTCCCCACACTCGAGCGGGTCGAAGCCATCCTGCGGAACCCAGCCCTGTTCGAACTGGCTGAACTCGTTCCCGAACAGGATTTCTCCCGGGGCGGTCGGAGACGTGACTACCCGGTGTTCATGTGGCTCGCCTTCGACGCGCTCTTGTCGGTCTACGGCAGTGCCCGACAAGTCGAAGCCGAACTCGCTCATCCGGTCGTGTGGGACTTCGTTCGGCGGCTCGTCCGTGAGCAGTATCCGAAGGACCCGGGCCAGTGGCTCCCCCTTCGACCGATGCGTCGCCATCACTACACCTACGGCCGCAACCGCTACCTCGCCGACCCAGTGATCCTCGCCGCCTTCGGCGACCGTCACCGCGTCCTCGCCGCGGGTCAAGCACGCGAACTCGGACTCATGGACCCTGACGGTTCCGGTTCGTGGACGCATCCAGATCTGACGCGGATGCTCCACGCCGACGGCAAAGTCATCACCCCGCTGTTCCGCCACAAGCCCGGTGACACGCGCGTCGACAAGACCACCGGCGAGATCTTCCAACGTCGCGCCGAGACCGACGCGCACCTCCACTTCCAGGGTGATGGTGAGACGGCGTGGGGTATCAAATACGTCCTCGTCGCCGCGCGCAGCACCGAGGTCCACGGCCGGATCATCGTCGATGTCGAATGGGTCCCGAAGGCCGGTGGCGAGGCGAACACTGCGATGGACTGCTTCGCGCGACTCACACCGCAACTACCGGGCATGCAGGGCGTCATCTACGACACGGCGCTCCGTGGTGTGCACCACCAAACACTCCTCCGTGATCTCGGCCTGTTACCGGTGAATCGGGTCGCCGCCGCCAAGGCCAGCGCCAAGAAGCCGCGCAAGAACGGCAAGGCCATCGCGAAGAGCGCCTACATCGAAGACAAGACCATCACGCTGCCGAACGGCAGCATCACGGTCGTGCACCTCTACGCGCGTGGTGGTGCGATCGGAATCGGGGACCTCACCGACACCGGCGACCTCCACTACACGCCACTCCCCCGCGTTCGTACCCATCGGACGCGGGACAAGAACAGCAAGTACCGCTGGTACAACGACTACCGACTCCCCGACACCCACGGTGCCGGGATCGTGACCGTCCGATTGCACGGCAACGCGGAAGACACTGCCCGGAAGTTGAACCGGACCGAGAACGTCCGGCCCATCGCCGCCGACGACCCCGACTTCGAACGGCTCTACCCGCGACGCAACGACGCCGAAAGCATCAACCGCGCCCTCGACGACAGCCTCTGGCTCCGCCGGGCCCACAGCCTCGGACATGCGCGCCAACTCTTGAACCTGCTCGGCTACGCGCTGATGGTCAACGGCCTCGCGCTCCACCAACACCGGCGACGACAACCCACTGCAATCGCCGCCTGAACCCACGCAACGAGAGCACACGATCACTTCGGCGCGCCTGGATCAGGGCGAACGCCCGTTCAACTACCGTCGCGAGACGGACGAACGCAGTTCAGCGTCCAGATGCAGCAAATACTGGCCGGATCCCAGCAACGCACCGGGTTTTCTGCCACGTTTTCTGCATCCCCCGCCCTCGTAGCTCAGGGGATAGAGCATTGGTTTCCTAAACCATGTGCCGCAGGTTCGAATCCTGCCGAGGGCACTTTGTGGATATGACCTAACGGCGTAGAAGCTTTTCAAGGACGTCGGCGAAGAGGGTGCCGACGGTACGGAGATCGTCCTCGGTCACGGCAGCCATGTCGGGCGATCCGGTGCCAAGCCACCGTCGGGTTTGAACCGCGCTGGTGTCGAATACGTCGCGCGCTCGGGTGATACACCATGCGCCCAGACCGTCCGGAGCGGTCGCGAGCTCGCGGGCAATGGCCCCGTCGCGATCGTGTGCGGCGAGAAGGCGGTAGGCGTCGTACACGTCGGATACCCGCTTGTTCAGCACGTTCGCGCGCCGTTGTTGCATCGCCCGCAGCTTCATGACGACGAGCGCCGCCGGCGTCGCGACCCGCGCGGTCGCTCGTCTCACGAGGTCGTCGGTCGTGTCCCGCGCTTCGACCGTCAGCCATGTCGCCGATGCGAGGCCGTACGCGTGGGTGATCACGAACATCGCGTCATCGATGTCGTCGGGGAGTTGGGCTACTTCGTAGTCGCTCACGGCAATCAGATCGATGTGCACACCGCCGAGATCGACGCCGTTGCGGCCTATCGAGATGTTGGAGAGCCGCTGGAGTGCCGCCGTGTAGCGAACCAGATGGTCCTCGACGCCCGAGCGCAAGATGACGGTCCGTCCGCCGTCGCCCATCACCATGAGCGGCGGAATCCGTCGGGACCCGATGGGTCCCACGCCGCGAGTATCTCGGGCCCGCGTGAACGGTCGCGCGCCATCGCGAGCGCGACGTACAGGGGATGCGCCACGAGCCAATCTGCGCCCGGCACCCGGTAACGACGATCGGTCACGAGCGGCACCGGTGCAATCGAGATGGTCGCAGCTCGAGTGATGAACGTGTCGGCA
>JANPBJ010000016.1:0-1879 GCA_031430375.1 Acidimicrobiia bacterium
GAAGACCTCGCCGGGAACGCAGGCCGTGACCTCCGAGGTCGTGGTCCATTTCTTTAACGTCATCCCCGCGACGGCGAGGCGATTGTCGCCCTCGAACTTGGCGCCGACCGCCGGACCCGTGGCTCCATCCAACCACCGACAGGCCAGACATTCGGGACTCCACTCACCCATGCGCGTGACGTCGGCGATGGTGGAAAACACCGCTGCCGGGTCCCGATCGATCTCGATGTGCGCGGAACCGGTGGTCATCGTGCGCTCCATTTCCGGCAGCAGAGTCGCTGCACTCCGCGCACCTTACCGACACTTCAGTTCGCGGTCTCCTGCGAGTAGCTGTTCTTCAGGTCGTCTTGTACTACGGCGGCGTCGGTGGTGGTCGTGACCACGCGGAGCGGGGCGGTGAGCTTCCGAGCTTCGAAGCTCCAGCCCGGCGGCAGCGCGAGGCGTGACCCCAGGCTCGCGAGCCCCGACTCCACCAAGTTCGGGTCGATCTGTTGGCTCCAGGACTGCATCACGTATTTCGCGCCGGTGGGATCGGTCAGTTCGTAGATTTCGCTTCCCGTATCGAAGGTGAACTCGGTCTTGCGGTTCACGTGATTGATGCTGTACGGCTTGTTCGCCGCGACCATGTCGGTGATCGCAACCGTCGCGCGCTTGATCATGTCGATTCCGCCGAAGTCCTGGTGCAGTTCGGGACCGGCGATCTTCTTGATGCGGTCCATCAGCCAGAACCGCGGTCCGTTGAGCAACGCGATCAGCGCCTGGTTGCTTGTGGCGATCGCCTTGGCGTCGAGGGCAACCCATTGCGCCTGCGGGCACGCGTTCATCGGGAACGAGTTGTACACATCTGCGCTCACGCCGCCGCTGGAGGAAGGACTGACGAGCAAGACCTCGCAGTAACGCTTGGCGCGGAGGCTGGTACCTGCGGGCGTCTCGATCGGTGGTGTCGCGGTCGGCTTCGTGGACGAAGCGGTGGCGGCGGCGGTGGAACTCGATGCATTCGACGACCCGCAGCCTCCGAGCACCAGGAGCAACGCCAGGGCCGCGGTCACCGATCCGGCGACGCCATGGAAACGAGAACGAGATGAAGTGCGCATCATGGGGTTGGTCCTCCGTTGATGAACTCGTCGATGATCGCGACGAGCTGGTCGGGTGCTTCCTCTTGGATGAAGTGGTTCGCACCATCGATGACGCGGTGGGCTTGGTCGGCCGCGCCCGGAACGACGCGCTGGAACTTGCGGTGCGCTCCGGGCTTGTACGAGATCGGGTCCTCGGAGCCGAACACCGTGAGGAACGGCTTGGTCCACGTGGCCAGGAACTCCCAGGTGTCCTCACACATCGGAACACCCGGGTTGTCGGGTTGCACCGGGATGAGGGTGGGGAAATGCAGTGCGCTGGTCTGGTACGAATCGTCGGGGAACGGTGCGTCGTAGGCGGCAAGCTCACCGGGGGTCAACGATCGGGTCGTACCGTTGTTCACGAGCACGCTGATCGGCAGGGCATCCACGCTCTGGCTGTACGTGAGCCACTGCTCCATGAACGCGTTCGCCCCTTCGCCGGTGGGGATCCCGGTGTTCGACGCAATGACCCGCGCGAAGCGGTCCGGGTGACGGGGGAGGAGATGGAGCCCCGCGAGGCCGCCCCAGTCTTGGCAGTACAGCGTGACGGCAGTCAGGTCCTCGCCGACGAGCCATTGGCTCATCCAGTCGACGTGGTTCGCGAGGGTGTAGTCGGACCGTTGGGTCGGCTTGTCCGACCGACCCATACCCATGAGGTCGAGCGCGAGCACCCGGTGGCCGCGCGCCACCAGACCCCGGATCATGTGGCGATGGAGATACGACCACGTGGGGTTGCCGTGCAACAGCAGCACCGGCGCCGCGTC
>JANPBJ010000017.1:0-41256 GCA_031430375.1 Acidimicrobiia bacterium
CCGCCGGCGTTCGAGACGGCCCTCAGCTTCTTGGAACGCACGGTGCTCCCCAATCGCACTCCAGAGTTCGTCCACTCCCTCGCCACGAGTCGCGACCGTCTGGACGATCTTCGGTCGCCACTCGGTATGGGCGGAGAGGTCGAGCATCATCTCGAGATCGCGAATGGTTTCGGCCACACCGTCGCGGTCGGCCTTGTTCACCACGAACAGGTCAGCGATTTCCATGAGGCCCGCTTTGTTCGCTTGCACGCCATCGCCCCAGCCCGGGTTCACCACCACCACTGTGGTGTCGGCCGCACCCGCGATCTCCACCTCAACCTGGCCCACGCCCACGGTCTCCACGATGATCCACGGCTTGCCGGCGGCATCGAGCACCCGAGCCGCACGCGGCGTGGCAATCGCCAGTCCTCCAAGATGCCCGCGGGTGGCCATCGACCGGATGTAGACCCCCGCGTCGGTGGCGTGGTCCTGCATCCGAACCCGGTCACCGAGAATCGCGCCTCCGCTGAACGGACTCGTCGGATCAATGGCGAGCACGCCAACCTCAGCGCCGGTCTTTCGAATACAACCGATGACCGCATCGGTAAGTGAAGACTTCCCCGCGCCGGGCGCGCCGGTGAGTCCGACGATGTACGCGTTCCCGGTGTGGGGATAGAGCGCCGCGCCCGCGGCTTGTGCGTCGGGGCCGCCTGATTCCACCATCGTGATCAGTTTGGCGATCGCGCCACGATCACCGGTGACGGCGCGCGCGACCAACGCGGCGGGATCACGAGACACGGCGAGCAGGAGTTAGTCGGCGACGACTTCAGTAATGCCGGGGACCCGATCCTTGATGATGCGTTCGACCCCGGCCTTCAGCGTCATCGTCGAGACCGGGCACGTTCCGCACGCGCCCACGAGCTCAACGTGAACCACCATGTCGGCATCGATCGTCTTGAAGACGATATCGCCACCATCGGCCTGCAGCGCAGGGCGAATCGCGTCGATCGCCTCCAGCACTCCAGCTTCCATCGTGTCTGTGTCCATGGGGCACCTCCGGACGGGTAGGAACGCCAAGGCTACCCGAGTTGTTCCCCGGACCCGTGCGCTCTCTCGATATCGGCACCGAGACTGGTGAGCGCTCCAACGAGGTCGGGGTAGCCGCGGTCCACGTGAAACCAATCGTCGATGGTGGTCTCACCGTCGGCACGCATGCCCGCGAGGGCGAGGGCGGCGCCCGCGCGTACGTCCATCGCCCGCACCGGCGCGCCCGAAAGGCGCGCTCGACCGCGTACAACGGCGTGGCGACCCTCGTGGCGAATGTCGGCGCCCATACGTGCGAGCTCCTCCACGAACGACAGGCGATTGTCGAAGACGTTCTCGGTCACGATGCCGGTGCCACTGCTCACCGCGAGCGCGGCGACCGCCATCGGCATGAAGTCGGTTGCGAACCCCGGGTACGGCAACGTCTGGATGTCGACCGCGTGCATCGGCTCGATGCACTGCGCCCATATTCCGTCAGGCGTGGACGCCACCCGCATGCCCATCTCGCCGAGCTTCACTCCCACCATCTCGAGATGTTCCAGGCGCACGCCAACGAGTTCGACCTCACCCCCCGCGATCCCGCATGCCATGAGGAACGTTCCTGCCTCGATCCGGTCGCCCATGATCTGCGTGTCGGCCGAGACCAGTTCCGTCACCCCCTCCACCGTGATGGTGTTGGTCCCGGCGCCGATCACATGCGCACCCATCCGGTTGAGGAACGCGGTGAGATCCGTGATCTCCGGTTCGCGCGCCGCGTTCTCGATCACCGTCTCGCCCTTCGCGAGGACCGCGGCGGTCAGAAGGTTCTCGGTCGCGCCCACGCTCGGAAAGTCCAAGACGATGCGCGCACCGCAGAGTGCAAGGCAGCGCGCCGAGACGTACCCGTGCTCGACGGTGATTTCTGCACCCATCGCCTCGAGCCCGCGAATATGCATGTCGAGTCGACGGCTCCCGATGTTGTCGCCTCCCGGCAACGCGACCCGCGCTTCGCCACAGCGCGCCAAGAGCGGTCCGAGCACGTTGATCGACGCCCGCATCTGCCGGACAAGTTCATACGGTGCCTCGGGGTGCAGCGGCCCGCTCGTGTCGAGGGTGAGTTCATCCTCGCCGGTCCATTCCACCGTTGCGCCAACGGCCCGCAGGACGTCGAGCATGACGTCGAGATCTCGCACCCGGGGAAGGTTGCGCACGTGGGTCACACCGGACGCCAGAAGGGCGGCTGCGAGCTGTTTGAGACCCGAGTTCTTGGTGGCTCCCGAAACCTTGATGGTCCCCGAGAGCGGTCCAGCGGGCCGTACCCGCACCGCGTCCATCTGTTCCAGGGTACCGGCGCGCCCCACAACCGGGCCGACTCTCGAAGGACCGGCGCGAATAGGCCCACCGTCGGTAGCCTCCGAGTCCAGTTCCCTCTACCTGGCGAGTCTGCAATGGGCGACACTGAATCGAGCGCAGAGCCCGGCAGCGAGGTCGTGGGCGACGTTGCGGGCGACGACGCTGCCGACGACCTCGAACGGGCGGCGGATATCAACGCAACGCTGGCTCGACTCGAGCGGCTGGTCTCCCCAGTGATGGGGCCCGGCAAGGGGGCCATCCGCGCGGTTGGCGATCGAGCACGCCCCGCGTGGCAGCAGGTCACCGACGTGGAGTCCCGCGTTGCGGTGTCGGCCGCGATGGCGATCGCGATCGGGTTGCTCGCCGCTCTCCCGAGTGCCGTGGCGAACCATCCACGATGGCTGATCCCCGGCGTCGCAGGGCTGCTGCTGCTGATCGTGATCGTCGTCAATCCGCTTCGGGTGGACTCGCAGGCGCGCCGGTTGCGCCCAATCGCGTTCGCGCTCCTCGCCCTCGTGAGCGTCGGCAACGCGGCGTCGGCGGGGCGGCTCATCGTGGACCTCGTGAATGTTTCAGGGATTCGTCGACCCGAGACGCTCTTGCTCACCGCAGCCGCAATCTGGGCCACAAACGTGATCGTGTTCGCGGTTTGGTACTGGGAGTTCGACCGCGCCGGTCCGGCGGCGCGGGCGCAGGCACGCGATCCGTACCCCGACTTCCTGTTCCCGCAGATGTCCGACTCTGAGTTCGCTCCGCCCGATTGGGAACCGAACTTCGTGGACTACCTGTACCTCTCGTTCACGAATGCCACCGCGTTCAGTCCGACCGACACCATGCCGCTCGCATCCTGGGCGAAGCTGACGATGCTCGGCCAAGCATCACTGTCAATCCTGACGTTGGCGCTCGTCATCGCCCGCGCCGTCAACATCCTGGGGTAGTTACTCGCCGCGGTAGGTGGGCTCGCGTTGTTCGACGAATGCAGTGATCGCTTCGCGCATGTCTTTCGACGGGAGACACACCCCTTGGCCCTCGGCTTCGGCACGCAGGCCGTCGGCCATCGGGAGGTCGAAACTTGCGTTGATCGCCCGCTTCGCCTCGCGGATCGCGAGCGGCGGTTGCGCGGCGATGCGTTCGGCCAGCTTGCGAGCCGCGGTTTCAAGTTCCTCGTCAGCCACCAACTGCTCGCACAGTCCGATGCGATGCGCTTCGTCTCCGTCGATACGAGCCGCGGTGAAAATCATCTCTTTCGCTTTGCCCGAGCCCACGATGCGCGGCAGCCGCTGGGTACCACCAAGGTCAGGAATGATCCCGTACTTATGTTCGAGCAGCCCAACGCTGATCCCACGGGCAAAGATTCGAATGTCACACGCGAGTGCGATCTGGAGCCCGGCTCCGAGGGCGAACCCGCGCGCGGCTGCGATGGTGGCGAACGGCGCGTCTTCCAGCCACGAGAACGCTTCCTGGGTCGCCATGATGCGGTCCACGATCGGGTTGACGTGTCGACTCCGCGCGTCCTGTGCCGCGCCGGCGTCGTCGTGGTTCCCCCCGGCGAAGACCGAGGTGTCGATACCGCTGGAGAACGCCCGCCCCGCACCGATCACGATCAATGCGCGCAGGTCACCCGGCTCCGTCACGAGGCCGTGGCCGAGTTCACGAAGTTCGCGCCACATCTCGAGGGTGAAGCAGTTGAGCTTCTCCGGCCGGTTGAGGATCAGCCGGCCCACGTGACCATCGCGTTCCAGCCGAAGCGTTTTCATCGCGGATTCCATCGCGGCAGAATAGCTACCGGATGCCATCAATCGCGCGGGAGCGGGACCTCGCCGGTCACTTCAAAGCGCGACGCGTGAACGAGGCGGACCACATCAACCGGGCGGGCCAGACCGGGGATCACGTGCGCCCCCGCCGGAGTCGCGGCGATCCCCGGGGGAACCTGCTCCCCCACGTCGACCGTCGCCAAGACTTCCAATGGAGCGGCCAGGTCGCACAGCCGCGACGCGAGATTGATCGCACCACCGGTGTAGTCGTCGCCCTCGAACAGGATCACGTTGCCCGCGGCCAACCCGGCACGCAGCGGAAGGAGTCCCTCATTCGCGAACCGATCGGCGAGGGAAACGGTGGCCTCGACGAGTGAGACAGTGTCGACGGCGACAAGCATTGCGCCGTCGCCTAACCACTTCGCGATACGTACGCCCACGTCCGAGGCAGTCGACCGCAACGCGGCCCGAAAATGCGTGAGCACGGCCACGGCTTCTTGGTCGCCGTGGAGATCTGTGAACTGAGTGAACCCGGAAAGGTCCACGAACGCGAACGCGCGAGGGACCCGCATTCAGATCGTCCAGCCCGCGGCTTTTCTTTCCTTGCAGGTGGGACAGACCGGATATGCCTTCGGGTCACGCGTCGGGACCCATTTCTTTCCACAGAGCGCCACGATGGCCTCTCCAGTCACATACGCGCGGGTGACGTCGGCCTTGCGGGCATAGTGCGAGAACCGATCATGATCACCGTCGTCAGTGACCGGACGGCTCGGCGACTCGACCGGTGCCTCGGCCGGCGCAATGGTGGGAGCGATCGTGGGCGCGAAGGTGGGAGACGTGATGGTGTCGGACACCGGCGCAGGCTATCCGGCTAGCCAACGAGTTGGTCGGGGTAGACGATGTCGATCTCCTCGATCATCGTCGCATCGAAGTCACGCCGATTGTTCGTGATGAAACGGTCGGCACCAGCCGCGATCGCCGTTGCGAGATGCGTGGCGTCCAATGCCTTCAGCCTGTAGCTCACGCCCACCGTGACCGCGAGATCCACGACCGCGCGGTTGACCGGTTGGAGATCCAGCCGACTCAGCAAGGTGATGAGAGCCCGACGCTGGGACACATCGTGGTTTCGCGTTGGTTTCGTGAGTACTTCTGGGATCAGCAGCACCGACCCGAGCCCCGCAGAACCATCCTCAGCCGCGGCGAACAGGCCAAGCACGCTCAATCCACGCGGATCAAGGATCGCGGCGTAGATCAAGACATCGGAATCGAACGCGTCCATTCAGCCTGCATCGCGATCCGCGCGCAGCTCCGCCACCATTCGGTCGGCCCAGGCCGGGTCGCCGACGGCGGACGGCAGAGCCAGATCGCGGGCCGCTTCCATCTCGACGCGCAGGGCGGCGGCCTCCTCCTGGAGCTTGAACGTCCGCCGCATCCGGGCGCGATCGGGACGACTCACCACTGCGACCACCTCGCCGTGGCGCGTGAGTGCCACATCGGCACCCTCCCGCACCCGATCGAGGATCGCGGGAAGGCAGGCGCGAGCTTCGGTGACCGTCCAGGTGTCCATCACGCAAGTGTACAGTACCGTACAGAGACGTACAGAGACGGTTCAACTGGTGAAGCCGCATCAGCCGGGGAGTGCCAGGACCCAGTCGACGGCTGCGGTGGCGACATCGGCCAGGACGCCGTCGACGGTCAGCCCACTCGACTTCCGCGGCTTGAACCCGTGGTCTCCGGACTCGATCCAATGAAAAGCGCGCGGCCCTTTGACCTTCCGTGCCGCGGCGGTGAGCGCCTCCTTCGACGCGAGCGAGTCCGAAGTGCCGCTCACAAACAAGACCGGCATCGAGAGCCGAGCAAAGTGGTCACTGCGTTCCTTCTCGGGTTTGCCCGCCGCGTGGAGTGGATACCCGAGGAGCAGCAGACCGAGGCACGGAACCGGGTCTCCCACATCCTTGGGCATGCCGCCCGCGGCAATCATCGAGGCGTACCGCCCGCCCATGGAGCGACCGCCGAGCACCAGCCGCGCCGGCGGAAGCTTCGTTCGCCGCGCGAGTTCCGCGGCTGCGACGCGGGTCGCATCAAACAGGACGGCGGGTGGGTTCGGTGCTTTCTTGGCCTCGCTGCGGTACGGGTACTGAAACCGCAAGCTCGGGATGCCTGCTGCGCTGAGCGCGTCGGTGACGCTCGTGAGAGTGGCCGCATGCATATCGGCACCGGCTCCGTGCGCGAGCAACACCGCTCGATCGCTGACCTTCGCTACCGCCCGCTTCGCACCCTGGTACGCGTACTCGAGCTTCACTCCTCCGCCCCCACCCTCAAGACCCACCGATCAAGGAACGCGAGTGTCCGTTCCAACTCGTCCTGCACTGTCTCGATCTTGGACCAGCCGTGGCCCTCGCCCACGTAGAGGTGATAGTCGACGTGTCCGCCTGCCGCGCGCACCGCGTCGACGAGGAGTTGTGCTTGTTGAGGCGGAACCACTTTGTCGTCGTCGCCTTGTAGCACGAGGATCGGCACGGTCATCCGCTCGGCACAGCTCACGGGAGATCGTGAGTGAAAGATGTCGGCGTCGCCCGGCAACACTCCGATCAACTCGTCGAGGTACCCCGACTCGAACCGGTGGGTGGTAGCGGCGAGGTCAACGAGATCGGTCACGCCATAGGCGGACACCACTGCACGCACGAGGTCCGGATACATCGCACCAACGATGAGCGCAGTCAGCCCACCCGCACTGCCGCCGGCGATGGCAACTCGCCGCGGATCGCACCACCCCTGGGCGCCCGCCGCCCGGATCCCCGCCGCCACATCCTCCACGTCTTGGCGACCCCATGCACCCTGCAAGCCCTGCGCGAAGGTCCGTCCGTAGCCCGTGGAACCTCGGGAATTCGGCCGCAACACGGCCCAGCCGCGGTTGGTGAAGTAGCGCAGCCAACCGTCCCACGCAACGGTCGCTTGGCCGGTTGGTCCCCCGTGGACGTCCACGAGCATGGGCGACAATTCACCGTCGACCGGTTGGCCGTCAGGTGGATACAACAGTCCGGGCACGGTGACACCATCGCTCCCCCAGGTGACCGGCGTGGGTTCCCGCGCTCCGAGCTCCACGCCGGCGGGCGCGCCACGCGCGACCACGCGTCGCGCATATGTCGCGGGATCGCACACCGTGATTTGCGGTGGCGTCTTCGCTCCCGAACGCACCGCGACGATTCCGGGCGCGGCCCAGTCGATGCCATGATGCCAGCCCTTCGCGAGTTCGGCCACCACCCCGTCGAGGGTCACCGTGATCAAGCGTGCGAATCCGCCCTCGTTGCGACACAACGCGATCGCGTCCGAGTCCGGCGACCACGCGAACGATCGTTGACCGGGGCCCCATGCCGGCTCCGCGTGATCGTGGGATTCCGAGAGCAGCGGGCGGGCCGCGGTGCCGTCGGCGTTGGCAACGTGCACATTCCAGAATCCGTACTGATCCGAGACGTACGCGAGCCGCGCGCCGTCCGGAGAGAACCGCGGCTGGCCAACGGAGATGCCCGCACCACCGGCGACCGGGCTCGGGCTGCCACCGGCGCGTTCGACAATCACGATGCGCGAACTGGTCCACGACATCGCGCTCAGATCCCACTCATGCCACGCGATCCAACGACCGTCACCCGACACCGTGGGATCCCAGGCGAAATCAGCCGAAGACCATCGACGGCCCGCGGGCGCACCGCCCTCCAAGACCGCGGCGGGCACCTCCACCACATCGAGCTCATCGTCGCGCTCTGATGCGAAGAACAAACCACCCGACCACGCGGTCGGTGCTGCGGCCTCGCCGTCGTGGGCAATGACAACCCCGGCGCCACCATTCACGCCGATGACCGCGACCGATCCCTCGGCGGTGACCACCGCGAGCCGCGAACTATCGACCCAACACCATGCGCCGCCGCGGTAGGCGCCGACCCGCCCCAACGCGTGTTCCGCCGTCACCACCACGGGAGGTCCCGTTCCGTCCGTGGGCATCACGACAAGGTCGCTGCGGCCGTCGATCGATTCGAGCCAGCCCAGCCGGGCCCCGTCCGGCGACCACCGGGGCTCCGCAACGGCCCGCGTTCGGGCGATCGCACGTGACGAAAGTCTCGATTCCATAAGGCGGAAGCTACGCCAGGAAGCCTGCAGAGACCCTGATCTAGGCTGCCCTCTCTCATGGTGACCTCCCCCCGACTCCCCGAGTCGCTCCGCGTCGCCTGGCTGATCTACCGGGGCAACCCCCACTGTGGCGGTCAAGGCGTCTATACGAAATACATCGCTCGCGAAGCCATCGCGCTTGGCCACCACGTGGAGGTCCTCTCCGGCCCGCCGTACCCGGAGCTGGATGATCCCCAGGGACTCATCAAGATTCCGAGCCTCGATCTCTATCCCACGGGGAATCCCTTCCGTGTTCCGTGGCCATGGGAGTTTCGCGACGCGATCGACCTCGGCGAGTTCGGGCTCATGTGTACCGGCGTGTTTCCCGAGCCGTGGGCGTTTACCCTGCGCGCGCGGAAGTGGCTGCAAGCCCACCGCGCCGATTTCGACCTCGTGCACGACAACCAGTCGTTCGGCTCCGGACTCGCCGGAATCATGAACGACGGTTGGCCGGTCTGCGCCACCCTGCACCATCCCATCACCGTCGACCGCGATCTCGAACTCGCGCACACGAAGAATGCGTTCCAACGGTTCAATCTCAAACGGTGGTACGCGTTCCTCGACATGCAGATGAAGGTGGCCCGCCAAGTGCCACGGCTCGTGACCGTGAGCGAGAACTCGCGCAAAGACATCATCACGCAGATGGGCATGCGCGACGAGCAGCTGAGAATCGTGCCGGTCGGCGTTGACCAAGACGTGTTCCGCCCGCTTGCTCACGTGGATCGCGTGCCTGGCCGGTTGTTGGTGACCACGTCTTCGGATCAACCGCTCAAGGGACTCGTACCGCTCTTGGAAGCGGTTGCCAAGGTCCGTACCGAACGCGACCACGTGCATCTCGTGGTGATCGGGAAGCCCAAGGACGGCTCGAAGATCCCTGGACTGCTCGAGAAGCTCGGGCTGCGCGCCCATGTGGAGTTCGTCTCCGGTGTAGCCACCGAGCGCATCGTGGAGCTCTACGCCGAGTGTGAAATGGCGGTTGTCCCGTCGCTCTACGAAGGTTTCTCCCTGCCCGCGATCGAAGCCATGAGTTCGGCCGCGCCGCTCGTGACCACCACCGGTGGAGCACTGCCCGAAGTGACCGGGCCGTCGGGTGGTGCAGCCCTCACGGTGCCGCCCAACGATCCGGGCGCACTGGCCGGCGCGATCGTCACCATGCTCGATGACCCCGAACTTCGGGCCCGGATCGGGGCCGCTGGTCGGGGTCGGATTCTCGACCGGTTCACGTGGCGCAAGACCGCGATCGGCATGATCGAGAACTGGTACGAAACGCTGGAGATGCACCAAGCCGCGGCTGCGGCCCCGGCGCGCCGGAGCGGGCCACCCGTATGGACTTCGACCATGTCAGGCACCTGACGAATGCTCACTGTTGACTTCGACCGGTTACAACTGCGCCCCGGCGATCGCCTCCTCGACATGGGCTGTGGCGGAGGACGCCACGCCTTCGCGGCGATGAAGCGGAACGCATCGGTCATCGCGCTCGATTATTCCGAGGCGGACCTCAAAGATGTGCGCGCCACCGTCGCGGCAATGCACGAGGCCGGCGAGGTTCCCGTCACCCAACCGTGGATCGGCATCAACGGCGATGCGCTCCGGCTCCCCCTGCCGAGCAACTCCGTCGACCGCATCGTGTGCTCCGAAGTCCTCGAGCACATCTGGGACTATCGGGGTGCAATCGCCGAACTGGTTCGTGTCTTGAAGCCAGGTGGACGCATGGCGGTCACGGTCCCCACTCGTTGGCCCGAGCGCATCAGCTGGGCGCTCGACTACGAGTACCACGACCAACCCGGCGCGCACGTCCGAATCTTTCGTCAACATGAACTGGAGCAAGACCTCGAAGCGGCGGGTGTATGGCTCCGGGGATCGCATCACGCCCATGGTCTCCACACTCCATACTGGTGGATCCGTTGCGCGGGTGGCGTGAACCAACCCGATCGGAAGATTGCGAAGCGCTATCACGACATGCTCGTCTGGCAGCTCATGAAGAACCCGAAGTGGCTGGCCGCCGTCGACCGCGCCATCAACCCGATCATGGGCAAGAGCCTCGTGATCTACACGCAGAAGGTGACGCCATGAGTGTGGCGGGCGTGTTCGACGCCGCCCAACTTCAGGCGACCGTCGACGCCATCGCGTCGGTACAAACCGCCGACGGCAACATCGCCTGGACCCCCGGCACCAAGACCGACCCCTGGAACTTGGTCGAGGCGGCAATGGCGCTCGACGTGGGAGGTCGCCACGCCGACGCCGAGCGGGCCTACGCCTGGCTGGCCCGAATGCAACTTGCCAGCGGCGGTTGGCACTCCTACTACCTCGGCGACGACGTTACCGATACCACCCTCGACACCAACATCGCGTGTTATATCGCCACGGGCGTCTGGCACCACTATTTGTCCACTGGCGACACTGCATTTCTGCACGCGTATTGGCCCATCGTCGAACGCACCATCGACTACGCACTGGAGTACCAAACGGAGACGGGTGAAATCGCTTGGCGGGCCGACATCCCTTCTGACGGTGCATTGCTCACCGGATCCTCGAGCATCTATCACAGTCTCCAGTGCGCGATCGCGATCGCCGATCGTCTGGGTCACGACCGGCCAGATTGGGAACTGTCGGTTGGCGCGCTCGCCATTGCGATCGCGCATCGTCCCGACCGCTTCCTCGACAAGTCGCGCTGGGCGATGGATTGGTATTACCCGATCCTCGGTGGTGTGTTGCGCGGACAAGCGGCGCAGGCGCGCATCGCGGCGTTCTGGGACACGTTCGTCGTCCCCGGCCGCGGAGTGCGGTGCGTCTCCGACAAGCCTTGGGTGACGGCGGCCGAGACCTGTGAACTGGTAATGGCGCTCGATGCAATCGGCGAGACCGACCGAGCTCACGAGCTGTTCCGTTGGATTCAGTTTCTTCGTCACGACGACGGTTCGTACTGGTGTGGCATGAACTTCGACCACGATCAGTTTGATCAACCGGGCGAACACTTCACCGCCGATCAGCCAACCTGGAACTCCGCAGCCGTTGTATTGGCCGCACACGCGTTGGGCGGCGACGGTCCCACCGCCGGCCTGTTCCGAGGCGAAGGGCTGCCCGGCGGGTTGACCAGTGAAGAACTCCTCGCCGCCGGAGCCGAAATCGAGAGCGAACGCGCCTCGTAGCCCACACGGTTCGCGATACCGCGAGTCCGGCGGGAACCGTCGACTCGACCCGTTCATTGTCCGTATTCCCTTTGCTGCAAGGCCAACCGCACAATGAACGTCGGAATCTGGCGGGTGCGGCGGCGCTATCGGCGGAGGGTTCTCAGACTGCCGGCGGTGCTGAGCGGCGTGAAGCCGTCAGAGACGGCACGTTGCCAGACGTGGAATGGCGCTTGGCCGCCCGCGACGGGATCTTCGAACACGTCGTGGATCGCGAGCACCCCACCGGGCATCACGTGGAGCGCCCAGGTCATGTAGTCCGCCATCGCAACAGCTTCCGCGTGGCCACCGTCGATGAACAAGAGCCCGAGTGGAGAAGTCCAGTAACGACCGACGGTCGGTGAGTCGCCGAGAATCCCCACCACGGCCGACTCCAACCCGGCGGCTTCGATCGTGCGCCGGAAGTAGGGCAGCGTGTCCATCCGGCCCGATCGAGGGTCGACGACGTCGGTGTCATGGTGTTCCCAGCCGGCCTGGTTCTCTTCTGAGCCGTGGTGATGGTCGATGGTGAACAGCACGGTGTGGAGTTCGCGCGCCGCGGCACCGAGATAGACACCCGACTTGCCGCAGTAGGAGCCGATCTCGAGCAACGGTCCTACGCGTCCACCGTCGAGTCCCGCTTCGTGCAATGCGAGGCCCTCGTCATCGGGCATGAACCCCTTCGCCGCGCGCGCCACGGTCAGCTCTCCCACGGTGATCATCCGCTAGAAGACCGGCGTCTCGCGGTAACGACCGAACACGTCGGCCAGCGCGTCCATCGTCTCCCCAACCGTCGCATACGCTCGTGCTGCATCCAACAGTGCCGGAATCAAGTTCACCTCAGCGTCGGCGGCATCAGCCCGTACCCGCGCCAGCGCAGCCTCGTGCGCCGCGGCATTGCGGTTGGCCTTCACTGCAGCGAGCCGCTTGAGTTGGTCGTCTTCACACTCCCGGCCGATCTCGAGGATGGGCGGGGGCGGTTCGTCGTTGCCTTCAAAGAAGCCGGTAACTCCCACCATCGTGTGGCGGCCGTCGTTGAGCTTGCGTTCAACGTCATAGGCCGCTTGAGAAATCTCCCGTTGGTAGTAGCCGTTCTCGATCCCGACGAGCGCACCTTCCAACATCGACCCACCACCCAGCGATTCCACATGCGCGAAGATCGCTTCGGCCTGCCGCTCCATCTCGTCGGTGAGCTCCTCCACAAACCACGAGCCGCCGAGCGGATCGGCAACGTTGGTTACACGCGTCTCGTTTGCGATGACCTGCTGGGTCCGCAGCGCGAGGCGCGCAGCCTTCTCCGTGGGGAGTGCCAACGCTTCGTCGAACGAGTTGGTATGCAAACTCTGGGTCCCGCCGAGCACACCAGCCAGAGCCTCAATTGCGGTACGGACGAGATTGACCTCGGGCTGCTGCGCGGTGAGCGACACGCCTGCCGTCTGGGTGTGGAACCGCAGCTGCAGCGACCGTTCGTTGCGCGCGCCGTACCGGTCACGCATCCAACGCGCCCAAATGCGGCGAGCGGCGCGGTACTTCGCAATCTCTTCGAAGAAGTCGATGTGCGCGTTGAAGAAGAACGACAAGCGGGGCGCGAACTCGTCGACGTCGAGCCCGGCCGCGATCGCGGCCTCCACATAGGCGAAGCCATTGCCGACCGTGAACGCGAGTTCTTGAGCCGCCGTGGAACCGGCCTCTCGGATGTGGTATCCGGAAATAGACACCGAATGCCACCGCGGCATCTCCGCCGCGGTGAACCGGATCACGTCACTCACTAACCGCATGCTTGGACGCGGCGGAAAGACGAACTCCTTCTGTGCTTGGTACTCCTTGAGGATGTCGTTCTGGAGCGTGCCCCCAAGGCGGGCGCGTTCGACCCCGCCGCACTCTGCCGCCCCCACATACATCGCGAGCAAGATCGGCGCGGGTGAGTTGATCGTCATCGACGTCGTCACCGCGCCAAGGTCAATGCCGGCGAACAGGTCTTCCACATCGGCGAGAGTGTCGATCGAGACCCCGCACTTCCCTACCTCACCCAGCGCGAGTGGATCATCGGAATCGCGTCCCATGAGCGTGGGCAGATCGAACGCGGTGGACAGGCCATCGCCACCCGCATCGAGCAGCTCCTTGAACCGGACGTTCGTGTCGGTGGGCGTGCCGAACCCCGCGAACATGCGCATCGTCCACGGCTTGGTGCGGTACATCTCGGAGTACGGCCCCCTGGTGTACGGCCACTCCCCCGGCCGTTCGCCATCCGCGGGCCCGTAGACCGGAGCAACCTCGACGCCTGAGTACGTGGAGAAGTCCCGTTCCGACATCAGAAGAGTCTCCCACGCGCGCCGGAGCCACTCAGCACGACACCGGTTCCAGACCGCTCACGCCAGACCCATCAGCTCACTCACCCCGTGGCGGTGGCCGGCGGTGTAGCCACCGTCCACGGGCAACGCCACACCACTCACGAAGGATGCGTCGGCCGAACATAGGAACAATGCGGCCGCGGCAATCTCATCCGCTCGGCCCAACCGACCGAGCTGGTGCGCGGCGGTGATATCGGCCAACACCGAGTCCATCCCCCCCATCGCGAACACACTCTGCAACATCGGCGTGTCGATAAATCCCGGGCAGATCGCGTTGACGCGGATACCGGACCGCCCGTAGTCAATCGCCATGTTCTTGGTGAGGATGACCACTCCGCCCTTCGCTGCGTTGTAGGTACTCCCACCCTCGGTGCCAGCCAATCCCTCCACGCTCGCGATGTTCACGATCGAGCCACGCTCGCCGTCGATTGCGTCCTGGGCCAGCATCGACAACACCGCGTGCTTGCCCACGAGAAAGGTGCCTTTGAGGTTGACGTCAACCACGCGGTCCCACTCTTGGGCTGAAATCATGTGCACCGGTCCGCCGCCCGCGACACCCGCCGCGTGGACCACTGCGTCGAGCCGTCCGTGGCTCTGCATCACTGCGCTAAACGCCGCCGCTATCGCGTCCTCATCGCGCACATCGAGCGCCACATCACAGCCCGGCACGGCACCATCGAGGTCCCATCCGATCACTGTCGCCCCCTCGGTCCGGAACCGCGCCACGGTCGCCGCGCCGATCCCGGAAGCGGATCCCGTCACGACTGCAACTTTGCCGACCATGGCCGCCATCGGGCCTCCTTCATCCATTGGTAGAACGCGTTACTGTCCCCGGATTCCGACCCCCCGTCAAATCACCGGGAACCGATCATGTCGATGGATTTCGCCCTCTTTTACGAGATTCCCGTGCCCCAGCCATGGGGTCCGGACAGTGATCACATCGCCTACAAGAACACCATTGCGCAGGCAGTGCACGGTGAGAAATCCGGCTTCACGTCCTTCTGGACGGTCGAACACCACTTCCTCGACGAGTACTCGCATTGCTCGGCACCCGATGCGCTGTACGGCGCGATCGCGGCGCAGACCACCACGATGCGAATCGGCCACGGCGTGCGGCTACTCCCCTATCCCTACAACCACCCGGTACGCGCGGCCGAGGCCGCGGCGGTCGTCGATCTTGTGTCGGACGGCCGCCTCGAGTTCGGCACCGGACGCTCCTCCACGCGAGCAGAACTCGAAGGCTTCGGCGCTGATCCCAACCTGACTCGTTCCCAATGGGAGGAAGGTCTCCGGCTGGTGGTCGACGCGTGGACGAATGACACATTCGAGGCGGACGGCCCTACCTGGAAGGTGCCGCCGCGTCGCCTCCACCCCAAGCCGCTCCAACAACCCCATCCGCCTCTGTGGGTTGCATCCACCAACCCCGACAGTCACGCGATCGCGGGCGAGTTGGGACTCGGCCTCCTGAGCTTCACCATCGGTGTGCCGCCTGAGGAACTCGCGGAGCGGATCAAGATCTTTCGCGACGCGCAGACCCGGGTCAAGAATCCGATCGGCAAGTTCATCAACAACCGCGCTGCCACGTTCACGATGGTGCACTGCGCAGATACCGACGAACAGGCCTTCGCCGAAGCAGCCGAATCTTTTGAGTGGTACGTGCGCACCGCGCTCTGGCACATCGGCACGGTCGCCGAGTGGCAAGCGGGCAAGCCGCTCGGCACCTACGACTACGCCGCGGCAATCAGCGAGCTGGACCTCACCCTCCTCACCTTCGACTACCTCCAGTCGTCCGGGGCATGCATCGTCGGCGGCCCCGAACGGTGTTTGGAGGTCGCCCGCCGCTACGACGCCGCCGATTGCGACATCCTGCTGAGCCTCGTCAACCCCTACAAAATGTCGCATGAATCCGTGATGCACTCCATCGAACTCCTCGGCGAGCATGTGATCCCGGAACTCAAGGGATAGCGGACTCAAGGGAGAGCCGGCGCGCGGCGCGCCCGCCACCGGCGCGCGGCGTCGTAGCATTGAAATGCTCAATCCCGGGCCGGAGAGTTGATGAGTCAACCGCGCATCACCTATCAACCGGCCCTCGACGGCCTACGCGCGCTCGCGGTCGGTGCCGTCATCGCCTATCACCTCGGCTACCCGTGGGCCCAAGGCGGTTTTCTCGGCGTTGACGCGTTCTTCGTGCTCTCGGGTTTCCTCATCACGTCATTGCTCGTTGCGGAACGGTCCGACACCGGACGCGTCTCGCTCAAGGGATTCTGGTCCCGACGGGCGCGCCGCCTCCTCCCCGCCGTGTTCATCATGCTCACCGCGGTCTGCATCTACGCGGCGTACACGATTCCCCCGCTCCAACTCGGCACCCTGCGCGGCGACGCGTTTGCGAGCCTCTTCTACTTCGCGAACTGGCATTTCATCGCGGCTGACCAGTCCTACTTCGCACAATTCTTGGCGCCACTTCCCCTCACGCATCTCTGGTCGTTGGCCATCGAGGAGCAGTTCTATCTTCTCTGGCCCGTCATCGTCATCGGACTGTTCCATGTCGGTCGCGGTACCCGGCGAGCACTGTGGATCGGGACGATCGTCGGCATCATCGGGTCCCAGATTGCTATGAGTGTCCTCTACACCGACGCGAACCCGTCCCGTGCGTATTACGGAACCGAATCACGAGTCCACACCATCCTCATCGGTTGTCTCCTCGCGCTCATTCTGCGCGCCCGGCCGGACCTCCCGGCCCGCATGGGGAAGCTCCTCCAAGGGCTCGGAGTCCTCACCCTGGCGATCGTTATCTTCGCGTTCAACCGCGGACGAGCAAGTGCCTTCTACTTCAACGGCGGAAGCCTCCTCTTCGCGACCGCGGTGGCGGTGGTCATCGCGGCGGCGATTGCCCCCACCGGGATCCTCCGGCGGGTGTTCGCGGTTCCTCTCGCGCGATATGTCGGGCGCATCTCGTATGGGCTCTACCTCTGGCATTGGCCGGTCATCGTCTTCATGACCGAGCAACGCGTCGGCTTCGGCGGAACGCGGCTCAACCTGGTGCGTATCGCCGTCACCTTCGCCATCACCGCGGCCTCATTCCATCTCATCGAGCAACCCATCCTCCAACGTCGTGGCCGTGTCGCCGGGGCGCGGGCACTTCTCCCCATCGGTGTGAGCGTCGTCATTGCGAGTGTGCTCATCGGGACCGCGGGAGCAACCTCGCTGCCCCGTGCCGCCGGACGAGTGACCGGGGTTGCAATCGGCCGATGTGGCGCGGCGCCGGGATACGAAACTCGTGCCGCGGCCCGCGAGCTCGCCCGACTCGGCGGTATCACTGCTCCCCCGCCAGTCACGCCGCGCCACCTCGCCGTGTTCGGCGACTCCCGTGCGTGCTCCTTACTCACGGGCCTCGAGGTCGGAGCTGCTGAAGTGGACGCCAAGGTCGCCAACGGCACGATTCTCGGATGTGGGATCGTGGCCGGCGCTATCTCGGAGCGGTATCCGATCATGCCGCGGGCCTGGGCGCTCAGTTGCGAACGTCGGGTCAACCAGATTGTCGATAGAACCATCGCGGCGTCGAAGCCGGACCTGATCCTTTGGCTCTCCGGCTGGGAGCTCAACGATCTCGACGTGGGGAATCACGATGCCGGGTTCGGAACCCCTGAACACCGTCAGGTCCTGCTCGACCGAATGGAAGCGCTCTACCGACGGTCACAGGCACCAGGACGCAAACTCGTCATCCTCACCCTCCCCGAGGAGTCCCCCGGTTCGCTCTACCAGCCCGATCCTCGGGTGGGCGCCGAAACCGCGATCTTGAACCAAATCAACCGTGATTTCGTGGCCCGCCACCCCCAGGATGTGGCCATCGTCGACCTCGCCCGCCGTGTCTGTCCGCAGGGGCAGCCCTGCTCACCGCGTCGCTCGGGGATCCACCCTCGTCCGCTCGACGGCATCCATTTCTCGCCAGAGGGATCGGCCTGGGCAGCCCAATGGCTCTGGCCGCAACTCCTCGCCATCTGGCCCGTGCCGGCATCCGGATAAGGAGGTGCCCGCTACCATCTCCCGATGGAAACTGCCCCTCAGCTCCCCGACCGCAACCTCGCCATGGACTTGGCGCGGGCCACTGAAGCCGCTGCCCTCGCCGCGGGCCGCTGGTTCGGCCGTGGCGACAAGAACGGGGCCGACGGCGCTGCCGTCGACGCAATGCGGCTCGTCCTCAACTCGGTCCCGATGAGTGGCATCGTGGTCATCGGTGAAGGCGAAAAAGATGAAGCCCCGATGCTCTTCAACGGCGAAGAGATTGGCTGCGGCGGGCCGGAGGTCGATATCGCGGTCGATCCGATCGACGGCACCACCCTCACGTCCTTGGGACAGAACAACGCCATCTCGGTCATCGCGGTCGCCGAGCGCGGCACCATGTTCGACCCCGGACCGTGCGTGTACATGGACAAGATCGCGGTGGGTGCCGAAGCGGCCGACGTCGTCGACCTCGACGCTCCGATCAAAGCGAACCTCGAGGCCGTGGCCAAGGCCAAGGGCGAAAAAGTCCGCGACGTCACGGCAGTGATCCTCGACCGGCCGCGCCACGCACAGATCATCAAGGAATGCCGCGAGGCCGGCGCACGAATCCGACTCATCACCGACGGCGACATCGCCGGCGCCATCTCCGTCTCCTCTCCGGGTTCCGGCTCCGACATCCTGTTCGGCATCGGCGGCACACCCGAAGGGGTCACCGCGGCGTGCGCGCTCCTCTGCACCGGTGGTTCGATCATCGGCCGACTCTGGCCCCGCAACGAGGACGAGAAGCGGGAGGCACTCGATGCGGGTTATGACCTCGACCGAATCCTCACTACCACCGACCTCGTATCCGGTGAGGAGGTCTTCTTCGCGGCAACCGGCATTTCCGACGGCGACCTCCTGAAGGGCGTGCACTACCGCGGCGACGGGGCCAGTACCGAGAGCCTGGTGATGCGAGCGAAGTCCGGCACCATTCGCACCATCCACTCCGAGCACCGCTGGCAGAAGCTGATGCGCTATTCCGCAGTGAAGTTCGACTAGCGCGCACCGCCGGGACGTTGCGCGATCACTGGCGTCTGGCTTTCGGGCTCTCCCCGTGGCGAGCTCGGTGGCGAGTCTCAACCATGGCATCGACACGCGGTTGGCCGATGGTCGGCCAGCGATTCTCAGTTCGTTCGGGCGCGTCCGCGGACGCGTCGCCGCGGACTGGTCCGCCGGGCACGAATCGGGCAGCGAGCGCGTCGATCGCGCCCGTCAGCATTTTGCCGACTGCGGCCGGGAGTCGGAACGACCCCACGATCAAGCGATCGGGTTCGGTCCGCCACGAGACGCTCCGCGCCGCGTCCTGACGTCGCTTCGTAGCCGCGGGGTCTTCCCGATCCACTCATCACTTCGCCAGCACCGCACCGAGCCTCCCGGTGGGAGTATTCCGCACCAGGACCAGCAGCTCCCGTTCGTTGTCGCCGGTCGCTACTCGGGTCAAGGTCCTCACCTTCGAGTACGAAAGGCCCGAGTCGAACGCGGCGTCCATAGCGGGAAGCTCACGGAGTGTCTTGCCAATCTGATCCATTCCCGTGCCGTGCTCACCTCGATGTCGAGCGGCCCGGGATAAACCGCTTGCGGATCAGGCGGCTTGCGCGACCTCGAGGCGAAGCTCGGCCCGGGCCAATGCGGCCTGAGCCTGCTCATCCGCCGCGTCGGCGTTCACTCGCTGCTCGGCTGCTTCTTTCGCGGTCTGGGCCCGCACCACGTCGATCTGCTCCGGCAACTCGGCCACGTCCGACAGGACGGTCACATGATCACCGCTCACCTCGACGAACCCTCCGTGGACGGCTACCGCCATCTCGCCCGACTCCGGCAGGATGACGCGTACCTTGGCCACACCGAGCGCCCCCACGAACGGCACGTGTCCGGGCAGGAACGCGATCTCACCATCGGTCGTACGGCACACGACCATCTCGGCTTCGCCCTCGTAGAGGACACGCTCCGGGGAGACGAGTTGGACGACGAACGCCACGATCAGGCGTCTCCGAGGGTCTTCGCTTTGGCCAGCACACTCTCGACGCCACCGACGTTGAAGAACGCCTGCTCGGGGATCTCATCGAGCTCGCCGTTCACGAGGGCTTCGAAACTCTCGACGGTCTCCTCGACCGGCACGAAGATCCCCGGCAGGCCGGTGAAGACCTCGCCCACGAAGAACGGCTGGGAGAGGAACCGCTGGATCTTGCGGGCCCGCGAGACGGTGATCTTGTCTTCCTCGGACAGCTCGTCGAGTCCGAGGATGGCGATGATGTCCTGGAGCTCCTTGTACCGCTGGAGCACTTCCTGGACCCGTCGGGCACAGTCGTAGTGACGCTGGCCCACGACCTCGGGCGCCAGGATGTTCGAAGTCGACGCCAGCGGGTCGACCGCCGGGTAAATCCCGAGCGCCGCGATCTGACGGGAGAGCTCAGTGGTGGCATCGAGGTGCGTGAAGGTGGTGAACGGAGCAGGGTCGGTGTAGTCGTCCGCAGGGACGTACACGGCTTGCAGCGAGGTGATGGAGTGGCCCTTGGTGGAGGTAATCCGCTCCTGGAGCTCGCCCATCTCATCCGCGAGGGTCGGTTGGTACCCCACGGCCGACGGCATGCGGCCCAGCAGCGTGGACACCTCGGACCCGGCCTGGACGAACCGGAAGATGTTGTCCACGAAGAGCAACACGTCTTGGTTCTTCACGTCACGGAAGTACTCAGCGACAGTCAATGCCGAAAGCGCCACACGGAGCCGCACACCCGGCGGCTCGTCCATCTGACCGAAGATCAGCGCGGCTTTGTCGATGACGCCCGACTCTTGCATCTCGATCCACAGGTCGGTTCCCTCACGGGTGCGCTCGCCGACACCGGCGAACACCGACACCCCACCGTGCTGGGTGGCGACCCGGTTGATCATTTCCTGGATCAACACCGTCTTGCCCACGCCGGCGCCGCCGAAGAGGCCGATCTTTCCGCCTTGTACATACGGCTCGAGGAGGTCGATCACCTTGATGCCGGTCTCGAACATCTGCGCGCGAGCTTCGAGCTGGTCGAAGGGCGGCGGGTCGCGGTGGATCTCCCAGTAATCATCGATACCGGTCAGCTCATCCGCCGAGACGTCGATCGGCTCGCCCAACACGTTGAAGACGTGGCCCAGCACTCCGTCGCCCACGGGCATCGTGATCCCGCGGCCGGTGTTGCGCACCACCGTGCCGCGCTTGAGGCCGTCGGTCGGGCTCATGCAGATGACTCGGCAGCGGCCGTCGCCGATCTGTTGCGCGACTTCAGCCGTGACCTTGATCGTCTTGCCATCGAGCTCAATGTTGAGCTCGAGCGCGGTGTTGATCTCGGGCAGCGCGTCGGGCGGGAACTCGACGTCGACCACCGGTCCGGCGATCGCGACGACGCGTCCCTCCTTGAGAGTGGTTTCGTTGTCGGCAGTCATCGTCATGAGCAAGCTCCTCGCGGCTCTAGAAACGCGGTGATCACTCGGGGTCGCCGAGGGAGATCGGGGTATCGAATACTTCGCCATGCGTCGCGTGGTCCGACTGGAGGGCCTCCGCGCCGCTGACGATTTCCATGATCTCGGTCGTGATCGAGTCCTGCCGGGCCCGGTTCATGATCCGAGTGAGATTCTTGATCAGTTCCTCGGCGTTATCTGTCGCCGCTTTCATCGCCCGCTGACGCGAGGAGTGTTCCGAGGCTGCCGCATTGAGAAGTGCAGCAAAGATCCGGGCCTCCACGTAACGCGGCAGCAGCGCGTCCAAGATTGCGTCCGGCGCCGGCTCGAACTCATAGCTCGCGCCGGCGGCGTCGTCAGGCTTGCCATCGCCGCCTGCCACTACATCGCGCTCCAGCGGCACCAAAGGCCGGCGCACGACCTCCTGGTGCCCCGCGCTCACGAAGCGGGTGTAGATGAGTTCGACCATATCGAACTCTTCCGCGAGAAACGCCGTGGTCACGGCCTCACCGATCCGGCGAGCATCCTCATACGACGGGCGATCCGAAAAACCGGTGAACGCGTGATCGATACGGAAGTTGCGGTACCGAAAGTAGCTCTCCGCCTTGCGGCCGACGACGACAAGCGCATAGTCGCGTCCCAGCGCGGCCTGCTCCTTCATCGAACCTTCGGTCGCGCGGATCACCGACGAGTTGTAGGCGCCACATTGGCCGCGATCAGCCGCGATGACCACATGGGCGACGCGTCGGATTTCCGTGCGCGGCGTGAGGAGGGGGCTGTTGACCCCACCACCCGTGGCACCGAGGTCCTTGACGACCTCGGTAATCCGATCGCTGTACGGAACTGCTGCGTGCACCGCTTGTTGCGCTTTGACGATCCGACTCCCGGCGATGAGTTCCATCGCGCGCGTGATCTTTTTCGTCGACTGCACACTGCTGATGCGCCGCTTCAGAATCCGCTCTTGACCACCCGCCACTTAACACTCACTCCCTCGTTGCGGACCCGTTCTCGGGACCGCGATCGATCGGGAGACATTCGTGCGCGTCACGGTGAGGGCCCGCGGCCACTCGCTTGCTGGGCGAGCATTCTGCACTCGTCCCTCGCTTCGCATGCCGCTTGTCTCGCTCGCTCTCTGCTCACCCGTTCTCCCCACCGAGATCGAGAGTTCAAGCACGGGACGCGTCACTGCCAAGGTTCGCGGGCGTTCGCTTGCTGGGCGAGCATGCTGCGCTCGTCCCTCGCTTCGCATGCCGCGGAGGACATCAGGCAGGGCCGTCAACACGAGCGTCATTCCGTGCCGAGGGTCTTGGCGGATTCGGCGTCGCCGAGGGCCTCCGCGTCAGTGTCGGTGACATCGCCGGCCGCGGTGACCGCATCGGCAGATGCCGCGGCCTGCTTGGCCACGAAAGCGGCCTTGAAGTCATCCACCGCTTGACGCATCAGCGTGTCGTCGGGCATTGCGCCCGTGTCGCGGATCGTGCCCATCAGATCTGCGTGACGGGTACGGAACGTGTCGAGCAGTTCCGTTTCGAACGCCTTCACCTGGGTGACCGGCAAGTCGTCGAGGATGCCCTTGGTGCCGCAATAGATCGACACCACCTGCTCCTCCACCGCCATCGGCGAGTTCAGCGGCTGCTTCAGCAGCTCCACCAAGCGATACCCGCGGTCAAGCTGCGCCTTGGACACTGCGTCCAACTCGGAACCGAACGTGGCGAAGGCTTCGAGGTCACGGAACTGCGCGAGGTCGAGCTTGAGCGTTCCCGCCACCGACTTCATGGCCTTCGTCTGCGCGGCGCCACCAACTCGAGAAACCGAGATACCCACGTCGACCGCCGGGCGCACGCCCGACTTGAAGAGGTCATCCTGGAGATAGATCTGGCCGTCGGTGATCGAAATCACGTTGGTCGGGATGTAGGCAGAAACGTCGCCGGCTTTCGTCTCGATGACCGGCAGCGCCGTGAGCGAACCCGCCCCGAGTTCATCGGAGAGCTTGGCGGCACGCTCGAGGAGGCGGCTGTGCAGGTAGAAGACGTCACCCGGGTACGCCTCGCGACCTGGTGGCCGCCGGAGCAGCAGCGCAATCTGGCGGTACGCCTCAGCCTGCTTCGAGAGGTCGTCATAGACGATCAGGGCAGCCTCACCGTTGTCCATCCAGTGCTGGCCCATCGCGCAGCCGCCGTACGGAGCGAGGTACTTGAAGACCGCTTCATCACCCGCGGGAGCGTTGACCACCACCGTGTAGTCCATGGCGCCATGCTCGGTGAGCGTGCCCACGGTCTGGGCCACCGACGAAGACTTCTGGCCGATGGCGACGTAAATGCACTTCACGCCCTGGCCACGCTGGTTCAGGATGGTGTCGATCGCGACCGTGGTCTTGCCGGTCTTGCGGTCACCAATGATGAGCTCACGCTGGCCTCGGCCGACGGGAGTCATGGCGTCAATGGCCTTGATGCCCGTCTGGAGCGGCTCGTGCACCGGCTTGCGGCCGGCGATACCCGGAGCCTGGACTTCCATCCGGCGTTGGGTATCGGAAGCGATCGGGCCCTTACCGTCGATCGGGACACCGAGCGCGTTCACCACGCGGCCGATCAGCGCATCGCCGACGGGTACCGAGAGGATCCGGCCGGTGGCCTTGACCGCCTGGCCTTCTTCCACGCCGTCGGCCTTCCCCAACACAACGGCGCCGATGGTGTCCTCGTCCAAGTTGAGCGCCAAGCCGAGCAGGCCGCTCTCGAACTCGAGGAGTTCGTTGACCGCGGCGCCGGGAAGGCCCGCAACCCGCGCCACACCGTCGCCAACTTCGAGCACTCGACCGAGCTGCTCCTGAGCGAGCGACGGCGAGAAGGACTCGATGTGAGTTCGCAGCGCCGCGGCAATCTCATCCGCATTGATAGTCAGCTCCGCCATCAGAGCGTCTCCCTCGTCGTTGGAGTGGATGGCTCCGCTTCGGTATTGATCGTGAGTTCAGCCATGCTTAGATCGTTCCCTTGAGTTGCTCGAGCCGATGACGGACCGAACCGTCGATCACGGTGTCGCCGATGCGTGCGACCAGTCCCCCGAGGACTGATGCGTCCACTACGACCTTGACTTCGACCTGCTTGCGCGTCGCTTGCGAAAGCGCCGCGGCGAGCCGTTCCTGCTGTGACTCGTCGAGCGGAATTGCGGAACGCACCTCGGCGACCTCGTGATCGCGTTCTGAAGCTGCCTTCTCGAGAAACGTGTTCACAATCTCCGGCAACTCGCTCGCGCGCCCAGCCCCCACGATGGCGGAGATCAGCGCGGTGCTCGCGGGCAGTGCCTTGCCGCCCATGAGCTCTTCGACCACTGAGATACGCCGCGCTGCGGGCATCGCCGGATCGGTCAGCGCCATCCGCAGGCTGTCGTTGCCTTCGAAGGTTCGGGTAAAGCGAAAGAGGTCATCCTCAATCGCGGCAAGCTGACCCTCCGCCCGAGCGACCGCGAGTGCCGCGTCCGCATACCCCTCAGTGCGACTACTCATGGTCGCTCCGCCCGATTTTCGGCGCGGGACCGCGACCGAACCGGGACGGGCTCCGCTTGGCGCTGGTCACCTGCGGGTGCCCCCGACCTCGTTGATGTAGTTCTCGATCAACTGGATCTGGGTGGCGCGATCCAAGTTCTGCTGGACGATGCGCTCCGCGAGCTCGATCGAGAGGTCTGACACCTTCGCCTGGACGTCGGCCATGGCCCGTTCGGACGCGGCCTTGATGTCGTCGGATGCACGCGTCCTGATCGCTTGCGCGTCGGCCTCGGCCCGCGCAATCAGGTCCTTGCGCACTGTCTCGGCAGCCTGACGGGCTTCCTCGATGATCTGACCCGCGTCATTGCGAGCGTCCGCCAACTGCGCTTGGTAGCCCTTGAGCTCCTCGTCGGCCTGGGTGCGGACCGACTCGGCGTGCTCGAGGTCTCCCGTGATCTTGTCCTCGCGGTCCTGGAGCGACTTCTTGATCGCCGGCCATGCCTTCCACCGGAGCAACACGAAGACGATGACGAACGCGATCGCACCCCAGATCATCTCGTCGATCTCCGGGATGATCGGGTTCGACGCCTCGACCTTCTCGCCGGCCTCCGCCGCCAGCACGAAAATCTGTGCAAGCACGGTGACCGCCTAACCCTTCGCGAGGAAGAAGAGGACGAATCCGAACAGGGCAAGGGCCTCGGTAAAGGCGATACCCAAGAACATGGTGGTCCGGACCTGGCCGGCCATCTCGGGCTGGCGGGCCATCGCGGTGATGGCGTTACCCACCACGATGCCGATGCCCGGGCCGATGGCGGCGGCGCCATAGGCGATACCGGCGCCGATCGAGCCGAGGCCGGCCTTGAGTTCGCCGGCTTCCTGGACGGCGAGAAGAAGGTCGTGCATAACGGTTACTCCTAGTGCTCGGGGTGTAGGGAATCTGCGATGTAGACGGCGGTCAGCAGCGTGAAGATGTACGCCTGCAAGAAGCCGACCAACAGCTCAAAGCCGGTGACTCCGACGTTGAGAAGGGCCGGACCGAGAAAGATGATCGGCGCGTTCTCCAAGGAGTACGCAGTCAACAGAGCGAGGGCGGTCAGCAGGATGTGACCAGCCATCATGTTGGCGAGCAGTCGGACGGCCAGAGAGAAGGGTCGGACGATCGCGAGCTGGAGAAACTCGATCGGCGTCAGCAGCACGTACATCGCCTTCGGCACGCCCGGCAGGAAAAGGTGACCGGTCAGGTACTTGATGCCGTTGTGGCGAAAGCCGAGGTACCAGTACATGACGTAGACCATGAGGGCCAAGAACAGTGGGATCGCGAACCGCGACGTGGGCGGAAACTGGATCCCCGGGATGATCTCCCAGAAGTTCAGGAACAGAATGAACAGGAACAGCGACCCGAGAAACGGTGTGAACCGGGTGGCGTCGTTGCCGATGACGTCGCGGGTGATGCCCCGGTCCACGAACTCGTACGTCATTTCGAGCACGCTCTGGAACTTGCTCGGAATGAGTTTCATGTTCCGGCTGCCGCCAATAAACAGAGCCAGGATCAGAGCGGACGAGATCACCACGAGCAACGAGACCTTGTTGAACTCGAATGGTGTGCCCTCAAAGAGGAAGTGCGGCCACCGGAAGAGGTGGTCGATCGGTGGGAACTCGAAGGCCGCGAACACGCTGAGTCCTACTCCTTGTCCTTCGAAGGCTCGCCCACACCGAGTTTGAGGCCCGGGGCGGCGAGGGTGAGGCTGACGTAACGGGTTTCCCACACCAGCAAGGCCAGGTGAGCGATCGCAAGAGTAAGCACGAGCACGGGGATATCAATGAATTTCACCGGCTCGAGTACGAGCACGATAACGGTCAGGACGGCGAGCCGTAGAACGAAGCCGCCAAAAATCGCGCCGTAGATCGCGCTAGCGGATCGCTTGGCCGCCCACGCAAGGATCTGAGCGGCGATGAGGAAGTTGCCAGCACACAGCGCGAGGCCGATAGCCGCACTGATTGCGCCGTCGCGACCGCGGACCGCGGCTGCGAGTGCGACGACGGCGGGGGCGACCATCAGTGCATGACGGGCCATGTGGCGCGCGATCAGCCCTTCGTGGCTGACCCCCGGTTCATTCGTGGGTGAATCGGCACTGGGCTGCGTTGGCAAGGTCAGAACGTCCGCCTGGTCCACGGCTTCCCCTCGTCCTCACGCGCAGTCTGCGCCTGGTAGCGAAAGTAGAAGGACGCACAGGTGCCGAGCACCCCGAACAGCGCGAAGATCACGAGGAACAGGAAACCGGTGCCAGCCGCCTGATCGACGAGCCACCCGATCGCGCCCAGCACCACCGGCCCAGCCGCGAACTCGAACGCCTGGCTCAAACCGTCGTCACGTACCCGTGCGGTTGTTCGCGCACCCTCGGCTTGGTCTGTCACCACCACTCCAGTTCCGCCCGCGTTGCCCGCGTCGCTGCGACCACCGCGCTTGTGAAGTCCTTCCCAAGCTAGGGCGGTCCGCCACATCTGTGCAAGCTGAGGACACTCTGTATCTGCCTGCCAAACCTCCGCTCTTCGGACCCGCGCGGATGGGTCTGAGTATCGTCACACTCCCGAGCTGGTCTCCCGCTCTTGTTCACTGCGTTCACGGGCCGCTCGGGCCACGGGCGAGCCGGGCGTCTCGGAATTCGACGGCCGTATATTGCCGATCCGCTCGCCCTCCTGGCCTTCCCGAGCCGAGGCGCAGTATCAGGCGCCGGTGCGGCGACGACGGGCCTCGAGATCGATGACGTCACCAGGGGGGCTTGCGTCGTCCGCCAGAGCCGCGACCGTTGCGAGTTCCTCCTCTGCCGCCACGGCTTGGGCCTCACGCTTGCCGGGAAAGAAGAACACGTAGAGCAAGAGCGCGAGGGCCAGTACCCCGATTGGCACGAGCGCATTGCCCTCACCGGCGTAGGCCGGGATCAGAGCAAGACCCGAGAGCAACGCGGTCCAGAGCCACAAGATCACAACCGTTCGCCTCGGTCCGTGGCCGAGGCGCATCAAGCGGTGGTGGAGGTGATCCTTGTCGGCGATCGAGAAGGACTGTCCCTTCACGAGGCGCCGGACGAAACTGAAGGCAGTATCGACAATGGGAACGCCGAGGATGAGGAGCGGGATGAGGAGCGGCGCGAAGAAGAAGTACGTGGTGCCGGTGTACTGGTAATCGGCGCGGCCCCCGACAGTGATCGTGGTCGTCGCCAACAGCAGCCCGAGGAAGAGCGCACCGGCGTCCCCCATGAAGATCCGCGCCGGGTTGAAGTTCCAAGGGAGAAAGCCCACGCAGATGCCGACGGCGATCACTGCGACCAGCGGCGCAACGTTGTCGCCCTCGAGCACGCCTTTGTCGAACAAGCGGCTGCTGTAAAGAAACAGCGCCGTACCCGCGATGATGACGATGCCCGCCGCGAGCCCGTCCAAACCGTCGATGAGGTTGATCGCGTTGGCGAACACCACCACGGTGATCACCGTGACGAGCGGCGCGAGGTCCGGTGAGAGCACGATCACATCGGTCCCCGAGAACGGAACCTGGAAGAACAGCATCGACACACCGAACAACGACAACAAGCTGCCCGCAAGCACCATCCCGGCAATCTTGGCGGGCGGCGACACGTCTCGAAGATCGTCGAGCGCCCCGATCGCGAACATCACGCCGGCGGCGAGTATCACGCCGGCCGGCTCCGACGACCCATCGAACATCTCGCTGAACTGAGGAATCTGGGAGGCGACGGCCATGGCCACGAGGAACGCCACGAACATCGACGCGCCGCCCAGCAACGGCATCGTGGTGGTGTGGACATCGCGGACGCTGGGGACCTTCACCGCGCCGACGCGCAACGCCAGGCGGCGCACAAGTGGGGTCAGGCCAAACGCCAGTCCGGCCGCAACGGCAAAGACAATCGCGTACCCGCCCATCGAACTAACCCGCTCTTGGCCCTGCGGGCCGGGCCGCTCGGGCCACGCTTCGTGGATCACTCGGCGCCAAGCGCGTGCCCTGCCCCACTCCGCTCCCGCCCGCTCTTGGCCCTGCGGGCCGGGCGGCTCTTGGCCCTGCGGTCATGAGCTCGCGAGCTCGGGATACGGCGTGAACTTGCTGCACAAGCGGTTCGCTTGGTCGAGCACGTCGCCCAGGACACCGTCGTCATCGGGCGCTCGGAGCACCGCCGCGATCAGGCGGGAGATTTCGGCCATCTCCGGCTCGGCCATCCCCGCGGTGGTGACCGACGCGGTACCAAGGCGCAGACCGCTCGTGACGAACGGCTTCTCGGGATCGTTCGGGATCGAGTTCTTGTTACAGGTGATGCCCGCACGGTCGAGGGCTTCCTGCGCGACCTTTCCAGTCACACCGAAGGGCCGTAGATCAACCAGCATCAGGTGGTTGTCGGTGCCGCCGGACACGATCCGAAAGCCCTCGGCGGTGAGCCCGTCCGCCAACGCACTCGCATTGCGCACGATCTGCGCCGCGTAGGTGGCGAAGTCAGGCTCGGCCGCGAGCTTGAACGCCACTGCCTTGGCCGCGATCACGTGCATGAGCGGCCCGCCCTGGAGGCCAGGGAACACCGCCTTGTCGATCGCATTCGCATACTCAGCACGGCTCAGGATGCACCCGGCACGAGGCCCGCGCAGAGTCTTGTGGGTCGTGAACGTCACGACGTCGGCATACGGCACCGGCGAAGGGTGCGCGCCACCGGCAATGAGTCCGGCGATGTGCGCGGCATCCACGATCAGCAGCGCGCCCACCTCATCGGCGATGGACCGGAACGCGGCGAAGTCGATCGTCCGCGGGTAGGCCGTAGCCCCGGCGATGATGGCCTTGGGGTGTTCCGCCACCGCGAGCGTGCGGATCTCGTCGTAGTCGAGCGTCTCCGTGGTCTCGTCCACGCCGTAGGCCACGAAGTCGTAGATCTTGCCACTGAAGTTCACGGGTGACCCGTGGGTGAGATGGCCACCTTGGTCCAGGCGCATTCCCATCACTTTGTCGCCGGGGTTCAGGAGCGCGAGGAACGTTGCCATATTGGCGTTGGCACCGGAATGCGGCTGCACGTTGGCGTGCTCGGCGCCAAACAGTTCGCAGGCTCGGGTACGCGCCAACTCTTCGGCTTCGTCGACCACGAGGTTGCCTCCGTAGTAACGCTTGCCGGGATAGCCCTCTGAGTACTTGTTCGTCAGCACCGTTCCCTGCGCCGCCATGACCGCGGGCGAGGTGAAGTTTTCGGACGCGATCAACTGAATCGTGGTGTTCTGGCGTTCAACCTCGCGGCCGATGATGTTCGCAATCTCGGGATCGATGGCTTCGAGCGCGTTGGGTCGGGTACTCACGAGCGGCCTCTCAAAAAATGGCAACGGTGGCCAAACCCTACCGCCCACCCTCTCGGCCCACCCGGCTCTGCGGATACCGGGTTCTCAAGATTCGAGGTCGCTCGCCGCCCCGCCCGGCGCCGTGGTGGGCGGCGGCGGTATGCGCCGCAGGACGGTCGTGCCCAGGTGATACAGCTCCTCGAAGTACCGCTTGGCCTGCGCCGCGATAACCCCCAGGCTGATCAGCTGCAACGCCAAGACGAACGTGATCCCGGTGACCAAGAACGTGTGCGGCGCCCGCTCGTAGGCGTTCTGGACCGCGCCGGTGAAACCCGAGTTTCCAAAGCGCGACGGATCGCCATACACCTCCGCCACGTGCCAGCACACCCACGCGAAGGAATACCCGGCCACCGCGAGCAGCACCAGCCCGGGAAGAACGAAGAAGAGAAACGGCCGGAACAGGAACGACGAAAAGAGCGAGGAAATCATCGCGCCGCTCACCCGCCCTTCGACCGCTCGGCGGCGGCCACCGGTGGTTGCGAATGACCAGTCGAGATGGGCCGGGATCTCGACGATGCGCGCGTGCAACAACCGCGCCTTGTAGATGATCTCGGTGTTGATTTCGGCATCCACCGCGCGCAGATCCAAGCCGCGGAGAAAGGGTCCGTCGTAGACCCGAACCATTCCGGTGAGGGTCCGCAAGCCGCCACCGTCAGCTGCGCCAAGCAAACGATTCGCGCCGCGCGACAACGTGCGCCGAACCAACGGAACCTTGGTGGTCTGGCCGCCCTTGGCATAGGGCGACGCGATCACGATGCGCGCGTTGGTGTCTTCGATGGTGTGAAGCATCCGAGTGAGGTGGTCGGGCGAATAGCTGAGATCGCAATCGACGACAGCCACGTAGTCGCCACTCGTCTGACCGAACGCATACCGCAACGCCTGACCAAGACGGAAGTTCACCCGGTGCGACAGAACCCGAACCTCAGGATGATCTGCGGCGAAATCCTTCGCGAGCGCAGCGGTGGTGTCGGTGCTGCCGTCATCCACCACCACGATCTCCCACCGGAACTGAGCATCGAGTGTATGAAGATGGTCGATGAGGCGGCCGAGCGTTTCGACGATGACCTCGGCCTCGTTGAATGCCGGTACCACGACCGAGACGAATGGTTTCATGCTGTGAACTTCGCGACGCGGGTCGGCAAGGTCCGTGCGTTCGCAAGGGTGGCGTACTCCCCGACCGGCGTCACCGCGAACTGATCGACGAGCATGCCGAGAAATCGGCTTACTCTCCCGACCTTGACTGCAGCAGGGATCTGCATGCCCGGGAAGAATCGCAACGCGGGGACTTCATCGCCGGAGAGCACATCAAGCGGGTGCAACAGCATCGATGGCTCCACTCCGCGCGCCCGACACGCTCGAAGCGCAAACGCAAAGTAGGCACGCGCGACGGCTTCAGATCGAACTGACAGCATGAGGAGGTAGCTCATATGTATCGGGATACGCATGCCGGGAAACGTAGTCACGGGAAGCTCGAGCATGGTCGAGGCGCCAACACTGAACCGGTACGGCTTGAGTGGGCGCAGACCATCGGATGCTCGGCCGTAGAGGAGTGACCGTTCGTCGCGTTGCGCCGCAGTGAGGTCGGCACTCCGGAAGTACACGGCACGAGCTACGGGGCCGATCACCGTCGGCAGCGTCGACGCGTCGTAGCGGTAGCCGCGGCGCACCAACACCTCGAGCGTGGAAACCGACAGGCTGTACCCGGGGCCACGGAAACCGTCCGGCAGCACCCCAGTGGCGGAAGCAATGGCCGCCTCGGCGCGGGCCAGCTCTTCATCGAGTTCGGCATCGGAGTAGCGGTGCAACCACGGCTCATGGCGAAACGAATGGTTCCCGATCTCGTGGCCCGCCTCACGCAGCGATCGCAGTGCGTCCACATTCTCGTCAAGCGCGGCATCCTGGCCCACCACGAAGAAAGTGATCTTCAGGCCGTGATGATCCAGCAGTTCAAGGACTCTCGGGACCATCGTGGGGAGATAGGTGGGATGGGTCTCCCACCCGTCGTCGCCATGGATGTACATGTAGGACCACTGATTGTCGGCATCGAGCGAAAGACTTGCGGCCGGTTTCACGACGGCAATCTACCGGCGAGGTCCAGGCGCCCGACGGCTCATGGGCGAACATCAGCTCCGGCCGATCACCGCCGCGGCGCGCTCAGCGAGCGCAACCGTCTCATTCACGTTCAGCGTGCCGTTCACAATTTGCGCGGAGTTGGCCAACCAAACACCCGGGACGGTCGTAGCGAACGGAGGGACGCGCTCGGAATATCGAAGGACCGGCCGCGGAAATACTTCACGTGCCCGAGCCACTTGCCAGGCGATCAGCGGCCGCTTTGGTGTGCCCACCTCCGGATGCACCCGTTGGAGGGCGGGAACAAATCGTTCGCGCAACTCGGCGTCGGACGCGTTGAACCACTCCGAGTCAGATGCCACGTAGCGCGGGAGATACACCAACGTGTACCCGCGAACCCACGCCCGCGGAATCAGCGTGGTCATCTCCACAATGCCGGTGAATGGCAGATCATCCAAGAGATAGGTGAGGTAGTACGGAGAGAGCGGCTCCTCGAGCAAGAGCGACGCGCAGATCACACCCTGGAAGCGAATGCGTTCGTACTCGTCCTGTTGTTGATCGCCAAGACCGGAAACGATCGTTGCGGCTACGCGCGGCGACGCCGTGATCACGACGTCATCGAATGTCGCTTCCGATCCATCGGTGCTCACCGATATACCAACCTCGGTCTTCGTGACCCGTTGCACCGCCGTACCCAACGCGATCGTGACGCCGGCGCGTTCGAGGTGTTCGGTCATCGCCGCGATCACGCACGAATAGCCGCCGCGTACCGTGCCGAACTGCTCGTCACCAATTCCGGCCCGGCGAGCCGCCGTCAGCCGTTGGATGGTGGCCCAGACAAACGCGGCGTTGGCATCTCGCCATCCGTCACCGAGCTTGGCTGCGAGCAACGGAACCCAGAAGCGGTCGAAGGTGGCTCGGCCGGACCAGCGAGTCAACCACTCCTCGGCGGTGATCTGCTCCAAGGTTTTCCACTGTTTGGTCGTCGCGCCACGCCCGATCGTGAGCGCAACCCGCACCTTCGCCACGGGTGATAACCCACGGAGGCGCAGGAAGTCCACGGGCCCGGACACCGACTCCAAGCGTTCGTCCGCGAACATCCCGGTACGCGTGGGCGACCAATGAATATCCCCGTCCAAGCCCAGCTCAGTGAGCAACGAACGCAGCGCCTGATCTGAGCCGAGGGTCACGTGATAGTTCCGGTCCCAAACGACGGTGCCGCGCGGCGTATCGATCGTCCAGGGGGCGGCGAGTCCGCCCATCGCTTCTCCACCGTCGAAGATCGTGACCGTGCTCCCCTGCTGCGCGAGCCGGAGCGCCACCGTGGCCCCCAGCATTCCCGCGCCGACGACCGCAACGCGACCCGTCATGAGGGCGGGTCCAACTCCTCGACGACGCCACCCCGCACTGCGTAGCGCAGCCCCGAGCTCGGGCACACGAGAAGATCCCGATCTGGAGGGCGCGCGCCGGAAAACCGTAGGAGCGGCTCACCGGCCCGAGACACGACCGCGACTGGCCGGGCCGGCTGGCCGATCACCAGATGAAACGGCGCCACCGATCGCGTCACCACTGCGCCCATTCCCACCATCGCGAATCGGCCAATGGTGAGGTCGCATCCCACCACGCTCCCTGCGCCGATCGTGGCCCCTTCCTCCACGCGCGTCAGCAACGTGTGGTCATCGGAGGCGGAGGTCCGCAGCGCGGTGAGATCCGGCGTGGTGGCCCGCGGATAACGGTCATTGGTAAAGACCACGCCCGCTCCCACCAACACTCCATTCGCAATCGTGACGCCGGTGCAGACGTAGACGCCCGCGTTGATCTTCACCCGGTCACCGATCGGGACGCGGTATGCCACATAGGTCCGTTCGCCGATGATGCAGTCTTCGCCAACCGAGGTACCGGGTCCGCGCAGATGCACGTAGCTCCACACCAACGTACCGGCCCCGATCGACACTCCCGCTTCGATGATCGCAGTGGGATCCACCCATCCGATACCGGCCATCAGGCAACAGTCCCGTCCGCCGATGCCGGAGGGGACACCACCTGCACCGGGTCAACCATCGTCCAATCGCCAACGACGAGCGAACGGTATGCGGCATCGATCACCTGCACCGATGCGATGGCATCGGCGATGGAAATCGCGAGTTCTTCTTCGCCGCGCAGTGCCGCGCAGAAGTTGGCGAGCTGGCTGCGCATGCAGGCAATCTTGTTGTAGCCATCACCGAACGCGATCCACTCGTCGTGATGGTTCAGCCGGTAGCTCGATCGCTGCCATCCCACCTGCACCGTGCCGGCGGTCCCGTACACCTGGAGGTAAACGTCGGTCGCGTTGTCATAGCTCCACGAAAGATCAATCGCCGCCGTCCCACCGGACGCAGCCCGCAGCAGTAGTTGTACCGAATCTTCGACCCCGAGCCCCAGCGTGCGCGGCTCTTCGACCACCATCACCTCATGAATCGGTCCGAGAAAATACCGTGCGATGTCCACGGAGTGCGTCCCATTGTCGATGAGCACGCCACCGCCGCTGACGGCCGGCTGTGAGTTCCATCGCGTCGACATATCGACGCGCGACGCGAACACGTTCTCCGTCTGGATGATTTCACCCAGCGCGCCCGAGGCCACGAGCTCACGCGCCCGCACCACATCGTCTACGAACCGGAATTTGGTGGCCATTGTGAACGGAACCGCGGCGCGGGCAGCGGCCGCGACCATTCGTTGCGCGGCGTCAACACTGATCGCGAGTGGCTTTTCGCATAACACCGCGACTCCGGCGTCGAATGCCGCACTCGCCACCTCGGGATGCGAGTCCGGTGGAGTACAGACAATGACTGCGTCGAGGCTCACCGCACCCAAGAGCTCCTCCACGTGAGCCGCCGCCACGACATCGAGCTCAGCCGCGAGGCCCTGCGCCGCGTCCGGATCCACATCGGCCACCCCGACGATCGTGGCGTCGGCAAGGCCGGCGACGACGGAGACATAGCTCTTGGCAATGGCGCCCGCGCCGATCAGACCAAATCGAGTACTCATGCAGCGTCCCTCAGCCGAGCGACTGCGGTCGCGAGGGCCTCGGCAACTGCATCGGCATGGCCAGCTTCGTACCGCTCATTCCACGGCAACACCAACACTCGTTCCAGATACCGATAGGTGCCTGGGAATCGGTCAGCGGCATAATCAACGGCCTCGGGACGAGCAAGTGTGAACGGCCAGCGGCTCGACCCAAACGTCTTCTGATCACGGAAGACCGCGCACTCGAATGCCGGCTTCTGGATGTACCGCGCCGCGCTCGCCACCCCGAGCGGAGCAAGCTCCGCGGCCAGGGCTCGCGGCCCGCCCGGGACTTGCTCCGGGTCGACCAGGACTGGCACCTTCCACCAAGTTGCAATGTCGCCGGCGTCAAGGGAAGGAAGCATGAGCCCTGGAACCGCCGCTACCCCCAACGAGAAGCGGGCGACCGTCGCCTGGCGGGCCGCCACGGCCGCGGCCAACTTGTCGAGTTGAGCGTTCGCCACTGCCGACTGCAACTCGGTGGTGCGATAGTTCAACGCGAGAAACTCGTGGTCCGGATTCGCTTCGCCGTAGGGCCACGCCTTATTCACGAAGACGCGCGCCCGACGCGCAAACGCTTCGTCATTGGTGACGACTATTCCACCCTCGCCAGTCGTGAGGTGCTTTCCCTGCTGCGTTGAGTAGCACGCTGCAAGACCCAACGTGCCTACCAAGGTTCCGCTGCGTCGGGTGAGGAACGCTTGGGCACAGTCTTCGATCAGCGGTATCCCCGCCGCTCCGGTCGATGTCATTGCGGCCGCGATGAGATCGACCGGCGCAGGAAGTCCGAACAGATGGGTCACCACGACCGCGCGGGTACGGCCTGACACCGCGGCGGCGACGCTCTCCGCGGTCACCATGCCGGTACCGGGATCGACGTCGGCAAAGACCGGGATCGCGCCTTGATACAGCATCGGACTCAACGCACCCATATCGGTGATGGCCGTCGTCACAATCTCATCACCCGGTTCCGGGTCGATCGCCGCGATCGCAGCATGGACAGCCGCGGTGCCCGAACTGCAGGCAATCGCGCAACGCCGTCCCGTCAGCGCCGCGATCCGGGCTTCGAGCTCCGGAGTCTGGACACCCTTGGTGGCGGTGAGGGTTCCCGACTCGATCACCGCTTGCAGCCGCGTGAGTTCCTCCCGACCGAGCGAGCGTCCGGTCGCGTCTTGATCCGACGGCAGCCGAAGCAATGCATGACTCAAACTCGGCTCCCGGTATTGGCCTTCGGCCCGTGGCAGTATCGAACCCGCGACGACGTCGCGTCCGTACTGTATCGACGGTTTTCCCGCACTTCGGACCAATCCTTGAGCACAACGGTCCTCGACTTTCCAGGAGCAGGATGCGCACAGGCGCGGTCGCGATGGTGTTCGGTACCCGACCCGAACTCGTCAAGCTCGCCCCGTTGCTCTGGGAAATCGGTCAGACGGCCCACACAATCCACACCGGCCAGCACCGCCTCGAGACTTTGGCCGAGACCGCGGCCGCTCTCGGCGTGGAGCAGCCAACGATTTCGTGTGGCATTGTCCAGAGTCCGCGTGGCCGTCAGATCGGGGAGGCCGTGACCTCGGTCACCGAAGCCCTCGTTGGGGCCCGTCCCGAAGTGGTGCTCGTCCAAGGCGACACCAACTCTGCGCTGGCCGGCGCACTCGCGGCAACCAGCCTCGATATCCCACTCGTCCACGTGGAAGCAGGCCTACGCGCCTTCGACCGCGACCTTCCCGAAGAACGCAATCGGGTGGTCATCGATCACCTCGCCGACCTCGGGTGTGCGCCAACCGAAACTGCCCGCGAGAACCTCCGACGCGAAGGGATCGCGGAGGAACGCATCGTCGTGACCGGCAACACCGTGGTCGACGCCGCTCGCCGATGTCTCCCCCCACCCGCCGAGCGGGCCGCGGTCCTGGACCGATTCGGTCTCACAAGTGCGGCCTACGTACTCGCGACCATGCATCGTCCTGAAAACGTCGATGATCCGATCCCGCTCCGAACCGTCATCGACGAGCTGAGTCGCCTTCCACTTCCCGTCATCTTCCCGGCGCATCCTCGCACCGTCGATCGAGCGCGTGATGCGGGTCTCGACCTGGCCGGCGGTTCGATCAGATTGATCGAGCCCGTGGACTACCTCGAGTTCTTGGCACTCGAAGCGGAGTGCGCGCTGATCGTCACCGACTCGGGTGGCGTCCAGGAAGAAGCGAGCATCGTGGGCCGCCCCACCATTGTCGTGCGGCGCTCCACCGAACGTCCAGAGGGTCTTGGCACCGTCTCGACCCTCGTGAACGTCGGTCCGGACATCGGAACCGCCGTGCGAGGGGTACTCGCGGAGCTCAGTTCCACCCACCGGCGGCTCGCGGTGATGGGTTCCCCCTACGGCGATGGCCATGCTGCGCCCCGTATCGTCGCGGCAGTCGAAGCACTGCTGACCTAAGACTGCGGCCCGGAACTCCCGGTACGATGCGGCCGTGGTCACCCCGCCGACTCCACTCCAACCTGGTGACCACGTGGCGAAACCGGTCACGACGCGCCCGCTTCTCACCGTCGCCGCATCGTGTTGCATTTGCGGAACCCGAGACTCCGAACCCGTGGGCGTGGGGCCCGACTTTGAGTACCGAACGTCGCCCGACAGCTTCCTGGCCGTCCGGTGCACACGCTGCGGCGTGGTCTACCTCGACCGTCGACCCGACATCAGCGAACTCGATCGAATCTACCCGGACCACTACCACGCGTTCGCGTTCACCGAGGATCGATTCGGGTTCGTGTATTCGGTGCGGCGTCGACTCGAGGCCAAGCGCCTGCTGCATACATTTCGAGACCTGCCCGATACCGCGCGCATCCTCGATGTGGGGTGCGGCGACGGCTTTCACCTCGATCTCCTCCAGAGCTTCGGCCCCAAGGGCTGGGGCCTCGAAGGTGTTGATATCGACGATCGCGCCATCAGCGCGGCGCGCCGCCGTGGTCTCACCGTGCACCGCGGCCGCGTGGAGAATCTCGAGCTACCCGAAGCATCCTTCGACGCCGCGCTCATGATCCAGACGGTGGAACACCTCGCCAATCCCGTCGCCGTATTGCGCGCCGTTCATCGGCTTCTTGTGCCAGGTGGGCGACTCCTCCTCGTCACCGACAACACCGGATCGCTTGACTTCACCATCGCGAAGCGACGCCATTGGGGTGGCTACCACTTCCCCCGTCATTGGTACCTCTTCAATGCGCAATCGCTTCGGCGCCTGGCCGAGCGCTGCGGCTTCACTGTTGCCTCCATGGGAACGATGATGAGCCCGGTGAACTGGGTGTACTCCGCGCGCAATGCGCTCGACGACTGGGGCGCGTCCCGAGAAATCGTCGACCGCCTGTCCTTGGAGTCACCCGTTGCGCTCGCCGCCGGAACCGTCCTCGACACGGTGCATCAGCTCGTGGGCCGAGGCGCGCTGTTGCGAGCGGTACTCACACGGCCCCGATGACCCTGCCTCGATGACGCGAGCTCCCGTCTTCGTGCTCGGCGCCGGATTCGCGGGTCTTACCGCGGCGGTGGAGCTTCAACGCCTCGGCCACGACGTCACGGTGTTCGAAGCGAACGACTCCATCGGCGGACTCGCGACGAGCCACCATCTGGGCGGCGTTCAGTACGACACCGGTGCCCACTTCGTGACCAACCGGTTGGCTACCGCGGTTGGTGTCATGGACCAATGTGACGACGCGGAGCGGTACGGCGAAGCGGTGTGGTCCCGCGGGCAGTGTGCTTCGTATCCCTTTGGGTTGATGCGATCACCGCGGTTCGCGGGTTCGGCGCTCCTCGCGCGCCTCCAATCTCGGGCGCCAGCGCGCACGGCCGCGGATCGTTTTCGTGCGGAGTACGGGCGAACGCTTGCCGATGAGGTCGCCATCCCACTGATCGAAGCGTGGTCGGGCCTTCCCGCCGAGGAACTCTCGCCGAGCGTCGCCGACAAGATCCCCGGCGGGATCGCCCAGACCATCGCTCTCACCGCCGCGCGGCGCCTCACTCGTCGGGCAGTGGCCATCGGCTACTGCGCAGAGGCACCGCAGAGCGCCAACGTGTGGCACGTGTACCCACGCGCCGGCCTCGAGGTCTTCACGCAGCATCTCGCTGATCAGTTGGTCGGGAAGATTCGTCTCCAGTCGCCGGTCGAGGCGATCAACATCGAGGGCACTCGGGAACAGCGCATGCGAGTGGTCGGAGTGCGAGTCGGCGGCCGTGACCACGAAGGGAGCGCGGTCATCAGCACGTTGCCCGCGCCGTTGCTCGCTCGATTGGTCGACCATCCGCTGGTGGCACCGGTCGCGGATCTCCAGTTTCGGGCGATGGTGTTTGTCCAACTCCACCTCCGCGGTCGGGGCCTCCTCCCGGAGCCAGTCACCTGGTTCCCTGAGCGCAGGCGGCCGTTCTTCCGGGTGACTGAAGCGCCGATGTCGATGCCGTGGTTCGCTCCACCCGGCGAGACCGTGTTGACCGTGGACTTCGGTGCCGAGGTGCACGACGCGATCTGGGCTGCGGACGACGCAGCACTCGCGGTCACAGCACTCGAGGGCTTGACCGACCTGATCCCGGATATTCAGGCTCGATACATCGGTGTCACCTCCACCCGAACGCCGATCGCGTATCCGGTCTACGCGTTGCGCACCGAACCCGCGCGGCTCGCGATCGCGACGCACGGCATTGGCGGGCTCGTGAGCGCCGGGCGCAACGGAGAGTTCGCGCATCTCCTCATGGAGGACGTCTACTGGCGCACGCTCCGGATCGTCCGGGCGTTGGCTCGTTAGGAAGCCGGGTACCGGAAGAGCCCGTGATGCTCAAAGAAATAGGGATCGGGCTCGAGTTCCCGAACCCGATTTGGGCGGTGGAGCAAGAGATTGTCGGCCACCCTCGCACACTGTTGATCAACGAAGGTTCCGTTGTTCGTATCTACGAACCAGATCGTCTGGCCTTGCGCGATCCGGAGCACCCGGTCTGCAAACTTGGCTGGACTCACGGAGCGGACGCGCTCTTCGTAGTCGACCCAATCGATGCGCGCCGGCGAGGAAAACCGCGGGAAGCTGACGGCTCGAAGATCGGTACGCAACCTTCCGACCACATCGGTCCCGATCGAATCCGGACAGAACACCACTATGTCTCCCGGGGCCGCCCCCGCGCGAATGATGGGCACCAGCTGATACGCCTGGGTGCGGTTCCGCTGCGCGTTGCTGACACCACCCCAAACGCCCAAGACGAGCGCGAAGGTGAGGACGCCGATCCGAATTCGCGGGTTCGCAAACACCGTGAGTCCGAAGGCGCCCACGAGGAGGAAGAGCGGAAACACCACCGAGGCGTAACGACCCTCGAAGGTCGTGCCCGACGTGCGCGCGATCAGAAATCCAATCGCGAGTGTGGCCACACCGACGATCGCTTCGAGTCGCACCCCCGGCCGCGTCGCCATGTCGACCGAAAAGTGTCGGCCGTCGAGCGCGGTCGCGAACAGACCCAGCACGACCAGTACCACCAGAATCCAACCCGCGAGGTGGGCGTTGCCGCCAAACGACTTGAACGCGGTGGCCCAACTGCCGAACGGACTGACCGGTGCACCCCAGGGAGTGCCGGTATGGCGAAGTTGATACAGAAACGATGGCAGCCAGGGAACGAACATGAGACCACCCACGGCCAGAGCGCCAATAGATCGCCGCGCCGCGCGTTGGCGGTCTGCCGGACCGCGAACTGACCACACCAGCAACAGCGCAGTGGTCACGCCAAGCAGCGGAAAGGCCCAGTAGTGGGTGTACAGCAAGAGTCCGGTGACGGCGGCTATCGCCGCGAGACGCGGGAACGAGGGCTGCTCGAGCGCTCGTGCCACCGCGAGATATCCGAGCACCACCCCGAGCATCACCAACGCGTACATCCGCGTCTCGGTTGAATAGCGGATCGCGAACGGCGACAGAGCGAACAGGAGGAGTGCGCTCCAAGCGACGATACGCGGGCCGCCGATGGGCGCACCCAGTCGGACCCGTCGATCGTCGAGCCGCCGGCCCGCGAACCAGAC
>JANPBJ010000018.1:0-29058 GCA_031430375.1 Acidimicrobiia bacterium
GCTTTCAGCCAGTCTGTTGACCGTCGACAAAGTACCAGAATATCTAGGTTTTCTCTCGATTTCGGGTTGACTTTCGAACTTGTGTTCGGTAGTCTGATTTCGACGTGAACGGCAGGTTCTCGACCGGTTTGAAGGGCGCACACCATGACAAACGAACGTGCCGAGGATCGCCCGGTGGGTGGGTTGCGTGCGGGGGTCAACGCGATGATGGGGTTGGTCCCGGGCGAGCTATCGGACTCGGAGTTGGCGGCAACGATCCGCGGGTTCCGGTCCGAGATGGACCGCCAGGATGCCGTGTTCTCTGACCTCGTGCTGGCAGGCCATCAACGTGGCGTTGGCCGCGAAGACGGCTTCGAATCCACCGCCGCATGGTTGCGAGCCCGTTCAGATATGCGTACCAGCGACGTCCACGCCGTGATCCGCCTCGGCGAACTCGGCGACGTACTCCCCGCGACGCGCGCGGCGTGGCGCAACGGTCACATTTCCACTGGCGCGGTGCGGATCATCGGCGCGGCACGGGTGCACGGCTACGACACCGAACTCGCGGCGATCGAGCCGGAACTCCTGGATGCCGCACGCCGCAAGGACACGTGGTCGCTCGGTCGGATGGCATCACACTTCAAACGGTGCGCCCGCCGAGACGGTGACCTCGGCCCCGAAAAGAACGGCCTGCGCGCCGCGATCGTCGGCGACCGACTCGCGCTCGATGGCGACATCGGCGGCTTGAACGCCGAGACGATCTTCCACGCGCTGAACCGATTCACCGACCCACCCACCGAGGGCGATGATCGGACCTTGGCAGAACGCAAAGCCGATGCCCTCGTGCGCCTGTGCAGAATCGCGATGGGTGCCGACGGCGGCACAACCATGGCATCACCGTCTGCGACGGTCGTGATTGATTGGGCAGCGTTCACGTCGCAGCTCAACCGTGAGGCGTTTGTCCGATTCGGGCACATGAATGGGTCATTCATAGGTGGACTCCCCCCATCCGACGTTGAAGCGTTGTTGTGTGATTGTTCGATCAGCCGGATGATCCTCGGACCCGACTCGCTCCCCATGGACGTCGGGAACGAAATCCGCAGCTACCCGCGCTGGATGCGCCGCGCCGTCGCCGCGCGAGATGGGCATTGCCGGTGGCCGGGATGTGAAATACCGACTGGGTGGTGCGAAACCCATCACGTGAAACATTGGCAACACGGCGGCGCGACCAGCATCGCCAACGGCGTCCTGCTCTGTAGTCGCCACCACCACTTCCTCCACGCCCACCCGAAATGGCAGGTCGTGTGGGACCAGATCATCTTCCGAGTCCTGCGAGAAGACGGCACCGAAGTCTGTCCCACTCTCGAGCACACCGCCCCGGGCCACACCAACCTCGAACACGCGACGCTCGGCCTCGCCGGGCCGTAACGAGACGCCACCTTCGCTCAGCGATACGCGCCGGTCCGGCCCCCGAGCTCACCCACCGGCGCGCACGTAGGCTCAGCGACCATGTCGGTCACCGAAGTCCCGCTCATCCCCGTGCCAGCCGCACCGGTCGGTCACGCGTACGAACGCATCACCGTGGATCCTCACTCCGGAGTGGGTGGCGCCGTGATCTCGGGGGTGGACCTGGCCGACCCGCTCGACGATCAGATCGTGGCGGAAATCCGGCGTGCCCTGCTCGACCATCTCGTGGTGTTCTTCCGCGGGCAGTCACTGACCTCGGACCAACAGGCACAGGTCAGTCATCGGTTCGGTCCGTACAGTCAAGTGCCGTTCATCGAACCCATTGCTGAGCATCCCGAGGTGATCGCAGTGGTGCGCGAGGCGACGGAGACCCAGAGCTTCTCGTTTGGCGGCGTGTGGCATTCGGACTTCTCGTTCCTTCCCGCACCGCCCGCTGGTTCCATGCTCCATGCACTCGAGATTCCGCCCTATGGCGGCGACACGCTCTGGGCAAATCAGTACCTGGCGTTCGAGACGCTCTCGGTCGGTCTGCAGAACGCACTCAGAACCATCGACGGCGTGCACAGCGCGCGGGACGCCTACTCCCCCAAGATGCAGATGGTGCACGACATGTTCGCCGGTATGACCGTCAAGACGAGTGAAGACGCGAACCGTGCTCAGCTCCATCCCACCGTCCGTCGTCATCCGGAGACGGGACGCGAAGCGCTCTACGTGAACCAGCAGTACACCGTGGGACTCGATCAATGGTGGCCTCCCGAACAGAAGCCGCTGCTCGACTTCTTGTTCGCGCACTCCACCCAGGATTCGTTCACGTGCCGGTGGCGCTGGGCGGTGGGTGACGTTGCCTTCTGGGATAACCGAAGCACACAACACATGGTGATGGGCGACGTCCGCGACTACCGGCGCGCCATGCACCGCACCACCGTCGCCGGCGACCCGCCAGCCTGATAGCGAGGACACAACTATGACCACTGCACTCGTCACCGGAGCATCCGGTGGTATCGGACTCGAGATCGCACGCGTCCTGGCGCCCGATCACGACCTCGTACTCGTGGCGCGCAACGCAGCCAAGCTCGACACGCTGGCCGCGGAGCTCGGCGGCGCCAGAGTCATCGCAGCTGATCTCGCGGAGCCTGGTGGCGTCGCGAGGATTGTGGCCGACGTATCAGACGTCGACGTCTTGATCAACAATGCCGGCGTGGGTGACTTCGGACCGTTCGCCGATGCCGATGCCGACAAGACCCTCGGCATGATTCAACTCAACATCACCGCGCTGACTGCGCTCACTCGCGCCTACCTGCCGGGGATGTTGGAACGCGGCAGTGGCCGGATCATGAACGTCGCCTCGACCGCATCGTTTCAACCCGGACCACTTATGGCCGTGTACTTCGCATCCAAGGCGTACGTGCTCTCGTTCAGCGAGGCCGTCGCCGAAGAAGTGCGCGGGTCCGGCGTCACCGTGACCGCATTGTGTCCCGGTCCGACGGAGTCCGGCTTTCAGGCCGCCGCCGACATGGAACTCTCACCGCTCGTCGCGAACAAGAAGTTGCCAACGCCGGCGGAGGTCGCGGCCTACGGCGTGAGGGCGATGAACTCCGGCGATGTGGTCGCGGTCCCCGGCATGCTGAACAAGATCATGGCAAGCGGTGCCCGGTTCACGCCTCGCCCCGTCATGCGGCGCGTCGTTCACAAGATGCAGGCGACCAAGCCCGAAAAGGGCTAGCGCATCAGGTCCAGGTGCCGCGATCACGGCGAGGGGCATCAAGGCTGACCCCTCGGAGCAGCAAGACTTCGGAAACGAGAAAGATCACACCTACGGCAACGATCGACGCGAGCGCCGCAACGTAGGCAATGCCCAACCGCACGGTGTGGATGCCTTCGGCCGAGTTGATGGTGGTGGAGACGGTGATCACACCGAACGCCAAGGCCAACACCAGTACCGCGCCGATCATCAGGCCCGGAAGGCCCTCCGGGACCCGCGGCGAACCGGTTCCCCGCCACGCCACGAGTACCGCGCTGACACCAAACGTCCAGATCCCCACGACCGCGAAAGCGGCCACCGCGTCGCTCGGCCGGTGCCACCCGGCGGCGAGTGTTCCCGCCGCGATCCCGCAGGCATAGAGCGCACCAAGGATGGCGGCAAGCGGACGCAACCGAACCGGGGCCACCAGCACCAGCGCGGCCGCGAGCGACGCGGCGACGGTGCTGTGCCCGCTCGGCAACGTGTTGAACGCGATCAGATGCGATCCGGGGATCAAGCGCGGCCGCTCGACGAGTGCCTTGAACACCTGCGTCGTGATGTTGGATCCGGCGATCACCGCACCAACGCCCAGAGCAAGGTGCCCGCGCCCGCGTACCAGCGCAATCCCCATGAGGGCGGCACCGAGGAACACCAACGATCCGGCCGAGATCGTGCGCAGGACACGATCCGAACGCTCCGCGGTCCGCGGATGTTGGACCACCTGGCCGCGTAGCGCCGCGTTGTCCACTCGCTGACCCGAGCGTGTCCCCACGAACACTGCGGCGAGTACCACGAGCGCGAGGGCACACATCACCGCGGCGGCGGCCAGGCGCGCGGCGACGCGGCGACGACCGTGGGGCTCGGCGTGGCCCCGATCCGGGACGAGTGCCGATGCACTCATCACGACGTCACGATCGATCTCGCCGAGACTCAGCGTCGCGATACGCGACCTCGGCCATCCGATCGCCGAACACGACCTCGCCGGGACTCCTGCCGTCGACGTGTCCCATGACACCGCGATACAACCGATAGCCGAGCAATCCAAGCAGCTGATCGGAGAAGGACTCGGCGGTCGTCACTGGAATCCCGAAGTACGGATTCTGTTGTTGACGCACGAACCCCGGGCAGTACTGCACGTTGACGCCGAGCCGCCACTCATCGGTGGTGATATTCGCGCCGCCGCCGTGCCACAAGCTGCCATGGAAAATCATCACACTGCCTGCGGCCATCTCGAGGGGACGCACTTCGACACCATCAGGCAAGGAACCGTCGGGGCGCGGTACATCCGGGCGGATGTGGGAGCCCGGCACAAACCACGTACCTCCGTTTCCGGCGGTGAAGTCGGTGAGCGCCCACATGCTGGTCACCATCATCGGTGCGTGCGGACGTTGAAGATGGCGCGACATGATCCCGTCGTCACCGTGCATGAGCTGCGGGACCTCTCCCGGACCGAGATCGATCGCGGTCATGCCGGAGAGCAAACAGTCTCGGTCCAACAGCCGCTCGACCACCGGGAACACACTCGCATGCACCGGCATCGCGGCGAACACCGGGTCCTTCGCGAGCAAGTTGTACATGCGCCGAGTGAACTGACCCTCGAACGACGACTCGCCAACCTGAACGTCGAGCTCGGACTGCAGCCGACGAATGGTGTCGCGCAGAATGACCACCAGGTCCGGCTCGATCACGCCATCGAGGACCACGAAACCGTCGCGGTCGATCGCTTCGAGCGTGGCGGTGAGAGCCGGCTCGTCGATCACGGTCATGAAATCGCGCTCCACGGTGAGGTAGGTGGGAAGATTGCCGCGTGAATCCTCTCGACAGTCCGGTCTGGCATGCACTGACCGGGCCGCACGCCAAGGTAGCCGAGGGCGGAAATCACGCCCGGCGGTACCGGCCCGAGTTCACCGTGTGGTGTGCGCTGCAACCCGAGCCGGATCGGGCTGCCTGGGATGAGCTCTCGAGCATCGTCGGTGACGGTGGCGTTGCGTTGTTGTCCGGACCTCCATCAGATCTTCACGATTGGGAAATCATCCGAAGCTTCCCGATTCTCCAGATGGTGCTCGATGAGCAAGTCCTCACCGATGCGCCCGCCGACGTTGTGGTGCTGAACCGGTCCCATGCCGACGCGATGGCCGTGCTCGCCCACGCAACCGAACCCGGTCCATGGGCGACCCGCACCCATGAGCTCGGCGACTTCGTCGGAGTGTTCAGCGCCGATGGCCACGACCTCGTGGCGATGGCCGGAGAGCGGTTGCGACTCCCGACCGCCACCGAGATCAGCGCGGTGTGCACTGACCCTGACCATCGAGGCCGTGGCCTCGCAGCCACGCTCGTCAGCGAAATCGCGCGCGGCATCCAGGCACGCGGCGCGCTGCCATTCCTCCACGTACGCGCCGAAAACGCTGCCGCGGTCCGTGTGTACGAACGCCTCGGATTCCGGACCCGCATCCAAACCCAGGTCGCCGTCGTGCACCGGCCGTCGGGCGCCCGCACCCCACCAACTCCTGACCAAACACCCACCGACTCCTGACAGCACCCCACGCTCCCACCCGCCTTCGAGATACGTTCGGTACCGTGGGCATCGTGACCGATACATCGCAACGTTGGACCGTGGGTCAGGCGACCATCACGAGCGTCGTCGAAGACGAGATGGTCCATATTCCGCCGGAGTTCTTCTTCCCGGAGGCCACCGCCGCCGCGGTAGCCCGCCACCACTGGGTGATCCCCGATTTCGCCGACGCCGACGGCAACGTCGGGCTTCGCACCCAGGCCCTCGTCGTGGAGCACGCCGGGCGGACGGTGCTCGTGGACCCCTGCGTCGGGAACCACAAGCACCTCGCACAGTTCTTCTGGGACCAACAGGAATGGCCGTTCATGGAACGGTTCCTCGCGGCGGGCTTCACCACCGATGCCATCGACACTGTGCTGCACACCCACGTACACGCCGACCATGTGGGGTGGGACACCCATCTCGTCGGCGACGCGTGGGTACCCACGTTCACGAACGCGCGTCACCTCTACACCGCCGCCGAAATGGAATTCGCGCGCGCCACTATCGACCACCCACAAATGATCCACGTATTTCACGAATCGATCGAGCCGATTATCAACGCCGGTCTGGCCGACATCGTTGAGGTCGACGCCGACCTCGGCCACGGCATGCGGCTCGAATCGACGCCCGGTCACACGCCGGGGCATGTGTCGCTGTGGCTCGAGTCCGACGGCGAGCGGGCGTTGATCACCGGCGACTTCCTGCATCACCCGGTGCAGTGTGCCGAACCGTTGTGGTCGGAGACGGGGGATGCTGATGCCGACGTCGCGCGAGCGAGCCGCCAGCGAATGCTCGCGATCGCGGCCGAGACCGGCGTGCTGTTCATCGGTACGCACTTCCCGAACCGCCCGGCCGGCCGCGTACAGGTCGACGGCAGCGTCTGGCGCTTCATCCCGGAACCCCCGTAACCGGAACCCCCGTAACCGAACCCCGCAACCGAACCCCTGTTACGGAGCCGCGGCAATCGGTATCCGGCCGCAGCAGAACGTACGTTCGTCTAGCATGGGTTCATGGTCCTCAGCCACATGGTGCACCAACCAACGCTCCTGGGGAGTGCCGAACCGGCGCTCGCGGTGCGGCCCACCACCGAGCGGATTCACCTCGATGCGACATCGTGGATCGACGTTGATCGCGAATGGCTCCACGGTGCGGATGAACTCGCGACCCGACTCATCGATGGCGTCCACTGGAAGTGTGGCCGGCGTCGAATGTGGAACGAGATGCGCGACGATCCGCGGCTCTCGTATTGGGTCCGCCGCGATCAGCCACCGTTCGATCCGATCCTCCCGGTCGCGCAGATCGCGCTCGAGCGCCGCTACCGCAAGCGGTTACGCCCACCCGGACTCAACTACTACCGCGACGGTCGCGACAGCGTTGCGTGGCATGCCGATCGAGAGCTCCGCGTCCTTGACGACACGCTCGTTGCGATTGTCACCTTGGGAACCCGGCGGCCGTTCTTGGTCCGACCTCAGGGCGGCGGTCCGTCGATCGATCTCTCCCCCGCGTCCGGAGACCTTCTCGTGATGGGCGGAGCAGCCCAGCGTGACTGGGAGCACTCGGTGCCCAAGACCAGCCGCGCCGGACCAAGGGTCTCCGCTTCCTGGCGCTGGACAACATCGCCCCGCGTCGACCCCGTCTGACGCGGTTCAAGACTGCCGCCAGCGGTCGAGCGCCACCGAGCGGGAGCCTGCGGAGGCGAGCAGCTCAGGCAGCGTCCCGAACCACACCAAGGCGAACCCACTCGCGACGGACCGCGCAAAACTTCCCGAGCCAACAGGCAGTAGACATTCCGTATGGCTCAGAACGTATTGGGTACCGAACTCGCGCCGTGCAGCCTCGATCCCCTGACCGGCTTCTACCGCAACGGCTGCTGCGAGACCGGCGGCGACGACGTTGGAGTCCACGCGGTGTGCGTTGTCATGACCGCTGAGTTCCTGGCGTTTTCGAAGGCGGCCGGCAACGACCTCTCGACCCCGATGCCGCAATACGGATTCGACGGTCTGAAGCCAGGCGACCAATGGTGCCTGTGCGCGGATCGGTGGGTCGAAGCGTTTGACGCCGGCGCCGCGCCGCGCGTTGTCCTCGCGGCCACGCATGCGTGCGTACTTGATTGGGCAACCCTCGACGACCTCCGCGCCCACGCTTCCGAATCGACGTGACCAGCACCGGCGGACATGTCGCCGTGGACGAGATCAGGGATTGGCTGCGGAACCAGTTCGGTACTGACGCCGAGTTTCGAACGGCGCCAACGCCCGTGACGACAGGGATGGACGCCGAGGTCTGGTTCATCGACGTGCAGGGCGCGTCGCTCCCGCCGGCTTGGCACGCCCCGCTGGTGCTCCGCGTGCACCGATCCGCAGACCGCGAAGCCACCGCACGTCGCGAGGCCGCGGCGCAGACATGGAGCATCGACCATGGCTATCCGGCCCCCGAGATGCTCTTCGTTGGCGGAGTCGCCGAGGGATTCACAACTCCGGTCCAGGTCATGACCCGAGCGCCCGGCCAACTCCTGCTCACGAGAATCACCCGACAACCTTGGCGCGCCGGACACTTCCTCGGGACGCTCGCTCGGCTTCACGCCAGGCTTCACCGAATCGATCCGTCCGATTGGCCGGAACCAGAGGTGACGTTCGCTCGGCAGCGCATCGACATGGTCCGCGCCTGGACCGCCGAGCTCAACGACGCGGCACTCACGCAGGCATTCGCTCGCGTCGAGCCGATGGTGATCGCACTGGACGCAGGACCGATCGCGGTCTGTCATGGCGACTTCCATCCGCTGAACATCCTCGTCGACGGCGATCGGGCCACCGTCCTTGATTGGACCGACGCCGGCAAAGGTGACCCCGTCGGTGACGTTGCGCGCACCGCGCTACTCCTGCGCGTCGCCGGCGTTGCGACGACGTCACCAATGCTGCGAACCGCACTCAACGCGGTTGCGCCAACACTTTCACGCACCTATATGGCGCGCTACCAACGCGAACTCCCCGTGGATGCCGACCGATTCCGTTCCTGGACCACCCTGCATCTCTTGCACGCGTGGGCCCAGGTGCGGGCGTTGCATCAGGGACTCGTGGGCACCGACACCGAACGTGCGCAGATCCCCGCGGGTCTCTCGGATTGGCTCAGCAATCGGTTTGTGCGATCGCTTGCTGCGCGTTGAGTCAGACCGCGCTCTTGCAGGCGTTGAGCGGGTGCAGATTCCACTTCGATGGGTGCAACTGGTAGTAGCTGCCGTCCGGGCACATCAGCGCCGGATTCACCTCGCCGAAGAGACCCTGGCGTGATTCCCAACCGGGCACCGACCACACATGGACCATCCACTGGGTCTGCTTCATCAAGCTACCGCCGACACCTTCGCATTGCTTCTTGGTCGCGGATCGGTCGAGGCCGTACGGCACGTCGATGCCCTCGGGGGTGTATTTGAGGCAGAGGGCAGCGTGGTAGTGCCACACGTCGTTGCCACCTGCGAACCCCGCGGGTTCCTTCGGACTCATCGAGTAGTACATGAAGCCCGCGATCGGAGATGTCGGGTCAGTACCCGCGTAGACAATCGCCAGCGGATCGGCGATATCAGAGTCGTCCATCACGCCGTCGGCGTTCAGACCTTGCCCCGTGAGATGGATGTAGTGCGCGCCGATGCCGGGCATGTAGGGGCCCGTCCGTTTGTATCCCGCCGCGAGTGCGTCGGCCACAGTGGCGTATCGCCTCGCCGTCTCGATGGTCGCCGTAATTTGGCGAGACAACGTGGCTCGGTCCTCCGGAGTCACCGCCTGTTCTGCACTCATCACCGCATGGTGTCCGTTGCTCAGCAGTCCAAGACCCTTGTCATCGACCTTCGTGGATGACCCGTTCGCACCCTTCTTCGCTTTGTGGTGCTTCGCTTGCTTCTTGGACGCATGCTTTTTGGCTGAATGCTTTTTGGCTGAATGTTTCTTGGCGTTCTCGGTATCCCCTTGAGCGCCCGCCACGTTCGTGCTGGCGACGAGGCCGAACCCCGCGAGCCCACACACTCCAAGCACAGCAACCGCGCGTGTTCCCCATCGAACGTTCATGACATCCCCCCAGTACGGAGGCCCCGACCTCGAGCCCCTGATGTCGGGCCCTGCGCCGGGCCTGACTCGTTGGGTCGCAGCGTATGCGAAACGCGGGCACGCGGTTTGTCCTGGTGGAGCCAATCCCCTATGGTCCCGCCCGAGTTCGGAACGGGAGAAGTCCGGTGTGATTCCGGCGCTGACCCGCAACTGTGAGCCCTTTCTCTGACGGATTTCAGATGACGGGCGAGCCAGATCCCCGCCGTGCTCCACCGGGCTACCGGTGTTCCCATACCCGTTGCCACGCCAGTGGTACGACACAAAGGGTCCTCGTGGAAAGGGACCTGCGGAGGTTGATGATGTTCCGTTCTCGTCGCGTGCTCTTGAGCGCGTCTGCCCTTGCGATTGCCCTCACCGGGTGCAAATGGACCGGGTTCAACGACCCAGCCAACCCACCCGTCGTTTCCGAGGCCACCAACTGGATCAAGTCCCAACAGCTCACCGACGGATCGTTCGAAGTTGCCGGATTCCCCGGCTTCGAGACCGCGGACGCCGTCTTGGCCATCGCCGAGAAAGCACAAACCAGTAACACGTGGAGCAAGTCGAGGGCACGGAATGCGGTGGCCGCGGCACAGACCGGTGGAAAGTCAGCGCTCGATGCGTTGGACGACTTTGCCGACGGCACCTTGAGTGCGGGTCAGGCGGCGAAGCTCATCGTGCTCGTGGCCAAGCCACTCGGATTGCCTGTCACCGCGTTCGATCCCCAAGCCGACGGGGCGCGCAACTTGGGCGCGGTCGTGAACTCGGGTGCAACGCCCAGCGGTTCCTACGGCGCGTTCAACGCGACGCTGTACGCAGCGTTGGCCAAGCACCAGACGTCGGGAACCGTTCCCGCTGTAACCCTCACGTTCATCCGCAACGCCCAAGAGGCTGCGGGGGGCTGGGATTTCTCCGGGGACTCCGCGGGCAACGATGCTGACGTCGATACCACGGCGCTCGCGATTCAAGCGTTGGTTGCGGCCAAGGTATCCAAGACCGACGCCGACCTCGTCGCTGGCCTCCGATACCTCGCGGCGCAACAGGGGACCAGCGGGTCGTGGCAGTCGTTCGGCAGCGATGACCCCAACTCCACATCTACCGCAATCCTCGCGGTGACCGCGTCGGGCTTCGATGCCAACCAGCCGTGCTGGCGCAACACGGTGTCGCCGGGACTCGCCGGCAACCCGTACGGCAACCCAATCCAGTGGCTTCGCACGCAGCAGGCGGCCGACGGTCACATCAACAGTGCCAACGATGCCTTCCCGCCGGTGAACACTTTCGCCACCAGTCAGACCGTGCAGGCGCTCCAACGCGGTTGGCTACCGGTAGCGTGGCTTGACGCGCGGAACTGCGCATAGACGGAACAGCACGATCTCTTGGGGGGACCCGTGGCGGTAACCGACGGCTTCTACGATCCGGATAGTTACGTTGCGGGTCCCCCGCACGATCTCTTCACCAAGCTTCGGGCCGAGCAGCCCGTCACCTGGCAGGACATGCCCGACGGAACCGGCTACTGGGCAGTCCTGCGCCACGCCGACCTCGTGCACGTGGCGCGGGAGCCGTTGCTGTTCTCGGCCGCGACCGGCGGTGTGGTGCTCGAGGATCTGTCGGCGGAGAACCTGGCGATGATGCAGGACATGCTGTTAGCGATGGATCCGCCACGCCATCTGGGTTACCGGCGCGGCGCGTCACCCCACTTCGCACCACGGGTGATGGCTCGCCTCGAGCCGCGCATTCGCGAAATCTGTCAGACGATCATGCGCGATGCCGCGGATCAGACGCTCGACTTCGTGCACGACGTGTGCTCTCGCCTCCCGTCCCAAGTTGTCGGCGAGCTCATGGGGATTCCTCGCGAGGACTGGCCGCAGATCCACTCCTGGTCGGAACAGAACTCGGGTGCCCAAGACCCTGATATCGCGCCCGAAGCGGCCGACGCGGCCATGAGCGCGACCGTCGAGATGGCGATGTACGCGATCGAGTTGGCGGGCCGACGCCGCGCGGTGCCCGCAGACGACCTCACCACCCTGATGCTCGCGGTCGAGGTCGACGGCGAGGCCATGACCGACGTGCAGTTCGGCAGCTTCTTCGTACAGCTGGTCACCGCGGGCAACGACACCACCCGCACCATGTTGTCGAGTGGGCTCCTTGCGTTGCTCCAACATCCGGACCAACTTGCGGAGCTCCGCGCGGAGCCTTCCTTGATTCCGTCCGCAGTCGAGGAGATCCTGCGATACGCGAATCCACTGCACTATTTCCGCCGCACCGCCACCGCAGATACCGAGCTCGGCGGTGTCACAATCCACGCTGGCGACAAAGTCGCGATGATGTACACCTCCGCGAACCGCGACGAAACTGTTTTCCTGCGCCCGCACGAATTCGACATCCACCGTGATCCGAACCCGCATCTGTCGTTCGGGACCGGCGAGCACTTCTGCCTGGGGATCCATCTCGCCCGGCTCGAAGGCAAGGTCTTCTTCGAGGAGCTGCTCTCGCACTTCCCGACGATCGAACTCACGGGCGAGCCCCGACGACAGCGTTCGAACCTCAACAACGCGCTCAAGGAACTCCCCGTCCGGCTCTCCACTACCTGAGCGACTGCTCCACGGGCCGGCCGGTCTATTGCGAGAGCACGAGGGCCACGAGCCCGACGGTCACGACCGCGGCTGAGACCAGCCGGCGGCCACCGAGGCGCTCTTTGAGCAGTAGCCAACCGAGCGCAGCGCCCAGCACCACCGACGACTCCCGCAACGTGGCCACGTAACCAACGGGAGCGAACCGGAACGCCACCAACACCAGTGAGTAGGCAGTAGCGAGGAACACCCCACTGACGAGATGGCGGGGCCAACTCGTGCGCACCGAAGCGAGAAACGCCGGACCTCTCCCGCGCGCCACACCCGCGACCGAAAGCGTCACGCCGCTCATCGCGGTGAGGGCGACCCCGTACGCGAAACCATTGGTGGTGTGACGCGCACCTGCGGCGTCGATCACCGTGTACGTCCCGATCAGTGCCGCAGTCACCAGCGCATACTGCACTTCGATGCGTGGCGTCCCCGGCCGAATCAACGACCCCAGCCCGATCGTCACCATGAGGAGCGCCATCCAGCCCGCCAGCCCAAGGCCATCGCTCAGGGCGATCGCCGCCAGCACCGCCGCCACCAACGCGCCGCCGCCGCGCGCCAACGGGTACGCCAAGGAGAAGTCGCCGTGGTCATAGGCCGCCACCAGCGCACGCACGTAGACCACGTGGATCACCGCCGATGGCACAAGGAACCACAGCGAGCCCGCAGTCGGCAGGCCGGTGAACAGCAGGACCGGGAGCAAGACCAGCCCGCCAAAGACGAACTGCCCCCAAGCCGCGAGATCACGGTCGTCGGCCGTTTTGATGAGCAGGTTCCAGCCCGCGTGCAGCGCGGCCGCCACCAGCGCAAGCACCGTGGCCGTCACCATCGTCATTCCCCTTCTCGGCCCTGCGGGCCAGGCCAGTCGGGCCCCACTCGGCAACCCCGGGCCCGGTTCGCCGGAGTCGGTGCCTCGCTTACGTCATTCCCCTTCTCGGCCCTGCGGGCCAGGCCAGTCGGGCCCCACTCGGCCCGGTGGAGGCCGGGTTTGCGAGGACCGGCGCCGCGCTTACGGCATACTCACACGGCAGCGCCGCCGACCGAGATACCTGGAGCACCGATGGCTGAAATGGATCCGACCACACTCACCACGCCTTGGCGCCGGGATCCGGCCGAGACCACTCCCGCTCTGGCCAAATGGGTTGAGCACACCCTGGGCGCGGGCACGCGCGTCGAAGACGTGGGTGAGCCTGGCAACGGCATGTCGAGCGAGACCGTTCTCTTCACTGTGGTGGAGGAGGACGGCACGCGCCAACGTCTGGTCGCTCGGCTCGCCCCGATGCCTGATGTCTATCCCGTCTTCCCCGCATACGACCTCGAACTTCAGCGCCGCTGCATGGATCTCGTGCGCCAGCGCACCACGGCACCCGCGCCGGTTTGTCGTTGGCTCGAGACTGATCCGGCCTGGATGGGCACACCCTTTCTTGTGATGGAACGCATCGATGGCGAGGCCCCGGCCGACGTACCGCCCTACGTCTTTGGTGGCTGGGTCATGGACGCAAGCCCCGAGCAGCGGGACGCGCTCATCGCGAACTCGGTGGAGGTGCTCGCGCAGGTGCACACCATCAACCCCACCAACGCCGACCTCTCGTTCATCGGCGACGCCGCCTCCGCCCAATCGGCCATGACCGCGCAGCTCGCTGGCCAGCGCAGCTACTACGAATGGGCACGCGAGGGCGTGACGTATCCGCTCATTGAGCGCACCTTCGACTGGCTGGCGGCCCACCGACCCGAGGAGCCCGAGACCGTCCTCAACTGGGGCGATAGCCGGATCGGCAATATGCTCTATCAAGATTTCGCACCGGTGGCTGTGCTCGATTGGGAGATGGCAACCGCTGGTCCCCGGGAGGTGGATCTGGCCTGGATGGTGTTTCTCCACCGCTTCTTCCAAGACCTCGCAGTACGGTTCGAGATGCCGGGAATCAACAACTTCATGACCCCCGAGGCCGTGTGTCGCGAGTACGAAGCGCGCACGGGCTATACCGCACAGGACCTGCATTGGTACGAGGTCTACGGAGCATTGCGCTTCGCGATCGTGTCGGTACGCACCAGCACGCGGGGCATGGCATACGGCCAGATGGAACAGCCGGACGATCCCGACGACCTCATCATGTTCCGCTCACTGCTCGAGTCCATGATCGCCTAATCAACGCACGCGGCCCGCGGGCGCATCACCGCGTACCAGGTGTCGAACTCCACCGGCAACGGCGTGGCGAACGTCGGCGCGAAGGTGGTGGCACACCAAGTTCGGATGGCTGACGCGTTTTCCCCTCGCAACACTGCGGCCGCGACGTTGGTTTCAGTCATGAGGTAGTCGACGTACCGATCGAGACCCATGTTGAGAGTGACGACGAACGATTCCGTCGCAAGGACCTCGAACGTTCCCTCGTTCAGGACCTTCAGATCAATCGCAGTCCGATCCGCGGTCGGCCGGCTCCACCGGGTTGCGAAGTTGGCGTATCCAGCAGCCAGATTCGGCGCACTCGCGCACCGGCAGCCGGTCGCGAAGTCGTAGGCCACCACAAGGCCATCCGCCTTCAGTACCCGAGCGGCCTCGTGGGAAAACCGATCGAGGTCCATGAAGTTCAGCGACCCCGCCGCAGTGATGACATCGATGGTTTGGGCCCTGATGGGCAACTGCTCGCCCGGGCCAGCGACAAAGAGTGCGCCCGGCACAGCTGCGCGCGCCGCGGCCACCATCGCGGGCGCCGGGTCGACGCCGATCGCCGCACGCGCCCACGGCAGCGCGGCACGGGTCGAGAGGCCTGCCCCACACCCAAGGTCGAGCACGACACTTATCGGATGTGTCCAACCCTCTACCGCTGCGATCCGGTCCATTACCACCGCGTGCACTGGCGGCCGCGCCGACGCATAACCCGTCGCCATCGCCGAGCCATCGAACAGGTTCATCACCGCGCACCGTACTGTCCGCCGGACACGGCGCGGATCGCGTTCTAGAGTCCGCGTTCTGATGCTGAGGATGCGCCCATGACGACCGTACCGGTGATCGATGTCGCGGCTCTCTCGGCGCTCGACCCGCATGGGACCGATCACGCCGAGGTCGCGGCGCACATCGACCGAGCGGCTCGGGACGTCGGCTTCTTCTCCATCGTCAATCATGGAATCGACCCCGCGCTCTGCCAACGCGTCGACGCTTTCGCTCGGGACTTCTTCTCGAGACCGCTGCTCGAAAAGCAGCGGGTCGCGATGGCCCATGGCGGCACCGCGTGGCGCGGGTGGTTCCCACTTCACGGCGAACTCACCTCCGGGAATCCGGACCACAAAGAGGGCTATTACTTCGGTCGAGAGCTTCCGACCACTGATCCCCGAGTCCGCTCCAACCTGCCACTCCACGGCCCGAATCTCTGGCCGCGCCACCCCGTCGAACTCCGCTCGACTCTCCTCGAATACATCGATGCCCTCGAGGCGCTGAGCCAACGGGTCACGCGAGCCATTTCCGCGGGACTCGGTCTCGCACCGGACGAACTCGCGCAACGTTGGTTCCGCGATCCCACCATTCTCCTGCGCCTCTTTCGGTATCCGCCGAGCGCGCCGGACACGCCGGCGTACGGCGTCGGTGAACACACCGACTACGGATTCCTGACGCTGCTCTGGCAGGACCGCCACGGTGGCTTGGAGGTCCACACTGACGATGGTTGGGTCGAGGTTCCACCGAATCCGGACGCGTTCGTGTGCAATATCGGCGACATGCTCGACCGGTTGACGGGCGGGCGGTACCGGTCCACGCCGCACCGGGTCCGACCCCCACTCACGAGCGACCGCATTGCTATCCCGTTCTTCTTCGATCCCGATTGGGACGCGCAGATTGGCGCTCTACCGTTGACGGGGGATGCGCCGGCCGACGACGCGTCGTCACGATGGGATGGAAGAAGTGTTCACCAGTTCGGTGGCTCCTACGGCGAGTACCTCATGGACAAAGTCGGTCGGGTCTTTCCTGAACTCGGGAACACCGTGCTCACGCCCGACGACTCGGACTGACCCAGTTCGCCCTCTCACCCATCGCCGGCCAGCTCGGTGAGGCTGGCGAAGACGGCTCGCCGAAGTTCCGACGGTCGACGCGGTTCCGGGCTGCGCGCACCAACTCCCGCTGCGACGGACTCGCGAGTCGCATCGGATACCGCGGTCGCGACTGGCTCGGATACGGGGTCAGGGCCAGCCTCGGCCTCAGCCTCGCGCCGCAGGTCCGATGTCGGTGCCGCGGCCGGTTCCGGCGTCGCCCCGGACGGAGTGAGCACCTGCGCCGCGGCTTGCAACACCGCGGCTTCCGCGTTGGCCGCAGCCCGAGCCGCGGCCAAGGCCCGAGCCGAATCGAGCTCGGCGATCAGCTCCAACTCCCGAGCGCGCAGCGCAGCCATCGCATCATCGGCAGCTACTGCCCGGGCCGCGGCCGAGTCGGCCTTCGCCCGGAGACTCGCGATGGCCTGCTCGGCCAACCGCCGGTCCTCGGAGCGGGTCGTCTCGAGTTCCACGCCTCGCGCTCGGGCATCGGCCAGGGCGGCCACGGTCGACACGATCTCGTCCGCCATCTCTGCGTCGCGGATCCGGAGAGCGTCGCGTTCATCTCGGGTCGCGCCGAGTTCTCGCATGAGATCATCGAGGCGCGCCGCCACATCGTTGTGTTCCGCGTCAACCGCTAACACCACCTCATCGAGCTCGGCGATCCGCGTGGTCGCAGAGTCGTGCTGGCCGTGCAGTTGCGCGACCTCCAGCGTGAGCGAGTCGGCTTGCGCGACGGCGACATCACGTTCGGCGCGCGCCGTAGCCAGCGCATGCTCGATGTCTCCGGTTGTCTTTTCAGCTTGAGCCAGACCGGTCCTGAGGTCGTCAACCCGAGTGCTCGCAGCGGAGGACTCGGCGACGGCCGCCGTCATGGCTGCCTCGAGTTCCTCCAACTGCGAGTCACGCTGGGTCAGCTCGTCAGCCATACGGACAAGCTGCGCTTCGAGGTCCCGGCCCGCGGCCACGGCCAACTCGTGTTCGCCCACGAGCATCGCGAGTTGCTCGTCGGCTGTCGCCCGTTCGGCCCGTTCGACAACTAGGCACGACTGGAGGTCCTCGATCTGTGCCGCACGACTCGCCAACTGCCGGTCGAACACCTCCGCCCGCCCAACCGACTCTCCAAGCTCCACAGTCGTGGCTGAGAGCGCGGCTTCAAGTTGCGCTATGCGTTGTTCACGCGCGTCGATCTCGGTTGCGAGGTGGTCCGCGCGTGCCGACGCCGACGTCAGCTCCGCGGCAGTCGCGGTGTGGGTCGCTTCGAGGTCAACCGCGTGTCGGTCGTGGGCGGTTGCCGCTTGGTCGAGTTGTGCTTCGAGGTCGCCCACCCGGCGCTCGTGGCGGAGAACCGCCGACCGCAGTTCATCCACATACGCATCGAGTTCGGATCGAGCGCCGTCGACATTGACGAGTTGGCCCTCGGTCCTTCGTAGCCGCGCCTCCGCATCGGCCTGACCCGCCGCCGCGAGTGCGAGATCCGCTTCGACGCGAGCAGTGCGTTCTTGGAGTTCGGCAACGCGCTGCTCAGCCTCCACCGCCCGCGACCGCGCTTCAACGACCTCCCGCTCGAAGTCACGAGCATGTGCCTCGGCCGCTTGCACGGCATCGGTGCTGGAAATGGCGCCCCGTTGCTCGGCTTCAAAGCCGACCAAGAGCGCGTGCATCTCCGCCAACTCGTCCCGTGCCGCGTCGAGGTCCGCTCGAGTGGCTTCGAGGGTGTCCGTTGTGGAAGCCCGTTGGTTGTTGACACCCTCGATCTCATCACGAAGTTCATTGGTACGCGACTCCGCCGACTTGGCTCGGGCAATCGCGACCGCGAGCTCATCGCGCAGCGCTCGGACGTGCTGTTCTTCAACGCCGTCGCTGCCTACCGGGCGCGGTCCGCCGACGCTGGTCGCACGATGCAGGACTTCGGTCACCCGTTCCAGGCGCCGTTCCACGTAGGAACGGGCGTCGCTCACCCGTTGCAGCTCGAGCCGGGCCGCGTCCCGCTCACGGAGCGCTTCCAGGAGTCGCTGCCGGTGGCTCTCGCCGAGCTGGTCACGATCCGAGATGTGGGTCCGCAGCAACTGCATCTCCGGCGAGGACGCCGCGGGTTCCGGCGCATGCCCCGGTGGCTGCACCACAGCTGTCTCGCCGTCCAGGGACGCACCGAGGCGGCGGCGTTCCTCATGCGTTGCCCGGAATCGCGCCTGCGCGACGAGCCGCTCGTGCTCCGAGCGCTCCTCGAGCATCTCGCGCCGCACTGCCACCAGCTGCCGTTCAGTCTCTACCCGTTGGTCAGCAAGCTCCTCCAATGCCCGTCGCTGGCTGAGCGCGACCCGGCGGGCCTCTTCGGCCGCTTCCGCGTTGGCGCGCACGGCTGCCTCGAGTTCGGGCGTCGCCTTGCGGCCCCGGCCGACCGGCACCTGGACCAGCTCCCGGCGAAATACCGGAGGTGCCGGTAACTTCGGCGCGGTGCGACTCGCCGCCAGCTCGTCCAATGTGCGTTTGGACGTCGGCGGCGTTGCGGGTTCCTTGGTCGTAGTCAGCGCAACTCCCCTCGCGGTCGATTTCGACCTCATCTTCCTTTCGACCATTTATCTACGAAAACTTGACTGCTTGAGTACTTCCTTCCTTCCAGACCCTGAGGACAACCCATGAGCGAAGCGGCCGCCTATCCGAGCCGTAGCCAATCGGCCAGCGAAGCGGGGCCCGAGCGGCCCGCTCCCCAGGAGCAGGAGCGGAAGAGATGAGCGACCCCCTCACTCACCCAGACTGGGTTCGACGCCTGAATTTGTTCGGTGACGCCGTGGGCGATCCCCGCGTGCTGGTTTCTTTGGACCCCGACGAGCTTCTCGAGGTGGCTCGAGCCACCACCGGATTGGTGGATCTCGGTGAAGCGGACTGGCCGGGCTGGGAGAACACATTCCGCGAGTTCATCGGTTCCGTGGACCGCGAGTCCCAACTGCATGTGCTCGGCCGGGTCATGACCCGAGGTGAGGTCACCCGCATGCTCCAGACGTGGCTGCGCCTCCAAGCCCACTGGAGCACGACTCCGGACGTACAAGCCGAACCGATCGATGCGCCGCTCTTCGTCGTTGGTCCGCCGCGCACCGGGACCACGATCCTGCTCGAGCTCCTCGCGCTCGACCCAACGCTGCGCGCTCCCATTGCGTGGGAGGCGGTGCAGCCACTCCCCCTCCTGGCCGACCCCGCCGCGGACCGAGCCGAGCGCCGTCGTCTCGCCGAGAGCGAGCAAGAGTTCTGGGCCGACATCCACCCCGAGTTCATGGCCATGCATGAACTCGCGAGTGATCTGCCATGCGAGTGCGTTCATTTCCTCGCCTATGACTTTGCGGGCCCCTATGGCTCGATGCACTACGACGCACCGAGCTTCAACGGATGGCAGCTGGAGAACATCGACGCGCTCACTCGCGTCTACCGGCTCCATCGGCGGATGTTGCAAACGTTCCAGCACGCGGGCGACCCCCGCGGCGCGACCCTCGATGGATCCACGCGGCGGTGGCTCCTCAAGTCACCGGCACACGTCTCGACGCTGCCCCAACTCTTCGCCGAGTATCCGGACGCCCTCGTCATCCATACTCATCGGGATCCCCGCAAGTTCATGGCGTCACTCGTCAGCCTTCTCGGCGTGTTGCGGTTCATGCGCAGCGACGCCGTCGACACGGTCGCGTTGGGACCAATCCTCGAGATCACGTACCAGATGTTCCTCGAAGGCGCGATGGCCCAACGCGCTGATGGCTCCGTGCCCGCCAACCGGATCGTCGACTCGCACTTCCTTGACCTCATGGCCGATCCGGTTGCGAATCTTCACGGCCTCTATGAGCAGCTCGGCTTCGACTGGCCAGCCGATCACGACGTACGAATCCGCGACTACTTGGCCAGGAAACCCAAAGGGAAATACGGCACCCATTCGTACACATTCGAGTCCGTTGGCCTCGACGAGGATCACGTGCGGACCACGTTCGCGAACTATGTGGCGCACTATGGGATCACCGAGGAATAGTGCTGCCGTCGATCGGTGCCGCGAGCCGGTCAGCCCAACGAGTCAACCGGCACGACCGTCGCCTCCGGCGTTTCGATCGGCCCTGTGGGGAGCATGAAACGCCAGAACACCATCCCGAACGCTCGGTTCTCCGTGTCGATCCAGTTCGCCACGCCCGGATCGCGATGGGCGATCACCGCGGTGAACCACCCATCGTCGTCAAGCTCCATCTGCGCCCGATTGAGCGACACCGTGCGATGCACGTAGTCGTACGTCTGGAGGAATCGGTTCCAGAGCATCACGTTCGCGCAACGACAGTCGGGCCACTTCCCCCGCATCACCAACGCCTCGTCGGGCCCCAGCACGTAGGGCGCCATGCAATACGACGCATCGATCGCCGCCAGCGGATGATTCGACGGCGTCACCGGCGGCGGGAATACGTTCGGTTCCTGGGAGACGAATGCGGGGAGATCCCTCGTCCCCGGAGCACCCATCCCCAGTGTGCGCGACCGCACGTAACTGGCAACGCGTCGGAACCCGGCTGCAACTGCGGCATCGCTCGGCGGCGGCGGCGGGTCGGTCGCTCCGACCACCTCGACCGCCAACTTGACGTCCCGCGTCGGCGCAGCCCCCGGCGACCACAGCTCTTCCCAGTAGTGCCGCGACGTGATGCGCGTGGTCTCGTCGGTCAACGGTAACCAGTTGCGTTCCTGCGCAGGCCCGCCAAGGGTGATCGCGAAGTCCCCGTCCACGTCCACGTCGAACTCGGTGTCATTGATGATGCCGCCGGTCCGGTCGGGGAATGCACCCCCTCCGCCGCCCTCCTCAATGGTAAAGCTGGTATAGATCGCTCCGTCGGTGTTTCCGGTCACGCGGTATACGTGGGCGTTCGACACGGCGGTGTCGAAGTAGATCGCATCTGAATTATCGCCAAGACTCTTGCGCGTGGAACTCACGATCTGTCGAAACACCGGGGCCAGTGGATCGTCTTCGAAGTGGCCGAGCAGGCCACCCTCGAGCAAGTGCGAGATCGCGCGCAACGCGCCCGCGGTGTCTTCGGGTCCCGCAATCCCCCATTCCTCGGCCGCGTACCGGTCGGCGATTTCACCCAACGTCGCCAACAGGTCGACGAACGCCGCCTGGCTCTCACACTTGTCCATGGCCATGGTCACCCCCAGGGATCGAACGTCGTCAGGCACGCGCGGAAAAGAACCTGTTCTACTCTCCCACAATGACGATTGACACCAAGGCGCTCATCCAGGCGGCGATCGACGAGGCTGGTTCCGACGATTTCGGTGATCCCCGCTGGCGCGAAGGCCTTGATGTATTCGTCGACGCATTGGAACGTGAGGCCGAGCTCAACGACATCGGCAACGTGATGGTCCCGGGCGAAATCACGGGCTACCTGCGCGACCGCCTAGGGATAACGGCGTACCGCAACCAGCACCCGGAGGTGGCGGACGTCGACGTCGTCCCCCCGATCGTGATCGTGGGCCAGGGCCGCACCGGCACCACGATCTTGCACGACCTGCTCGCCCAAGACCCGGCCAACCGCGTGCCGCGCACATGGGAGGTGGATCGTCCGTGTCCACCGCCGCACGTCGCGACCTACGAGACCGATCCGCGCATCGCGGAGGTCGACGAGACCCTGGCCATGGTCGACATGGTCCTGCCCGGTTTCCGCGCCATGCACCCGATGGGCGCCGACCTCCCGCAGGAATGCGTGCGCATGACCGGCTCCGAGTTCCGTTCGATGATTTTCCCGACCGAATACCGCGTCCCGTCGTACGGACGCTGGTTGCTCAACGAAGCCGACATGGCACCGCTCTACCACTGGCACCGCATCTTCCTTCAGCACTTGCAGTCGCAACACCCGACCGACCGCTGGGTGTTGAAATCACCCGCGCACATTTGGTCACTCGCTGCACTGCTCGCCGAGTATCCGAACGCGCTGCTCGTGCAAACCCATCGCGACCCGCTGCGCATCATCGCGTCACTCAGTTCTCTCGTGGCAAAGTTGCGCGAGCTTGCGACGGATCGCAGCCCGGTTCCCGAGGCCGCCGCCGAGTTCGCCGAGTACATCATCGACGGACTCGACCGCTCCGTCATCGCACGAGAGTCCGGGGCCGTCGACTCCTCACGATTCGTCGATCTTCAGTTCGCGGAGTTCATGCGAGACCCGTTCGGCACCATTGGCGCGATCTATGACGCACTCGGGCTGGAGCTCACGATCGAGACCGAGGGTCGCATGCGCGCGTTCCTCGCCGCGAACCCCCAAGGTGCCCACGGAGTGCATGCCTACACCTGGGCCGACACCGAGCTCGACGAGGCAGAGTGGCGCGACCGCTCGAAGCGCTACCAGGACTACTTCAACGTCCCGAGCGAACACCTGACGTAAGGACGCGGCCACCAAACCCGACTTTGGCGCACTTTCCATGCCTGCAGGCATGTGTTCTGCGCCAAGGTCCGCCGTCGGTAGATGGCGGTGGTTTTGGTGCCAGCCCTGTGTGCCAGGGTCAGGTGAGACCAGTGGTGGTGTTATCCCATTCACGCGGCGAGATTGGATCTGAGTCAGATGACTTGCCTTCTGCTGTTGAGGGACCCGAGGTTGTGGTGAGTCGCCGTTCGATGTATCGGCGTCACAGCGACGAGTACAAGCGCCGGATCGTCACCGGGCAGAACCCACTGGCAAATGACGGTCCACTTGGCTGCCCGTCGCCAAGAGGCCGCTTCCGTCGACGACGACACGTGATCACTCGTGCCCCGACCCGGCCAACATCGCCCGTCGGCTCGGACCTCCAACCGTCACCTGTTCCGGAGGATCGCGCCGTAGTTCGGGTAAACTGTCAGGGCGTGGCCGAGTGGTGTGACCTCAGGGGCGCACGCGGGTCCGACTCAGTCAGGCAAGACGGCCGGATCCCGCCGTGCACCTCACGCCGCGGTCCGCGCCCATGATGAACAGGCCAGGCTGGCCACGGGGTTGTATTCATTCATTCGACGGGTCAGCCATGCTGTGATCTCATCGTTGTTCCAGACCAGTAGTCCGTCGACACCTACAGCCTCGAGTTCCTGACGTACCCATTCCGAGTTCACCTGGAGCTTTTGCAATCCCAGGGCAGCTCGGAGTTTTTGCGACGGCAGCTCAGCTTTCAGTCTCGTCGTACACATCATTTTTCGCAGTTGAATCTCGATGCGCCTATCGATGCGCTCGTCCAAGCCGACCATCCATTCATCGACACGGACGCGCATTCGTCTCTCAAATTCTCGGGCGCTATTACGCGCCGCCTTTTGAAACCCCGAATTATCCCAAGCACTCCGCCAAGCCGGCGTCGTTTCGGGGATGAGCTCACCCAGCCGAAGCGCCGGACGCTCCATCAACTGGCCGATCGGTACCTCATGCACACCGCGGACGAGGTTCCGTAAGAGTTGCCGCACCTGCGGCGGCACTTCCACCGCGTTCGCCTGCGGTGGAGCGCAGACAACTGCCGCCGTCACCGACGCAACCAATACCGAACCGAGTGCAGTAAACCGCCTCATTCCTGTCATAAGACTGACCCTATTGGACAATCGAGAAGTTGTCGCCCGCTCGGCAATATCGCCGAAGCTTCTGATCTGGTTGATCCGCTGGCGCGATTCGCCGACCATCGGGGCTGAGGCCTCGACCAGGCGACCACCGGGTTGTGAACCCGACAGCACCCACAATCTCCGACGATCCATGTTCGTCGGCGGTGAATCCGTATCGCGTCCTTCACGGGCGCTCCGTGAGAGGGCCTCGACCCGGTCACCGGTGGATCCTCCCCCAACCCCGCGTAGCCGGGGCAGACTGCGCCACGATGGGCAGCGAACTGGAACCAACCACGAGTGACGCATGCTGACCGGTGACATCAAGTCTCGGATCGATCGGATCTGGAACGACTTCTGGTCGGGTGGGATCTCGAACCCGCTGGAGGTGATGGAGCAGATCACCTACCTCCTCTTCCTCAAGCGCCTCGACGAGCTCCAGACCCTCGCGGAGAACAAGGCCAGCCGCCTCGGCGAGGCGATCGAGTCGCCGGTCTTCCCGGCGGGCAACGACGACAAGGGACGCGCCTACGCCGACTACCGCTGGTCGAACCTGAAGAACCTCGCGCCGGCCGACATGTTCACCGTGATGAGTGAGCACGTCTTCCCGTTCCTGCGCACCCTCGGCAGCGACCGCTCCACCTACGGCAAGCACATGCAAGACGCCCGCTTCACCATCCCCACGCCCGCGCTCCTCGCCAAAGCCGTCGACGGGATCGACGGCGTCCCCATGGAAGACCGCGACACCAAAGGCGACGTCTACGAATACCTCCTCAGCCAGATCGCCAGCGCCGGACGCAACGGCCAGTTCCGCACCCCGCGGCACATCATCCAACTCATGGTCGAGATGACCGCGCCCACCACCGACGACGTCATCTGCGACCCGGCCGCGGGCACGTGCGGGTTCCTCGTGGCCGCGGGCGAGTACGTGCGCGAACAACACCCCGAGGTGTTGCGCGCCAAGTTGCAGAGCCGGCACTTCCACGACGAGATGTTCCACGGCTTCGACTTCGACAGCACCATGCTCCGCATCGGCAGCATGAACATGCTCCTCCATGGTGTGGAGCATCCCGACGTCCGCTACAAGGACTCCCTCGCCGAGGAACACGCGGGCGACGAGGAGATGTACTCGCTCGTCCTCGCCAACCCGCCCTTCGCCGGTTCGCTCGACTACGAGAACACCGCGAAGGATCTCCAGCAGATCGTCAAGACGAAGAAGACCGAGCTGCTCTTCCTCGCGCTGTTCCTCCGCCTCCTCAAGCCGGGTGGCCGCGCCGCGGTGATCGTGCCCGACGGTGTGCTCTTCGGTTCCACCAAGGCGCACAAGGAACTGCGCCGCATCCTCGTGGAGGACCAGAAGCTCGACGGCATCGTCTCGCTCCCGAGCGGCGTGTTCAAGCCCTACGCCGGAGTGTCGACCGCGATCCTGCTTTTCACCAAGACGAACTCCGGCGGCACCGATCACGTGTGGTTCTACGACCTCCAAGCCGACGGCCGCAGCCTCGACGACAAGCGCACCGAACTCCTCCCCGCCGACAAGCTCGGCGCGCGACCCGAGACCGGACTCACCGCAGAGGATCACGAGAAGAACAACCTGCCCGACGCGCGAGCGCGGTGGTTCGAACGCGACGGCGCCGAGCGCGATCGCGCACGTACCGACCAGAGCTTCTGCGTCCCAAAAGCCGACATCGCCACGAACGGCTACGACCTCAGCATCAACCGCTACAAGGAAGTGGTCCACGACGACGTGGAGTACCGCCCGCCCGCCGAGATCATCGCCGACCTCATGAAACTCGAAGACGAGATCCGGCAAGGCCTCGCAGATCTCGAGGCCATGCTGTGACGACCGTTGGAGCCGGCGCGTTTCCGCTTCGACCACTCGGCGATGTCGTCGAGTTCTTGGACAGCCGACGGCGCCCCATTACCGCGCACGAACGGGATCCGGGACCCATTCCGTACTACGGCGCGAACGGAGTCCAAGATCACGTTCGGGACTTCCTGTTCGATGAACCGCTGGTGCTTCTCGCCGAGGACGGTGGGCACTTCGAGGATCCGGGCCGTGGAATCGCGTATGGCATCGCCGGCAAGTCCTGGGTCAATAACCACGCGCATGTTCTCCGGCCAAAGCCGAATATCGACTTCAGATTTCTCGTGCGCGTTCTCGAGCACTACGACGCTCGGGCGTTCCTGACTGGATCGACTCGGGCGAAGCTGACCAAGCACGGTGCATCCCGGATGCCGGTGCCGGTGCCGCCCGTCGAGGAGCAGCGGCGCATTGCGGCGGTGCTGGACAAGGCCGACGATCTCCGCGCCAAGCGTCGCGCCACGATCGCCCAACTCGACACCCTCACCGAGTCGATCTTCCTCGAGATGTTCGGCGACTCTTCGTCGTTGCCACACGTGGCGCTTCAGGAGCTCCTTTCAATACCGCTCCGGAACGGGGTCTCACCTGCAAGCGCCGGGCGCGTACTGGAAGACGTACTCACATTGTCTGCCATCACCGGGCCTGCATTCCGGGCCGACGCTATGAAGAGCGCGCCGTTTGCCGTGTCCCCGCCAGCGGCGAAGCGGGTGGATGCTGATGATCTCCTCATCTGTCGAGGGAACGGAAACCGCAAGCTCGTTGGCCGCGGGCATTTCCCAGCGACCAGCATGCCGAACACGGTGTTCCCGGACACGATGATCGCAGCGAGGGTTCACCCGGACCGGATGAGTCGTGCGTTTCTCGCCCACATCTGGAACCGCCCGATGGTTCGCCGACAAGTCGAGTCACTTGCGAGAACCACGAACGGGACCTTCAAGGTCAACCAAGAGATGCTGGAGGGAGTCCTCTTGCCGGAACCTCCGTTGGAGCGTCAACGGGAGTTCGCCAACTCGGTCGGTTCGGTGCGTGTTTGCGTGCAGCAACTACTCGCATCAGTCGTCGATCTCGATGACCTCTTCTCGTCCCTCCAGCAACGCGCATTCCGAGGCGAGTTGTGACGACCTTCGACTTTCTTGCGTCGGAGTTCCCGGAGATCCACGCCGAGGCCACGAAGGCGGCGCGGGCGGCGTTGCCGGATCCGCGGACGTCGTGCTTCTACGCGCGGCGGGTCGTCGAGTTGAGTGTGAAGTGGGCGTTCGCGCACGACCCCTCGCTGACCCCGCCGTACAACGACACCGTGAACGCGCTCCTCCATGACCCCGGGTTCAAGAGGCTTGCCGGCGACCAGGTGTTTCGCTTCGCGCGCGACGTGCAGAAGCGCGGCAACCGCGCGGTGCACGAGTCGGCGCCGATGACTCAACGCGATGCGATCGCGTCGATCTCGGCATTGTTCGAGTTCACCTACTGGTTCGCCCGAACGTATAACCGCGGCGAGAAGCCGCCCGCCGATCTCACTTTTGATCCGCGAGCGTTGCCGGTGCCGCAACCGTCGGCGGCAAAGACCGTCGGGCAGCTCAAGGAACTCGAGATCGCGCTAGAAGAGAGCGAACTCGCGCGCACGAGAGCGCTCGCCGAGCTCGCCGACCAGGCCCGGCTGGAAGCGGAACTCGCCGAACTCCGGGCCCAGGTCGCGGCGGCGAAACTGCGCGCCGACGAAACCCCGGACGCGCACGATTACACCGAGGCGGAGACCCGCGACTTCTTCATCGATCTCCTCCTTGGCGAGGCCGGGTGGGCGCTGAGCGATACGCGCGACCGCGAGTTCGAAGTGAGCGGGATGCCCGACGGGAAACAGGGCTTCGTCGACTACGTGTTGTGGGGCGAGGACGGCAAGCCGCTCGCGCTGGTGGAGGCGAAACGCACCCGGCGTGACGCGCGGGCCGGGCAACAGCAGGCGAAGCTCTACGCGGATTGTCTCGAAGCGCAGTTCGGCCAACGGCCGGTGATCTTCACCACCAACGGGTACGAGCACTGGATGTGGGACGACGTCTCGTATCCCCCGCGCCTAGTGCAGGGCTTCTACACCCGCGACGAACTTGCGCTGCTCATCCAACGGCGTACGAGCAAGCACTCGCTGGCCGAAACCGAGATCGACGCGGACATCGCCGGCCGCCACTACCAAACCCAGAGTCTCCGCCGGATCGGCGAACACTTCGAGGTCGACCGGCAACGCAAGGCGTTGTTGGTGATGGCGACGGGTGCCGGCAAGACGCGCACCGTCATCGCGCTCGCCGATCTGTTGATCCGCGCCAATTGGGCGAAGCGTGTGTTGTTCCTCGCGGATCGAACCGCGCTGGTCACCCAGGCCGTCAACGCGTTCAAGGAGCACCTGCCCGACTCGTCGCCGGTCAACCTGGTGAAGGAACGAGACGACGACGGCCGCGTGTACGTGTGCACGTATCCCACGATGATGAATCTCATCAACGCACCCGCGAACGGGGAGCGGCGTTTCGGCGTGGGTTACTTCGATCTTGTGGTCATCGACGAAGCGCACCGGTCGGTGTTCAAGAAGTACCGCGCGATCTTCGAGTACTTCGACGCGTTGCTCGTGGGTCTCACCGCGACGCCGCTGGACGAGATCGACCGCAACACCTACCGCTTGTTCGACCTGGAGCCGGGGGTGCCGACCCACGCCTATGAGCTGGAGACGGCCGTGGGCGATGGCTTCCTCGTGCCGCCCCGCGCGATCTCAGTGCCGCTCAAGTTCCAACGTCAGGGCATCCGCTACGACGACCTGACTGCCGAGGAGCAGGAAGAGTGGGACGAGCTCGACTGGGATGAGGACGATCCCGACCCGCCCGATGCCGTGAAGGCCGAGGCGATCAACAAGTGGCTGTTCAACGCCGACACCGTCGACCGCGTGCTCGAGACGTTGATGACCTCGGGCGTGAAGGTGGCGGGCGGTGACCGGTTGGGCAAGACGATCGTGTTCGCGAAGAATCAGGCGCACGCGAAGTTCATCGCGCAGCGGTTCGATATCAACTACCCGCACTTGCGCGGCAAGTTCGCGGCGGTGATCACGAGCGAGGTCGAACAGAACGAGACGCTGATCGAGCAATTCTCGATGAAGGATCACGACCCACACATTGCGATCTCCGTCGACATGCTCGACACCGGTATCGACGTGCCCGAGGTGGTG
>JANPBJ010000019.1:0-2836 GCA_031430375.1 Acidimicrobiia bacterium
CGCGCTCACCTGATCCGCGACACCAGCGGCCGCGATTGCACGTTCTGCGATCGGACGCACGGCGGGGAGGTCGCAGCTGGTGCAGCGCAGTTGCGGGTGGTGTTGCGCGATGATCGTGGACAGCAATCCAGTCGCACCGCCAACATCGGAGAGCGTCGAATAGCGGCCAAAGTCGAACTTCTCTGCCAGGGCGTGAAAGTTCCCGGCAGAAATGCCGGCCATCGCATGCATGAACTGCTCGAGCCGCGCCGGGTCCGCGTAGAGCTCGTCGAACATCGGCCGGCCGGACACCTTGATCTCGTTCTGGGGAGCGCCAGTCCGTAGGGCTTCGGTGAGATCGGCCCAGAAGCGGAAGAGACGCGCGTTCGCCATCTCGAGAATGCCACCGATATAGGTCGGCTGGTCCCGGTCCAGGAACTGCGCGCTGTCCGCCGCGTTGGAGTAGACCGCGTCCGCGCCGTTTCCTTCTCGGTCGAGGAAGCCGAGCGCGACCAGGCCGTCGAAGAAGTCGCGACGGCCCCGCAGGTGTAGACCAAGCCGCTCGCCGAGACCATCGGCCGTGTCCGGTTGCGACGCGAGCTCGGTGAACACGCCGAGCTCGACGGCACTCAGCAGGGTCTTCGACGCGAAGAACCCCATTCCCACTTGCATGATGTGCTCAGGATCCATCACAACACTTCCTCCTCCGCAGCCCTCCACGGACGATCCGGGTGAGTTCGCAGTGTTGCATCGGGGCGACGCCAGCGCCAGGTGCCACCGAACGTCAGCACCGAACGACGCCAGGGCCGAAGGCTGTCCCCGTTCGGGGTCAGATTGTGCGGGCGAGTTCGGTGAACGCAGCCTCGGTACGACGGTGGTGGCGCGCGTCGATGCCGAGTTCCTAGTGACTGCGGTGGATGTTCTGCATGAGCGCATGACCGCGGATGATCACTCGCGCTGAATGGTCGCGTTTGAGTCCGCGCATTGGTCGGAGTCGGGCTTTGAGCCGGCCGTGGTCGCATTCGACTCGGTTGTTCGCGTACTGCTCGGTGTTATGGAACGCGGCGGGCATGAGTCCTTCGATCGCTGCGCGTAACGCTGGGGCCCGGTCGGTCACCACCTCGACGGGTTCACCGTGTGCACGGAGTGCCGCAGCGAAGAACCTTCGTGCTGATCGGAGATCGCGTCGTGGCGAGACGAGTAGGTCGATGATCTGACCGTACTGATGAACGGCGCGATACACGTACCGTCATGTTCTGGCGACCTTCACGTAGGTCTCGTCCACATACCAGCGGTCACCTACACGGTGGCGGCAGGGCGCCGCCGCGTCCGCGAGCAGCGGCGTGAAGCGCTGGACCCAGCGGTAGATGGTGACGTGGTCGACCTCGATGCCACGCTCACCGAGTAACTCCTCGACGTCGCGGCAGGAGAGCCCATACCGGAGGTACCACCGCACGGCGGGGACGATGATCTCGGGCGGGAACCGAAACCCTTTGAACGCCGAGCTCGGGATCGCGATTACAGGACGGGAACGACGAAGCCTCATCACGCCGCCCGCACCGCCGAACGCGCTTGTGCGCCAATGCAACAGAGCCCTTCCGTCTACTGTGACGAGTACTATTGACCTGACCCCGGCAGGGTGGTCCACGTGTTGTGAGAGTCCCGATGCCCATGATGGGCAGAATGGATTCCACGATGAAACGACGACGGCATACACCCGAGCAGGTGGTCCGCAAGTTGCGGACGGCGGATGCGCTCCTCGCTGAAGGCAAAGACGTGGCCGAGGTGGCGCGTGCGCTTGAGGTGAGTGAGCAGACCTATCACCGGTGGCGCAATCAGTACGGCGGCATGAAAGCCGACGACGCGAAACGGCTCAAGGAACTCGAGCGTGAGAACGGCCGGTTGAAGCGGCTCCTCGCCGACGCGGAGCTCGACAAGTTGATGCTCAAGGAGCTGGCCGAGGGAAACTTCTGACCCCGGACCGTCGCCGGCGTGCCGTTATGGCATTCCAAGGACAGTTCGGGGTTTCGGAACGCAGGGCGTGCGCGGTGATTGGTCAACGCCGGTCGACGCAACGCCTCCCGGAACGGGTTCCTGGCGATGAGGAGCTCGCCCTACGGGCGTGGCTCCGCGCGTTCGCCGTGTCACGACCGCGGTGGGGTCGGCGTCGCGCTGCGCATCAGGCCCGTCAGGAAGGCTGGAACGTGAACCGCAAAAGGATCCAACGATTGTGGCGTGACGAGGGACTGCGGGTCGTGAACCGGAAACGTAAGCGGCGTCTCACCGGTATCGGCACGGCGGTGGGTGCGATGTGTCCGATCCGACCGAACGTGGTCTGGGCCGGCGACTTCCAGTTCGATCAGACCGCGGATGGCCGGCCGTTGAAACTGTTGAACATCGTCGACGAATACACCCGCGAAGCGTTGGCGATGGACGTCGAACGAAACATCAACGCGGATCATGTCGTCGCGACCCTCGACCGGCTCGCCGCGGTGCGTGGCTACCCGAGCTACGTCCGGTTCGACAACGGTCCCGAGTTCTGCGCGTACGCGGTCGCGGACTGGTGTCGAGCATCAGGGGTCGGAGTGATCTTCATCGACCCGGGATCACCATGGCAGAACGCGTACGTCGAGTCGTTCAACGGACGGGCCCGCGACGAGTTGTTGAACGGTGAACGGTTCGACTCGCTCCTCGAAGCCAAGGTCGTGATCAGCGACTGGCGCATCGACTACAACACGCGACGGCCGCACTCCAGCCTTGGCATGCTCAACCCAGCCGCGTACGCTGCGCGCTGGACCAATCTCCAACCCCAACCAGCACTCTCATAACCACTGGACCACCAAACGGGGTCAGGCCA
>JANPBJ010000020.1:0-18461 GCA_031430375.1 Acidimicrobiia bacterium
CGATGACCTCGAACCCCGCGGCCATGAGCGGTTCGATATTGCGCCACCAGATCCGGCGGGTCTCCGGCCATCCATGGACGAGGAGCAGCGGAACTCCGCCGATTCCTTCGCGCAGGTACGCCAGGGTTGCGCCGGTGGAAAGTTCGGCGCGGTGTGTCGCAAACCGGGCAGGATCGAGATCGTCGCTCATGAGTTGGGAGTGTTGCATGACTGACTACGAACCGGTAATGGGCCTCGAAGTCCACGTGGAGCTCGCGACGGCAACCAAGCTGTTCTGTGGCTGCCGCAACGAGTTTGGGTCGGAACCCAACACCAACATCTGCCCGGTGTGTCTCGGTTTGCCAGGGTCGTTGCCGGTACTGAACGAGAAGGTGGTGGAGTACGCGCTGCGTCTCGGCGAAGCGTTCCACTTCGACGTCCCGGAGCGTTCGATCTTCCACCGGAAGAACTACTTCTACCCGGACATGCCCAAGGACTTTCAGACCTCGCAGTACGACGCGCCGATCTGCGTCGACGGGTACCTGGAGGTCGACGGCACGCGCGTCCAGATCGAGCGCGCCCACATGGAGGAAGACACGGGCAAGACCACCCACATAGGGGGCGGCGGCCGCATTCACGACGCCGATCACAGCCTGGTCGATTACAACCGCGCCGGGGTGCCCCTGATGGAGATCGTGAGCCGGCCCGACATTTACTCCGCAGACCAGGCCAAGGGCTACGTGAACGAGCTGCGAGCGGTCCTCGAAGCGATCGGTGTATCGGACGTGAAGATGGAGGAGGGCTCCATGCGCGTCGATGCCAACGTTTCGATCCGCCCGGTGGGATCCGAGACCCTCGGGACGCGCGCCGAGGTCAAGAACATGAACTCCGTGCGCTCGCTGGGGCGTGCGATCGAATACGAGATCGCTCGCCAGATCGAGGTGCTCGAGTCGGGCGGCCGAGTGGTGCAGGAGACCCGCCACTGGGACGAGACCGCGGGGGTCACGCACGGCATGCGGTCGAAGGAGGGTTCCCAGGACTACCGGTATTTTCCCGAGCCCGACCTCCTACCGGTTGTGCCGACCGACGCCATGCGTGCCGCGGCGCGCGCGTCCATTGGCGAACTCCCCGCCGCTCGTCGAGCGCGGTTGATCGCGGAGTGGGGGATCAGTGAGACCGACGCGCGGACCTTGATCGAGAGTCCCGGGCTGGCGGACTTCGCAGAGGCCGCGGTGGCTGCAGGTGCGGCGGGCAAGGACGTGGCGAACTGGACCAACGGCGAGATCCTCGGGCACCTGAATGAGACCGGACTCCTTCCCGCGGCGCTCCCACTCACCCCCGATGCGCTCGCGGAACTGGTGGCGTTGGTGGGCGATGGAACACTCTCGCGTAATCTCGCCAAGGACGTGCTGGCCGAGTGTCTTCGTGCGCCGGTGCGGCCGGGTGCTGTGGTCAAGGACCGTGGGCTGGCCCAGGTGAATGATGAAGGCGAACTCGGCGCGCTGGTGGATGCGGTCCTCGCCGCGAACACGGACGCGATCGAGGAGTACCGCGGCGGTGACGACAAGGTGAAGAAGAAGAAGCGCGGTTTCCTGATGGGCGCGTTGATGAAGGCGTCTCAGGGTTCGGGGAATCCCCAGACCTTGAATCGACTGCTCGACGAGAAGCTGAGTTGATGGAGACGTTCGCATGATGGAGATCCCCGACTACGCGACCGACGAGGGACTCGAGCGGGTGCTGGTGATTGTCGCCCATCCCGACGACATCGACTTCGGCGTCGCGGGCTCGGTCGCGATGTGGACGAGCCGGGGGATCGAGGTCACGTATTGCTTGGCAACCAGTGGTGAGGCCGGAGGGGACGATCGCGCTCAGCCTCGGGCGCACATGGCCGAAGTGCGCGAAGCCGAACAGCGAGCGGCCGCGAAGGTCTGCGGGGTCTCCGATGTTCGTTTCTTGGGCTACCCGGACGGCCGGGTTGAAGCCACCATCGAGCTGCGCCGAGATCTCTCGCGCGTCATGCGCGAGGTCATGCCGCAACGCGTGGTGACCCAATCGCCGGAACGGCTGTGGGATCGCATCTATGCGAGCCACCCCGACCATCTCGCCACCGGTGAGGCCGCCGTCGCCGCGGTCTACCCCGATGCACGGAACCCGTTCGCGCACCCGGAACTCTTGCTCGTTGAGGCCATCGAGCCGTGGACAGTCCCGCAGCTGTGGATGATGGCGCGACCCGATGCGAATGTGGTTGTCGATATCACCGATGCGATCGACACCAAGCTCGAGGCGCTTTGTTCGCACACCAGTCAGATTGCTGATCGAGACCGGATTGAAACGCTGTTGCGCGATTGGGCGGGGGCGAACGCGAAGACCGCAGGACTCCCCGATGGTCGGTACGCCGAAATGTTTCGCGCCGTCGACACGAGGTAGTGGGCGGCCCCAGTTACGGGACGAGGCTGAGGCTGGTCACGGGAGCGAGGCCGTGGTGGGTCCGGGACCAGGTGACGCCCGCGTTGGACGATTCATAGACCTCGCCTTTCGGGGTGCCGAACGCGGAGTGCGAGCCGAATCCGTCGAGCGCGTGGCTGTCGACATTGCCGTCGATCCAATCGCTGACCCGTTCGAATCGTTCCGTGGCGTAGATGTCCGTGCGATAGATGGCGCTCTGCTTGCCGCGCGGCCCCTCGGACGCGCTGACGAGAATGGAATCGTCGTTGGCCGCCACGGCGCGGCAGTAGTTGGAGTGCAGCCCCCGGGTATGGACGCGCCAGGTGAGGCCCGCGTCGAAGGACACGAGGAGCCCGACGGCGGTCGCAGCAACCACCAGATCGGCGCGACCCGCGATGGAACGGACTTGGTGCACGTCGTGATGAATATCGACGGTCGGTTCCCAGGTCCGACCACCATCGTCCGAGCGCGCAATGCCACCGACCTGGACGTTGGCCAGCAAGACGTTGTCTTGGGTGCAGGCAACGGAACGGACTTCCGGCGCTCCGCCCCAAGGCGTTGACCAGGTATCCCGTCCGTCGATTTCGTCAAAGCTCTCGATGAGTTCGAGCCCGTCGCCGCCGAGTCGCCGCAAATGAGCGCCTTCAGTCCCGACGATCAAACCTCCGGGTGCGTCGACCGCACACCGAAGTCCGGGCGCCTCTCCCACGAAGGTCCATCCGGCTTCACCATGCCAGTGCAGCCGCCGATCGCCTTCGATCAACACATCGCCGAACACACGCACTGGTCCCTGAACGGTGACGCCGGCTCGTGGTTCGATGAGCCCTTCAGCGGTCGCAATACGCAGGTTCATGGGTCTCCGGTCGGTCCGAGCCTCATTCCGTCGACGGATTCTCGGAAGGTCTTGAGGACCTCAACCCAAACTCCGGGCCCGGCGGCGTACGGCGCATTCGCGGCCACGCGATCGACGAGCCCCACGGTTCGTCGTGCGAGCTCGCCGCCGCACTCGGCGGGCGTGCCGCGAATCGCGATCGCGTCGAACAGGGAGTCGTCGATCAACGCGACCATCGCGGCCCAGTCGCCCGTCTTGCTCAACCGGTTGAGTTCAGGCTGGAGCGCGGCGCGGTCGTGGAGCTCGAGGACCGGTCGGTAGGCCGGCGTGGACGCGTAGAACGCGAGTTGGGCGCGGGTCGCGAACTCCGCACTGGCCCGACTCTCATCGTCGTGGCCGGTGGCAACCATCACCGGCCACGCGATTTCGAAACTCGGCTGGCTGCCGAACGCGCCCGCTCGCAATGCCGGCAGCGTCCGGTCCCTGAGGTACTGGGGAGAACTGAAGGGATGGACAAAGAATCCATCGGCGACCTCGCCCGCCACCGCGGTCATGGCCGGGCCGACTCCGCCGAGGAAGATTCTTGGAGGTCCGGACGGGAGCGGATCCGGCGAAAAGAATGGAGTCATCAGCGTGTGTCGATAGTGGTTGCCCTCGAAATGCAGCGGTGTCCCGTGGTGCCAGCAGGACCACACGGCCCGAACTGCGAGGACGAACTCCCGCATCTTCTCGGCGGGGGCCGACCAAGGCATCGAGAAGCGTTTCTCGATGTGTGGCTTGATCTGCGATCCCAGCCCCACAATCGCGCGCCCGCGAGAAGCCGCCTGGAGATCCCAACCGAGGTTCGCGACCGTCATCGGATTCCGCGCGAAGGCGATGGCCACCGCGGTCATCAACTCGACCCGCTCGGTGTGCTCGGCCGCCAGCATCAAGGGGAGGAACGGATCGCGTGGGCCCTCAAAGGTGAAGAGTCCGTCGAAGCCCTGGGTCTCCGCGGTGCGAGCCGCTCCCGGAACGGATGCGAGCGCGGCCACGACGAGGGGGGCATCGAACTTCACTGCGGCACCGTAGCCAATCAAGCGCCGTGATTCGCGGGCCGGAGCGTACGCTGGCGCCATGACCGATATGAAGCCCCGCAGCCACGAAGTGACCGACGGTATGGAGCGCGCGCCGGCGCGGGCGATGCTGCGGGCGGTCGGGATGACCGACGGTGATTGGGGCAAGGCTCAGGTCGGGGTGGCGTCGAGTTGGAACGAGGTCACCCCATGCAACCTGCCGCTCGACCGGCTCGCCAAGCGCGCCAAAGACGGCGTGCGTGCGGCTGGTGGGTTTCCTCTCGAGTTTGTGACCATTGCGGTGAGCGACGGCATCTCGATGGGCCACGAGGGCATGCGGGGATCGCTGGTGAGCCGCGAGATCATCGCCGATTCGGTCGAGTGCGTGATGCACTCGGAACGGCTCGACGCTCTCGTCACGTTCGCGGGATGCGACAAGAGCCTGCCCGGCATGCTTATGGCCGCGGCGCGTCTCGATCTCCCGGCCGCGTTTCTCTACGGCGGCTCGATCATGCCGGGCCAGTACAAGGGCGAGGCGCTCGACATCGTGAGCGTGTTCGAGGCGGTGGGTGCGTGTGCGGCCGGAACAATCACCGAGAATGAACTCGGCGAGATCGAGAAACGGGCATGTCCAACCATCGGTTCCTGTGCGGGCATGTTCACTGCGAACACCATGGCATCGGTGGGTGAGGCGATCGGCATGAGTCTGCCGGGCAGTGCGTCGCCTGCCGCGGTGGATCGCCGTCGTGACGACTTTGCGTTCGAGACCGGCCGCGCGGTGATGAACCTGATCGAGCTGGATATTCGTGCTCGCCAGATCATGACGAAGGAAGCCTTCGAGAATGCGATCTCGGTGGTCATGGCGCTGGGTGGTTCCACGAATGCGGTGCTCCACCTGCTCGCGATCGCAAATGAGGCCGAGGTCGAGCTTGAACTCGACGACTTCAACCGCATCGGTGCTCGGGTTCCCCATATCGCCGACACGAAGCCCCACGGTAAGTACCACATGTTCGACATCGACCGGATCGGTGGGGTGCCGGTGGTGTTGCGGGAGCTACTCGAGGCGGGTCTCCTCCACGGCGACTGCATGACCGTGACCGGCAAGACCATGGCCGAGAACCTCGCCGAGCTGGATGCACCGGCTCCGGATGGCGAGGTCATTCATCCGCTCCGCGCGCCGATTCACGCCGTTGGCGGTATTGCAATCCTCCGAGGATCGATGGCGCCGAACGGCGCGGTGGTCAAAGTCGCGGGGCTTGATCAGCTTCAGTTCGACGGCACGGCGCGGGTGTTCGATGGCGAAGAGTTCGCGATGGAAGCGATCCTCGCCGGCAGCATCAATCCCGGCGACATCGTGGTGATCCGCTACGAGGGTCCGAAGGGTGGGCCCGGTATGCGCGAGATGTTGGCGGTGACCGGCGCGATGAAAGGTGCGGGTCGGGGCGCCGATGCGGCACTGATTACGGACGGTCGATTCAGCGGCGGCACCCACGGGTTCTGCGTGGGACACGTCGCGCCGGAGGCCGTGGATGGTGGACCGATCGCGTTCGTTCGTGACGGCGACCGCATCGTGATCGATGCGGCCGCGCACACCATCGATCTCATCGTGGATGCCGCGGAACTCGCGGCGCGCCGGACCGAGTGGAAGCTCCCCGAGCCCCGTTACACGAGAGGGTTTCTCGCCAAGTACGCCCGCCTCGCGCAGGGCGCCGAAACCGGCGCGATCACCAACGTCTGATCTCTGCCAGACTCAGGTGACGTGTGTGATGAACACGTCGATCGCGTCGTTCTCGTCACCGGCGACGAGGTTCGAGGAGCTCGACGAGAACAGGACGGAATGCCCGTCACCGCTCACGACCGAGTTCTTGAGTGAGTGCATGCCGTCACCCGGTGCGCCCGTGGCATCCACATCGAATCGCGTGGACGTGCCCGTCGATACGTCGACCAGGTATCCGCCGAAGAAGTCCGACGGTCGCTCGGCCCCGTCCGACTGCTCGCAGTCGAATCGGAAGGCCACCCGGCGACCGGAGCCGTCGAGCGTCCCGTTGTTTACGAAGCAGAGGCTTCCGCCCTCAGCCGGAACTGTCGCATTCGCGTCGACGCGCGTGGTGGTGTCGAGCACGGTGTCGCGGACGAAGTAGTCGCTGTAGTGGACTGCGAGGTTCGGGGCCCGGCTCCGGATGAGGACGTAGCGGCCGTCGTCACTGATCATCGGCTCCGATGCGTTGAGTCCGGGCCAGATCGCGTCTGGTTGCTCTTGGGCGCCGGTCGCGGTGAGGTTGACCCGCTCGATCGCTCCGGTCGCGAGCGTCTGGACGAACACGTCTTGCGCGTTGTTCGTGTCGCCGGCAACCAGATCGGTGCGATCCGAGACGTACGTGATCGTGGTGCCGTCTCCGGCGATGCTGCCGCGCCACTTCTGGGTGCTGTCGACGTCGAGTGTGGTGGCGGACGGGACGTCACGGACGTGGATCGCGGCCGATGTCGACGCGCCCGAACCAGTCTGAAACGAGAACACAACTCGCGTGCCGTCGTCCGAGATCGATCCCGCGTAGGCGCCGTTCGCCACCGTCGAACCGTTCGGCAGCCACGTGACCATGACGGTGGACCCCGTGACCCGGTCGAAGCGGAAGCTCTGCACCCCGGACACCCCCGGTGGCAGGAGCGCGGCTCGCTGGCTGTAGAAGATGATGTAGCGACCCGTACCGTTGAGTCCCATCACGCCGTCGGTGTCGTCGATCGCACCGCCCGTGAAGTCGCTGACGGTCTGGGTGGTCCCAGCCGTCCGATCGCGTACGTAGTCGTGAAACTGACCATCGGTCGGCGCATTCGGTACGAGATTGACAGCGTCGGATGAGAACATCACGAGGGCGCCGTCGTCGGAGGTCAACATCCCATACGAACCGATGCCCCCGGGTGAGCAGCCGGAGGCGTTGAGGAGCGAGACGGAATCGGAGCCGTCGGGAGCAACGCTGATCCGCTCCATGTTGGACGGAGGCGGTGCAGAGCCGTCGTCGTTGTCGATGATCGTGACCGCGCCCTCGTCAGTCCCGACGACGACATTGCCGAGCCGCACGGTGAGCGCCTGGAAGAACTGATCGACCGATTCAGGGCTTGAGTCTGCCGCGATCCTGAACGTGAGGGTCTTGCTGCGCGTCCCGGCCGCGAAGCTCAGAGTCCGGCTCGGAGGCTGTTGGTAGTCGACGCCGGCGATGGCCGTTCCGCACTGCGTGTACACATAGACCGTGACCTTGGTAGATGCCGGCCGCGACAAGGTGACGGGGACGTACGCGTAGTGCGCGCCACCGTCGCCCTCGAAGACCGTGGCCGAGCCGATCGAAACCGTCAAGGGATCCTCCGGTGCGGTGCCCGCTTCGTCGTCGTCGGTTACCTGGACCGTGCCGGTCTGGTGCCCGATCTGGGCACCGGTGACGGAGGTCAACGACACGAGGCCAGTCTGGTCGGGTCCGTCGACGGTGTTGCCGACAACCGAAACGGTGGTGGCCTTTGCGCTCTGGCCGGCGAGGAACGCGACGCTCCGGTTGACCGTCCCCGCGGCCGTGGTGACGCGGAACTTGGCGACGACCTTGGCGGTGACCGGTTGCGAGAGTTCGATGGGAACCTTCACGGCTACCGAGCCGGCGTCACCTTCTGCGATGGACACGTCTCCGATCGACACGGTGGCGGCCGTAGCGCTGGCGGGTGTCCCCGATGCCACAATCGGGCTGAATCCGATGATCGCGACTGCCGCGGTCGCGCTCAGAAAACGCTTGATCTGCATGGTGCCCCCCAAGGTCCTTCCAGAGCCTAGGGATCCGGCGGTAATCCGGCAAGGACCGCAAACCGGTCCGGACTTGAGTTCTGTCGTCGCCGTCGGACGCCTTGGCTTCACGGTCGGCGGGAATCGTCTATCGCCGCGCGGTGTCGACAGACTCTTCAGATGCCGGAAATGCTGGAAGCGGAGACAGCGCGAGCCCTGATCGCGGCGCGCGCGCTGCACCGTGAGATCGCGAAGGTGCATGCGCCGGATACATGGTTCCTGAAGCGGGGTCTCACCCCCCGAATCGCGCGATCGATCTTGCCCGGTCTGGCGCTCACCGCGGCCCGGCGGCGCGGCAAGTTGTTGCTGATCGATACCGATGGTCCTGTGCTCGCGATGCACCTTGGGATGAGTGGTCGGATCCTGGTTGATGGCGAGGCCGCGGGGGATCCGTTGCTGTATGCGGCGAATGGCGACAATCCCGTGTGGCGTCGGTTTGGTCTCACGTTTGCCGACGGCGGTTCGTTGTATGTGCGCGATCCGCGCCGGCTCGGTGCGGTGGAGTTGGACCCCGACGAGGACCGGCTCGGCCCCGATGCCGCGAGCGTGAATCTGGCGTTCGTTCGTGGCCTGCTCGAACGTAGTCACGCGCCGGTCAAGGTGGTGTTGATGGATCAGTCGCGGATCGCGGGGCTCGGCAACCTCCTCACCGACGAGGTGCTCTTTCGTGCCGGAGTGGATCCGGCGCGGGTGGCCGCAACGCTCACCGATGCGGAGCAGCGAGCGGTGGCGCGTTCGATCACGAGCGCAGTCCGCACTTTGGGCAAACGCGGCGGTTCCCATACCGGCGACCACATGGTCGCGCGCCACCGCGATGCGTTCTGCCCACGCGACGGAGCGCCGATGTTGCGCCGCACGATTGGTGGCCGCACCACCTACTCATGCTCGGTCCATCAGCGGTAGGAAGTTCCGGGTTGGGGCAGGTAGCGTGCGCCAAATGAACATTCGCTGTGGGGTTGTGGTGCTGGTGGTCGCGGTCCTGGCCGTGGGATGTGGTGACTCGATTCCTCCCACGAAGGTGGCCGACGACGCGGCAACGTTCCATAACGCAATCGTGGCGACGATCAGCGCAAAGTCGTTCCGATTCTCGATCAAAACTCAGGCGGGCTCGCAGCCGGCGGCCGCGGCAGTGGGGCGCTTCATTGCCCCGGACCGCTCCGTCCTGACCGTCGGCGATGTCGAGCGGGTCACGGTGGGCGACGCGTCGTACTTCCGAGGCGGAGGATTTGGGACCGACGGATGGGCGAAGGCAGACGAGGGTGCTACCGGCGATCCGGATTTCCTCGCGGTCCTCATCGTTGCGCAGAACGCCAACCCGGTCGTTCGGCGTGGCTCGGTGTACTCGGTGGACATCGCGGCGTCCGGTGAAGCGCCGGACCGACACTGGAAGCTCTGGATTGAGGCCGGTCGGGTGGCCCGGGTGTTGTATTCGGGCGGTCCCTCGTTTACCTGGGACGAGCGGTTCACCGACTACGGCGCCGCGTTCACCATCGATGAGCCACCCGCGGCAGAGTCCCACCCGGTCACGGATTTGCCCGTCTGCGTCGGCGGTGGCCAGCCCGACTTCGTAGGTTTCTGCAAACCCGCCTGATCGAATGGCGGCGGGGGCGAGCTAGTTAGCACATGTGCTACACTACGGGGTATGGAAACCGTCGGGCTTCGAGAACTTCGTCAGGGTGCCTCCGAGCTCGTGCGCCGGGTGGAGAGTGGTGAAGAGATTCAGATCACCGTCGCCGGTCGGCTCGCGGCCCGTCTGGTTCCCGCCGCCCCCAGACAGTGGCAACGGTGGGAGAACGTCGCGGATCTGTTCTCCGGTGGAGCCGACCCCGACTGGGACCGTGACCGAGATTTCATCGGACAGTCCACAGTGAACCCGTGGGAGCGCAGCGTTGAAAGCGGTTCTTGACACCAGCGTGTTGATCGCCACGGGTGTGCCCGAGCTCGTGGGGGAACTGGCGATCAGTGCGGCCTCGCTGGCCGAGCTCCATTTCGGCGTGCTCGTCACCGCGGAGGCAGGTGTTCGGGCCGAACGGCTGCGTCGGCTGTCGGAACTCCAGCGGAATTTCGACGCGCTTCCGATCGACGATGATGTGGCGACCAGCTACGGCCAACTCGCTGCCGCGGTTGCTCATGCTGGCCGTCGCCCCCGCTCTCGGGGAATGGACCTCCTCATCGCGGCCACTGCACACGCCCACGGTGCTCGGCTCTACACCCGCAATGCCCAGGATCTCGCCGGGATCGAGCACTTGGTCGAGATCGTCTCCGTCTGATACATCAGGTAGCGCGGCGCCACACGGCGTAGGGTTTCTGCACCCGCGCAACCGGGATCGAACACACTCTGGGGGACTCACATGATTCGCAAGCTGCTGGGGACGACCGTGGCGGTAGTCGGCCTGTTGAGCCTGGTCGGGGTTCCTACCGCGAACGCGGTGACGTTGCCGGCGGGCGATGGTCAGGTGAACTGCGGTATTGCGGGGACGGTACGCGTCCTGCGCCCGATCGCGACACCGTCGATCGCGAAGGTCGTTGTCGCGGGCAAGATCGCCGGTTGCACGTATAACGGCAACGCGATCCCGTTTGTGACCGGCGCGACACGATCAGTCGTCGTGAGCAACCCGGCGGCGGTGTGCGCGGCCCTCGCCGATGGTTCGGCCTCCGCTCGCACGAGCATCACGGTGAAGGTGAACGGAGTCGTGTACACGACCGCTGTCGTCAACGTGGAGCTGTCAGTTTCGCCGTCGAGTCCCGGCAGTCTCGTCGAAGCGTCCGGGACGACGACGATCAGGGGTGTCGGCCTCACCGCGAATGTTGCCGCGCAGACGAATCGCCCGGTGGGGGATCTGTGCACCGGCGCGAAGGTCGTCAACTTCCTGGGGACCGGATCACTCGCATGGGATCGTCCGTAGCCACTCTGCCGGAGACGAACACCACCGCCAAGTTCCGGGCCATGATCGGCAATCGCGCACGACGCGACGCTATGGACGGGAGACGCGGAGCTCCTGATCCGACACGCACCGTGGCGATGGCGTGATCTGAGGTAGTCGACGGAACGACTACACGTTGAAACGGAACTCCACGACGTCACCGTCGGCCATGACGTATTCCTTGCCTTCGATGCGCACCCGACCGCGTGATTTGGCCTCGGCCATTGAGCCCGCCGCCACCAGATCGTCGAAGCCGACCACCTCGGCCTTGATGAAGCCGCGTTGGAAGTCGGTGTGGATCACACCGGCAGCCTGCGGCGCAGTCCAGCCCTGATGGATCGTCCACGCCCGGGCTTCCATCGGTCCCGCGGTGAGGTACGTCTGGAGTCCGAGAGTGTGGAACCCCACGTGCGCGAGCTGGTTCATGCCCGGCTCGTTCTGACCCACGCTCGCAAGCAACTCGGCGGCGTCGGCGTCATCGAGCTCGAGGAGCTCGGCTTCGAGTTTGGCGTTGAGGAATACCGCGTCGGCCGGGGCGACGAGCGCGCGGAGCTGTGCCTGGAGGTCGGTGTCGGTGAGCCCGCCTTCGTCCACGTTGAAGACGTAGATGAACGGCTTCGCGGTCATCAGCGAGAGCTCACGAAGCAGCGTGACGTCGATGCCCGCGGCCGCGGCGCCCGAGAAGAGGGTGGTGCCGGCTTCGAGGAGCGTTTGCGCGGCGAGTACGGCGTCGAGCACCGCGCGCTCGGTCTTCTTGCCTTTCACTTCCTTCTCGATACGGCGGATTGCCTTCTCGATCGTTTGGAGATCGGCGAGCATCAGCTCGGTGTGAACGACCTCGATGTCGTCGCTCGGGTCGACCTGGCCCGACACGTGGATGACGTCGTCGTCGGCGAAGACGCGCACGACCTGGCAGATCGCGTCGGCCTCGCGGATGTTGGCGAGGAACTTGTTGCCGAGCCCCTCGCCAACGCTTGCGCCCTTGACGATGCCGGCGATGTCGACGAACGACACCGTGGCCGGGATGATCTGCTTGCTGGTGAAGATCTCGGCGAGCACGGCGAGGCGGGGGTCGGGGAGCGGCACCACACCCACGTTGGGTTCGATCGTCGCAAAGGGATAGTTCGCTGCGAGCGCGTTGGCCTTCGTGAGCGCGTTGAACAACGTTGACTTGCCGACGTTGGGGAGTCCAGCGATCCCGATGGTGAGTGCCACGGCATCGAACCTACTTTCCGTGTGCCTGCGGGAGCGGTCTCGGGTTCCGGCTCGGCTCCCCCGCCGGTACGCTCCGGCGGACATCAGGGGGTGAAGAGAAGCAGACGCTGATGTTCGTGCCAAGGTCCGTGCCGACCGGCTGATCGACTGGACCCCGATCGACGGGTGGGTGCCGATCTGTGCGGCGCTGAACCTCCCAGTGCCCGCGGAGCCGTTCCCGGTGACCAACACGACCATTGACTTCCGCCAGATGGTGGGGAGGATCGACCCACCCGCAGTCGCCGCAGTCGTCGGTCGAATTGCTCAGCCCCCCGCGACGAGGGCGGCCACGGCCTCCTGTAGCTGCTCGACGGTCATCGCCTCGCCCTCCCGCCACGCGGCGGCGGTCGCCTCGTCACCCAGTCGCTGCGCGATCATCCGGCTGTATTCACGGTGCATGACGAAGACCATCTCCTGACGCGCATGCCACATCCGCCCGTGCGCACCGACGGCCACGAGGAGCCGTAGCGCCTCCTCGTCGCGTCCCTCGATGGCGAGGATCACTCCGACCGCCGTGATGGGGATGCCCCACGAGCCCCGGATGTGGGAATAGCGCCGCCGGACGCAGGCCACGGCCGTCGCGAGCGCATCTCGGCTCGCGACGACGTCACCCGCGGCTGCCCGCGCGATCGCCAGGAACGAATACGAGACCGTGTCGATGTGCCGCCCGGGTGCTGGCGGCAGGCTCGCAGCCAGGGCGACCGTTCGGTCGACTGCATCCTGGTGATCGCCGAGTAGGAGTGAGACGGTTGCGACCGTGATGGCGACGTACTGTTTGGAGAGGAGCTCGTCGGCGTCATCGCGTGCCGCGAGCTCTCGCAGCAGGTCACGTGCCTCCTCCCACCGCCCGTCGGACACGAACGCGTTCGCGGAGTATCCGACGACGAAATCGGTGACGTCGCCGCTGCTGTGGCGCGCGGTCCATGCCAACGCCTCACGCGCCGTGCGCACCGCCCCGGCGGGGTCGAGGTACACCGGCACCATCAGGCGCAGGAACCACCCGAGTCCCGTGAGTGGTGACGCGGCCCCGTCCGGATCGAGCGCCAGCGCCTCGTCGCCGCAACGGACGATCTCGGAACCGTTCATCGACTCCTGGAGCAGGAACCCGCGAGCGATCCGCAGCTCGACCTGCTCGGCCGTCGCCAGCCCGGGCTCGACCGTCGTCGCGTGGCGCTCGAGCCACGTCAGCGCCTCAGTCGAGCGGAGGCTGAAGTACCACATCGGCCACGTGAGCGAGATCAACCGTACGACGAGGTCGCCGCGACCATGCTCGTCCGACCAGTCGAGCGCTGTCCGGATGTTCTCGAGTTCGCGCTCGGCTTCGGCTCCGACCGCCGAGATCGCCCGATCGCCGTGCTCGTCCCAGACCGCCTCGACGTGTCGGATCAGCCAGTCGCGGTGGTGGTCGCGCAGCAGCTCCGCTTCGCCCGCCTCGACCAAGCGGTCCTGAGCGTAGAGCCGGACCGTCTCGAGCATGCGGTAGCGCATGCTCGTGTCGGTCTCCTCCGCGACGACGAGTGACTTGGCGACGAGCGATCCGAGGCCGTCGATCACCGCAACGGGATCACCCTCGCCGCACACCGCGACTGCCGCGTCGAGTGTCCAGCCGCCGGCGAACACCGACGCGCGCCGGAGCAGGCGCCGGTCGTCGCCGCTCAGGAGGTCGTGACTCCAGTCCATCGCGGCCTGAAGCGTCTGCTGACGTTGCCGCGCTCGACGCGCGCCACCCGTCAGGAGCCGGAACCGGTCGTCGAGCATGGCGGCGATCTGCTCGGGCGTGAGATGGCTCGTGCGCGCGGCCGCGAGCTCGATCGCGAGCGGGAGGCCGTCGAGACCCCGGCAGATCGCGACGACCGCGTCGCGATGCTCGGCGGTAACGAAACCCGCGCGCGCGGTCGCGGCGCGCGCAGTGAAGAGTGCGACCGCTTCGCAGTCGAGCGGATCGCGGTCGTCGTCACCCGGAAGGGAGAGTGACGGAGCCCGCCACACCCGCTCGTCGTCGAGGCCGAGTGGCTCCCGACTCGTCGCGAGCACGGTGATCTCCGGGCACGCCTCGATCAGCTCGTCGACGAGCTCCGCGCACGCGTCGAGAAGGTGTTCGCAGTTGTCGAGGACGACGAGGCACTCGCGGTCTCGGAGGAAGATCGTGAGGTCGCGGGTGACCGACGTGGCGACGATGGGCATCGCGACGGCATCGGCCACGGCGCGCGGGACCGCTGCCGGATCCGCGAGCGGCGCCAGCTCCACGATCACGACGCCGTCGCGGTACCTGCCGGCCGTGCGCTGCGCCGCCTCGAGCGCGAGTCGGGTCTTCCCGCAACCGCCGACGCCGGTGACGGTGACGCACCGCTCGTCGTCGAGGAGTCGGCCGATCGTCGAGAGCTCGCTCTCTCGCCCGACGAAGCTCGTCCTTCCGCCCCGGGTCGTCCCGGCGGCGCGCGCCTCGACGGCGCGATCCGTGGTGAGACCGTCACCGGTCGCCTGGTGGATGCGCTCGGCGTGCTCGAATCCCTTGAGCAGGTGGTCCCCGAGGTCCAGCAGGGTGACCTCGCCAGGGAGGTCGTCTGCGATCGCCGCGGCCGCGGCACCAGAGAGCAGCACGTGTCCACCCCGACCGAGGCCCATGATCCGTGCGGCCCGGTTGAGCGTCGGCCCGAAGTAGTCGCCGTCGCGTTCCTCGGCGCGACCGGTGTGGAGCCCGGCGCGGACGCGCACGTCGTCGCCGGTGAGGCCGCGTTGGATCGTCACGGCCGCGCGCAACGCGTCCGCGGGCCGGTCGAACACGGCGACCACGCCGTCGCCGGTGTGCTTGAGGACCGACCCGCCGTTGCTCTCGATCGCGTCCCGGACGATGGCGTCGTGGCGCTCCAGCGCCGCGCTCATCGCCGCCGGATCGTGCTCCCACCGGCGTGTCGACGCCTCGATGTCGGTGAAGAGGAACGAACTCACTTGCCCGGTGCTCATGGCGGGATCTTCGCACGGTCTCGTGCGCGGTATCGACCTACGCTGCGGTGACAATGGACGATTCGGGGCAGCAGCCGGTGGCGTGTTCGAGGTGCGGTTTCGAGAACCGTGAGGGTGTGCGGTTTTGCGTGGAGTGCGGGACGCCGCTCGCTCTGCGCTGCCCGGGCTGCCAGGCCGAGGTCCAGGCCGACCAGAAGTTCTGCGGGGAGTGCGGCACCGGGCTGACCCCGGCGGGGTCGCCACCGGCGGCATCGGCTCCGAGCGCGGTCCGCAAGACGGTCACCGTGCTCTTCGCGGACCTCGGAGGTTCGACGGGCTTCGGTGAGCGGACCGATGCTGAGGTCTCGCGCCAGGTGCTCGCCCAATATCACGCGTTACTCCAGGCGGTGATCGACGCGCACGCGGGCACCGTCGCCAAGTTCATGGGCGACGGGGTGATGGCCACCTTCGGGATCCCGGAGGTCGCGGAGGACGACGCCCGTCGCGCGGTCGACGCCGGCGCGGCGATGCAGCAGCGGTTCCATGAGTTCGCGGCCGACATCGATCGCCGCTACGGCGAGACGCTGACGCTGCGCGTCGGGATCAACACGGGCGAGGTGGTGATCGGCGCGGGTGATGCTGATCTCATCGGTGACGCGCTGAACGTCGCGGCCCGGCTCGAGAAGGCCTGCCGGCCGGGACACGTGCTCGTCGGGGAGGAGACGTGGCGCCTCACCCGCGGCGAGGTCGGGTACGAGGAACTCGGCGAGGTGACCGTCGCCGGGCGCGCGCAGCCCGTCTCGATCTATGAGCTCGCGCTCGAGATCGAAGCTGCGCCCGAGATCACCACGCCGTTCGTCGGGCGGGACGCGGAGATGCAACGGCTGGTCGGTGTGTTCGACGAGGCGCGTCGCACATCGACCGCGCGCCTGGTGACGGTGCTCGGTTCACCCGGCGTCGGCAAGACGCGCCTCTCGCGCGAGTTGTGTTCGCATCTCGCTGATGCTGCCGGCGCCCAGCGCGTCGAGCTTCGGTGCGACCGCGCGGGTGAGGCCACGTTCGCACCGGTCGCGCAGCTCATCCGCGACGCGGCCGGGCTCGGCGAGGATACCGATGCCGACGCCGCGCTCGCCGCGATCGGCACACTCCTGCCCGAGACCGAAACCGATCACGGCCGCGTTATCGACGTGCTCGCCGCGCTCGTGGGCGCCGCACCCGGTCGCTCCGTGGAGGAGACGTTTTGGGGCGTGCGCCGGCTGATCGAGGCGACCGCGTCGGGCCGGCCCCTTGTCGTTGTGATCGACGACATCCAGTGGGCTGAGCCGTTGCTCCTCGACCTGATCGAGCACCTCGCGGAGTGGGTCGCGAACGCCGCGGTGCTGCTCGTCGGTCTTGCTCGCCCCGAGCTGCGCGAGGTGCGACCGTCGCTGGCTGAACCAGGGCGCCCGGTGGCCGCGGTGGTCGTGCTCGACGGCCTCGACGCGTCGGCCACCGAGGCCCTCGCCGCGGGACTGCTCGGTACCGACCGGTTACCCGCAGGGCTGGTCGAGCGCCTGCCATCGTCCACCGACGGCAACCCACTGTTCGTACGCGAGTTGGTGCGCATGCTCGTCGATGACCGCGTCATCCGCCAGCGTGACGACGGCGAGTGGGAGCTCACGATCGACGCCGAGGCGGTCGACGTACCGCCGACGATCCAGTCTTTGCTCGGCGCGCGCGTCGAGCGCCTGCCCGCGGCCGCGCGCGAGTTACTCGAACAGGCGGCGGTGGTCGGCGCGGAGTTCAGCCTCGGCGCGCTGCGCGAGCTGGCGGGGATGCGGGCTCCGATCGCGCCGATGCTGGAGGCGATGCGCCGCAAGGAGCTGGTCGAGCCCACCGGCACCTACTGGGGCGACGAGCCGGTGTACCGGTTTCATCATGTGCTGATCCGAGATGCTGCCTACCGGCGGTTGTTGAAGACCACGCGGGCCGAGCTTCACGAGCGGGTCGCGGCCTGGACCGACCGCACCGCGGCCGACCTCATCGGCGAGCACGAGACCGCGATCGCGTTCCACTACGAACAGGCCTACCGATACCGCGGGGAGCTGGGCGCGCTCGGCGACGACCGCGCCGAGCTGGGCCGGCGCGCCGCCGAGCTGCTCGCCACTGCCGCGCAGCGCGCGCTGGGGCGCGACGACCTCGCCGCCGCGGGTGCCTCGAGTGCCCGTGCCCTTGCCCTGCTGCCCGAGTCCGATGCGGCGGCGCGAGCAGACCTGTTGATGATGGGGTGCGAATGCCTGCTCGCGACGGGCGACGGTGCCACGGCGCGGCCGCTCGTGGAGGAGCTCGTGCGAACCGCGGCCGACGACCCCCGACTGGCCGCCTGGGGCGAGTGCTACGCCGCGCAGCTCGTGGGACTCACCGACCCCGAGGGGCTGGTGACCGCAGACGCGCAGGCGCAGGCCGCGGCACAGACGCTCACGGAACTCGGCGACGGCTCCGGCCAGGCCAAGGCCCACCAGGTGCGCGCCGGGTTGCTGGCACGCCTCGGGCGCGTGGGCGATGCGGAGCTGGAGCTCGACCTCGCGCTGGCTGCGGCTCGCGCCGCCGACGACCGCCGCCGGGTCACCGCGGTGCTCGGGTCTGCTCCCGACGCCGCACTCTTCGGCCCGAGCCCGGTGGCCCGCGCCGGCGGCCGCTGCCTCGATGTCGTGCGTCTGCTGCGGATCACCACCGCGTCACCGTCGGTGGAGGCCGCGTCGAACCGGTGCCAGGCGGTGCTGGAGTCGCTGCGTGGTCGCTTCGACGTCTCCCGCTCGATGCTCGCGTCGGCGCGCGCGTCGTTGGAGGAACTCGGCCTCCGCCACGGGCTCGCGCAGACCGAGCTGTACGCGGGGATGGTCGAGATGATCGCGGGCGATCCCCATGCCGCGATTGGGCCGTTGCGCGCCGCGTTCGCCGGCCTGGGTTCGCTCGGTGTCGGGGCCGACGCCGGAAACGCGGCGGCGTTGCTCGCCCGCGCGCTCCTCGTCGACGGTGCCATTGACGAGGCCGACGAGATGGCCACCGCGAGCGAGCAGCTCGCGGGCCAGAACCTCAAGACCGCGATCGGCTGGCGGGTGGCGCGCGCCGAGGTGCTCGCGGCGCGTGGCGATCTCGACGGAGCGGTCGCGTTGGTCGAGGAGGCCGTCGGGATCGCGGCCGGCACCGACCTGGTGATCGACCACGCC
>JANPBJ010000021.1:0-2983 GCA_031430375.1 Acidimicrobiia bacterium
CCTGCGACGATGGTGACCGGGCAATCAACCCACCGGTGCGGCGGGTCCGCGGCCCCGCGAAGGTGTCGGTTCCGTATCCGGTGCGAGCGACGTGAGGGGCCATCTCGGCCTCGATGCGGTCGAGCAGTTCCCGCGGCGCGAGGTGGTCGATCACGGCACAGCCGTCGGCGGCGAGCACCGCGGCAACGTCATCCGGCGATGCGGTGGCTGCGAGATGTTGGACGGTCATGAACGCACTGTACGGTCGAGCAGCCGGCGCGCTGTACCCCCAAGAAACTGAGCCATGGCGTCGGGGTCGAGGGGGAGCGCCCGCGCTTCGGTGAGCGAGCGTCGCATTGGGAACCACGGTTCGTCGCTGCCCCAAAGCACGCGGCCGCGATACGTGGCCGAGTCCATGAACGCCACCAGATTTGGATCCATGTACCGCGGCGCGTATGCGGTGCACGAGAGATAGAGGTTCGGCCACTTCCTCATGTAGTTCATCAGGAGCTCCTCATACGGGTGGCCCATGTGTGCGCCGATCACCACGAGGTCGGGAAAGTCGATCAACACATCCTCGAGCAACTCGGGGTGCTGCACGCGCGATCGCACGCGCGGCCCCGGAACGCCCACGTTGATACCCATCGGAATCCCGAGTTCTTCGCACACGGAGTAGGCGGGGTAGTGGCGGGGGTCGGTGATGGGGACCTGATTGGCGAGTGGCATCACGCGTACCATCGAGAACCGCGGATGTTCGGCGAGCGTTCGGATACGACGCACGTTGCGGGTGGGGTGTTCCGGCGACGTCAGCCCGGCGGCCACCAGGAACCGCCCGGGGTACTGATCCGCAACCTCGAGCGCGTGCTCTGCGGTCCGGTCCATCCCGGCACAGAGGATCCCGGTTGAGACGCCGAGTTCGTCCATCACGGCCAGCATCGCGTCGACCCCGATGCCATCGGTGGAACTCGAACCCAGGTAGCCGGGGATGTTGGCGAACTGCTCTTGGCTGAGGAACTCGCGTGCGCCGTCTCCCGTGATCAGGTTCACCCAGATGTCGACCACATCCGTTGCGCTGTCCATATCTCCCCGATCGCTTGGGTGGGTGTCGCCCGGAAACGGTCGACAGAAGTGGCTGCGTCGGCGATCGACGCCAACTGACGGTAGCGTCAGGTTTCCGCAGTCGGCAACGGTGCACGGCCGACGACCCGTTTGATGACGCCGCCGAGGAGAATCCGCACATGAGTACAGCGACCGAAGAGCGATACACGATTATCTCGGCGGATTGCCACGCCGGTGGTTCGCATGAGCAATACCGGGAGTACCTGTCGGCCGAGTGGCAGGCAGAGTTCGACGCGTGGCGTGGGAAGTACTCGAACCCGTTTCGGGATTTGCAAGACGACGGTCGGTCGCGCAACTGGGATGACGAGCGCCGGATCGCGGATCTCGCGAAGGATGGCATCGTCGCCGAGGTGGTGTTCCCGAACACGGTGCCGCCGTTCTTCCCCACTGGTGTTGTCATTGCACGCGCTCCCGACGACGCCGAGGACTACCGCCGCCGCTGGGAGGGGTTGCGCGCGCACAACCGGTGGCTCGCCGACTTTTGTTCGCGGCATCCCGAGCGACGGGCCGGGATTGGGCAGATCTTCCTCGACGATGTGGACGTCGCGATTGCCGAGGTGGAATGGATCGATGATCACGGCCTCCGCGGCGGCGTGCTCATTCCTGGTATTCCCGACGGCGCGGATATGCCGCCGTATTACTCGGAGCATTACGACCGACTCTGGGCGGTGTGCCAAGAGCGCGGTGTCATCATCAATCACCACACCACCGGCACCGGCCTGCCCGACTACGGCAAGTTCGCGAGTTCCACGATCCAGTGGATGATCGAAACGGCCTGGTACGCGCACCGTCCGTTGTGGCAACTCGTGATGAGCGGCGTGTTCGAACGCTTCCCGCAACTCAAGTTGGTACTCACGGAACAGGGTTGTGACTGGATCCCTCCGCTCCTGATGCAACTGGACGCGTTCCATATGCAAATGCAGTCGGGCCGTATCGGCGAGATGAACCTCAAGAACGACAGCGTGCTCCCGCTGACGCCGAGCGAGTATTTCGAACGCAATGTCTGGGTCGGGGTGAGCTTCCCCGGGATTCGGGAGGCGAAGTCGTTGCGCCGGCTTGGGCTACACAAGGTGATGTGGGGCGCCGACTATCCGCACAACGAGGGCACGTCGCCGCATTCGTTGGCGAGCCTGCGCCGGACGTTCAACGATTGGAACGCCGAGGACCTTCGTCAGGTGCTTTCGGGCACCGCGGCTGATGTCTACGGCTTCGATCTCGCGGCGCTCGATCGGCTGGCGGCGGACGGAGTGGGACCCACCCCCGCCGAAGTAGCGGTGCCGCTCGACGAGATCCCCAAGGGGGCGTTTAGCCCCGCGTTCTACCGCTGACCCGCTCACGACCCGGGAACGCATCAACTACGGGGAGACGTTGGTCGATGGGAGACGTATGGATCGGATCCAGGCACTCTGGGAGCGCGTTGGCGGCGCGGGACGCCGATGGATTGTCCGCGCCTGGTCGACCGCCCGTGATCCGTTGCGAGTGTTGCCTGCACTTGCGGTAGCGGCGCTGTTGCTCATCGCGATCCCCCTGATCGTGACCGGACTTTCACGGGTCGCGCGCGCGGGTATCGACTGGCGGTCCGAGGCAACGGTCCGGTGGCATCGCGCCGAAGGGACCGTGACCGGGGTTCGAGACGCCGACGGAATGCTCCTACAACTTCGCTATCGCGACGCCCGTGGCCGAGCACAACGCGCCGAGACCTACGTGGCCGCTCCCACGAAGCAGTGGATCCGCACTCGGGTACCAATACGCTTCGATCCGCGGGAGCCTGGTCGGGTCGAACTCATCGGGTTCGGAAGCCACGCGCCGATTCCCGCGCTTCTGCTCGCGGGAGCACCCCTCGGGGGCGGAGTCGCAGCGCTGGTCATTGCGATTTCATTGTGGC
>JANPBJ010000022.1:0-16756 GCA_031430375.1 Acidimicrobiia bacterium
TGCGTACACCGAGAACGAGCCGCCGCCCGGGGCCCCTGCGCCGGCGCCGCCGCCGGCCGTGCCCCCGGCACCACCGCCACCGGCGCGACCGCCGTTGACCCCGAAGCCGGTGCCGCCGCCACCACCGCCGCCCGACCCACCGCCACCGGCGGTGCCGTTGCCGCCGCCACCACCGCTGCGCCCGAGCCAGGTGGCTCCGGCCAGGCCAGTGTCGTTCGCACCGCTGCTGCCCGCGGTACCGAGCACGCCGGATCCGCCACCGTTGCCGCCGCCGCCCGGCGCACCGTAGGTGAAGGAACCGGATCCGCCGCCGCCACCGACTGCTCCGCCGCCACCGGTGCCACCGTTCTTGCCGCCGTTGGCCGAGAACGCGAAGCCCTCGCCGCCGCCGCCGCCGTAGCCGGCCGCGGCCACACCCGCGCCGCCGCAGCTCGAACCGTTCGGGATCATGCCGTTGCCGTCGCCGGTGAACCACGGGGTCCCGTCGGCGCCGCGACACCCGGCGCCACTGGCGTTCGTCCCGGGGCTGGTGGAGTCAGTGCCGTCCTTGCCGTCGGCTGCGGTCACCTTGGTGTTATTCATGGTCACGTTCGCCGGGCTGGCGCCGCTTGCGCCTACCGCGCGAACGCCGTACACGCTCGCACCCGCCGCGAGGCCGGTGTTCAACCCGGAGATCGTCATCGCGTCGAGGGTCACGGTAACGCCACCACTGACCGTGAGGCCTTGCGGAGCGCCCTGGAGTTGCGTGCCGTTGCGATCAGGAGTGCCGCCGAGGCCGGCACTGCCATTCCGGCTCCAACCGCTGAACTGATCGAAGCCACCGAGCACCGCAACGTTCGCGGCAACGGTCGCTCCACCGGTTGGTGCGAACGCCCCGTTGGCGACCGCGACCTGCGGGCGTCCCTGGGCGCCGGCAGCACTAGCGCCCGCGTTCAGTGTCAGTTTAGGTGCGGTCACCGTCCCCGGGTTGGCGTCATTGCCGAAGGGGGAGACGAAGATGGCGTTGCGTACCTCAAAGGTCAGCGGAGCGCTCGTGGCCGTGTTTCCGGCCCAGTCGACTTGCGAACTCTGCACGGTGTAGACGCCGGGCGAGAGAACGGGGTTGGCGGTCCAGGTCCCGGCCCCTGGCGTGATGGATGCAGAGAACGTGGGAGCCACGTTGGTGCACCCTGCACACGGATAGATACTCACCGGGACGGCCGTGGTGTCACCAGTGGCGAATCCGGCATTCCCGGTCACCACGGTTCCGCTGATGGTGTCGAGGTTGCCGCGGTGCGTGGGGGATTCGATGGACAGCACGGGAGCTGTGGTGTCCGCGAGCCCGGTGGCCGAGCTCGGTCCGGCCGCCGCGCTTGAGCCCTTGGCGCTGCGAGCGCGGACCTCATAGGTGCACGTCACGCCCTGGCCGCACGCGTCGATGAAGAACGGCGTGGCGCTCCCGGTTGAAGCCCAGGCGTTGAACACCGTCCCACCGTTGGTGGAGCGACGGAACTCGTAGTTGGTCAACGGCCAATCGGCGAGTGGAGTTGTGGACGGCGGCCACGACAGTTCGACACCACCGAGGCTCATGCGCGATTGGACCGCCGTCAGTGAGCTCGGCGCCGTCGGCAATGGGTTGTCGTTGTCAACGATGGTGATTGTGGCCGGGTTGTGGCCGGCCGTGGCGTTGACCAGCGCTGAAAGCGTGAGGGTGAACTGTTCGTCCGACCCCACGTCCACGGTGAGATCGTTCTTGATCGAAATCGACAGTTGCTTGGTGTGGGTACCGGGCAAGAACTTCACGATCTTGTTCGTGAAGGTCACGAAGTCGGTCCCCGCAGATGCGGTTCCGGCGCCAGCCGACAGCTTCGCCGTGATCGTGTTGAGGGTGTCCTTGTGGTCGAGTTCGAGCGTGACCCGCAAGGCAGTGGTTCCGCTATCACCTTCCACGACCCGCGCGTCGGAGACCGACAGCGCGGGGACGGGGTTGGAGACATCGTCATTGCGAATTGTGACCGTGCCGCTGGCCCGACCCAATGCCGCTGCGAACGGCGCAGTCAGGTTCACGGTAAAGGTTTCGTCGGGCTCCGCGACCGTGTCGCTTTTCAACGGAATGGCGATGATCTTGGACACCTTGCCGGCCTCGAAGACGAGTTGCTTGTTCACCGCGGCGGTGTAGTCAACGCCGGCGATGGCCGTGCCGTTCGCAGTCGAATAGCGCACGGTGACCGGCACCCCGACGGCGTGATCGAGGGTCACGCTCACCATCGCGCTGCGAGGTCCGGCGTTGCCTTCGCCCACCGACATGTCGCCGATTGCGAGCACGGGTGGGTGGGCCTCGTTGTCCACAATGGTGCCCGAGACCGACACGGACTGGGCGTTGGCCGCATTGGTGGCGCTGAACGTAAACGTCTCGGCGTCGGATTCGAATACGGCGTCATCGAGGACCGGAACATTGACGATGGCCGTGGTCGCGCCGGTGGCGATAACGGTTGCTCCGCTGGTGGGGGTGTAGTCGGCTCCGGCGATCGCGTGGTTCGGCACAACGGAATCGCCGGTTGCGTAGTTGATGGTGACGGGGACCGGCGCGGGGCCCTCGATCGAGATCGTGACCGGGACCGACACGCCGGGCCCCTCGTTCACGGCTCCGGCCGAGGCCCGAATCGCCGGTTGGTCGTCGTCACGGATCCGTCCGTCCGTTGTGGGAGTGGCGATGAGTGCGTTGGTTGCACCGGTGAGATCGAGCGACAACGCCTCTGCGTTCTCGTACACCGCGTCGTTGCGCACCGTGACATTGACGGTCTGCACCTGCGACGCGCCCGGATTGAATGTGAGCGTTCCCGACGTGGGGATGTAGTCGGTGGTCGAGTCCGCGGAACCGTTCTGCGTCGCGTAGTTCACGGTCACGGCCTGATTGGTAGGCCGGGACAATGACACGGCGAAGGGCACCACGTTGCCCGCACCCTCGTTGTTCCAACCACCTTTGGCGGCGATCGATGGGTCACTTGCAATGGTGTAGGTAACGGTCGAACTCGTGGGCGGGTTTCCCGCGACGTCGGTCGCGTTGACGGTGAACGTGTGCACGCCGATGGTGGAGGTATCGATCCCAGTGCCATTCGGGGTCGTCCCCGCGCAGGTGGCGACGCCGCTGCCGAACGGACCGTCGTTACAAGAGTACGAAGCGTTCACGATCGCGTTCTGGGCATAGGTGGCGCCATCGGGCGGGTTCGTGATCGTGATGGCCGGGCCGGAGGTGTCGGGCGGAGCGATGGTGGTGGTGGCCAGCGCCGGTGAGGTGCTGGGGTAACACGCCGTGGGAAGCGTCGCGTTCCCGAGCCCGGAGGGGAGGTCGGCATTGGCGGAGAAGTCGAGGCCAGGGTTCGCGTACGAGGTTCCACCCAGGCGAATCTGCACCGCAGACAGCGTGGGCCCGGTGGCCTGTAGGTTCAGGTTGATCGCAGGGAGCTGGAAATTATTCCCCGGGAAGATCGGTCCGTGGACCTGCAGGATGATGTTGTTGCCGGATTGCAGGACGGCAGGCGAGCCGAGGGCTCCATACCCGAACCCACCGGAGATGGAGTACGACAGCAGCGTGGAGTTCGCCGGTACGGGCACGCGGATCCGGAAGTCCTGGACGTACTGGAGGGTGGCCCCGCTCCCTGCGTCGGAGGCGAGATTGTCGGGTGCGGGTTGCACCGACATCGTGAAAGTCCCGTTCTGGGCGATCGTGGCCGGAGCGGTCCCGATCGTGCTTTGCACCCGGGTTGAAACCGAGCTCCCCAGCACCGGGATGTTGGTGGTCTGACACGACAGCGGGATGCCCACAGTGTCGGCACCGGCCGGGCTCATGCTCACGGTCCCGGCCAGGGCGACGAAGCCCGTTGAAGCCAGCGTGAGCGTAGAAATTATTGCCCCGAGTTGCTTGCGCATGTTCCCCCCACAAAGGTGCCCAGACGCTAGAAATCCTAGACGGCACGGGCGCAAAAACGCCAGGGAAACCGCACGATATTCTGTGCCGCGCCGCCAAGAAACACCACCAACACCACGTTGCGAAGCCGGACAACTGCGGAACGTGATATGTCCAGTTCAGGGAACCGCGATTTGGCTGGTTGGCGGATTCGTTGCCGGTCGAGCGTCGAGACCCATGGTCCAGGTGTCGTACACCCCGGTACCGGGTTCGAACCCCTTCCAATCGTCGAATCTCGACGATGCCCCCCGATAGTGAATCGTCCGGCCGTTTTCCAGCAAGGCGCGGCACTCCGCGAAGGTGGAGCAGTCGACCTTGCCGGTCAGGTTGATGGCGAACCGGCCCCTGATCTTCGCGGGGTCATCGGTGCCCGCGCCAACGGCGGCGAGCCCGATGAGGATTGTGCAGTCGTACGCGGCGGCGGAGAAGAACGGCTCCACCCCCGCGGCAAGGATCCGGGCGTTGAACGGGTGGTCGATGCCGCTCGGGGCTCCGGCGGGTGTGGTTCCCCGGAGTCCGGCCACGATCGCGGGGAACGCCGGATCAACCGATGCGCCGAGGTCCGCTGCTTGCAGGCCGTCGGAGCCGTAGGTGGGGATTTGACCGGGACTGTTCCCGGAGGCGGCGAGCGCCCTGATCACCGGTGCGGTTGCGGCCGGAAACCCGATGAGCACGATGGAGTCGGGCTCAGGGCGGAGTGCCCGCTTCACGATTGTGGCGGCGTCCCCGTTGGGCGTGAAGTTGACCAGCCGGGCTGCCCGTACTCCGAGGGACCGGAGCCGGGCAACCACCGTGCGACCGAATGGGACACCGTAGGAATCTTGTACCGCCAGGACGACCGGCGTGCGGTGTCCGTCGGCGATGACCAGCTTCGCCAGCGCGTCGGCCTGGAGTTGGTCGGGAGGCGCGGTGCGGAAGTAGTAGCCGTCGGAGTCGATGACTGACAGCGCCCCGGCAGAGTTGGAACCTGAACAGATGACGACCTGTGCCTTCCGGGCCGACGGGATCAACGAGGCCGCGATGTCTGACGACGACGGTCCAACGATCGCGTCGACATGGTCGGTGTCGGTGAGCGTGGCGAACGCGGCGCGTGCCGTCGCGGTGTCCGAGCCGTCATCGCCGATCGCGAGCCCAACGGGTTTGTCGCGGATGCCGCCCGCGAGGTTCATCTCGTCGATCGCGAGTTTCACGGGTGCCACAAACGAATCGGCGATGGGCGCCACCGGTCCCGAGATCGGCGCGAGCGCGCCAATGACGAGGGTGCCGTCGACGCCGGGGCGTCTCGGCCCGGTGGTTGTGGTGCTGCTGGCCGATGACTCGGGGGAACGGCTGGAAGGCGAACCGCCTTCGCTGGTGCAAGCGACGGTCATGGCCAGGGTGATGCTGATCACGGCGGCGGCGAGGGGGTGATGCCTCAAACGCACGGGGGCCTCCGCGGCGGTTGGGAGTCGGACGATTATGGGTTGCCCGACCCTATCGAGCACGCGGATGCCGGCCGGGTACAGATTGGTGGGCCTGGTTGCCGATAACCACGCGGAGCGCGCGAGCGCCCCGAGAGGGAGGAACCGCAACGAATCGTCATCGCAACCCCATTGAACGAGCAGCCGATTGCGCCGTCCCCGTGCGGACGGGGGCGGGTCGGACCGTGGTCAGCGCTGCGCTCGCGATGGGTCTCGCGGTGGCTGGCGCCGTCGCCCCACTGACGAGCGCCGGTGCGTGGCCCGGCGATCCCGATGGCACCTTCGGCCGTTGTGGTCATCAGGTTCTCGACGTCGTTGCGGGAGAGGCAAGTAGCGCCCGTGCCGCGGCGCTCCAGGCCGATGGCAAAGTGCTCGTCGCCGGCTCAGCCGGCGACCGTGGGTTGGTGATGCGCCTGATCGGCAGCACCTACGACGCAACGTTCGGTACCGCAGGGCGGACCCGAATCATGGTCACCGGCACCGCTCGCTACAACGCGGTCGCGCCGACCGCCGCAGGTGGCGTGGTCGCGGCCGGGGGTCGGGTCAACGGCACAGCGACCGACACGATGATCGTGCGCCTCAAGAACAACGGAACGGTCGACCCCACGTTCCACAGCACGGGACGGCTGATGGTGGATATGGGCGGTACGGATGCCGCACGGGCCGTCGTCTCCTTGAATGACGGCAGCGTGCTGGTCGCCGGCGACGCCACGGCCGGTGGATACGTCGCGCACTACACCAACGCGGGCCTCCCCAACACGGGTTGGGACGGCGACGGCCGCAGAACCGCATTGCCGATGATCGTCCGGTCGCTCGTGGCCCAGGCCGATGGCTCGGTCTACGTGGGTGGGTCGACCCCGTCGAGCCCGGCCGACTGGCGGATCATGCGCCTCAACGCCGATGGCAGCACCGATACCGCGTTTGGTGGCACCGACGGATTGACGATCGACGTCGGTGGTCACGATGCGGTGACGGCAATGGTGTTGCAACCGGACGGCAAGGTCGTCGCCACGGGCTTCGGCAAGGGAGCGGCAGGCCATGGCCAGACGCTGGTGCGTCGCTACCTCGCGAATGGAACGGCGGATCCGGCGTTCACCAGCTACCGCGACGCCTTTGGGGTGAACGATTCCCCCGCCGCGATCACGCGTCAGTCGAACGGCTCGCTCGTGATCGTTGGGAACTCGAGAGTCGGATCCGACAACGATCTCGTATTGGTTCGCCTCGGAGACGATGGACTGCCCGACGATGGATTTGGGATCGATGGCGCCACCGTGGTCGACGCCGGTCGCCGCTCGGCGGCCTTCAGCGTGGTGGTGCCGGCCGACGGGCGGGTGCTCGCGTTTGGAACCGCGCGCCGCGCCGGGCTCGACGTGGCCAGCGCATTTCGTTTCCAGGGGAACGCGTCGACCGCGCCAGTTCCGGTCCAGGGCGTCGTGGTCGATGCCTTCGGTGGGCTGCACGGTTGGAGCGCGGGATGTGCGGCGGCGCCGAACGGGTTCGTTGGCGGTCCCTATTGGCCGGGGTGGGACATCGTGCGCGGGGTTGCGGTGCTGCCGGGAAACCGCGGCTTGGTCGTCGATGCATACGGCGGAACTCACGGATTCTCGTTCGGTGAGTCCCCCGGCGCGACTCCCCCGACCCACGGCACTCCCTACTGGCCGGGCTGGGACATCGTGCGCGGCGTGGTCGTACTCCCCGACGGAACCGGCGGATACGAACTTGACGGATTTGGGGGGTTGCATCCGTTCTCGATCGGAAGCGGCGCGACCCCCGCGGTCCCGGCCGGCGTGCCGTATTGGTCCGGCCTCGACATCGCTCGCGGAGTCGCCCTGATGCCGGACGGCGTGGGTGGCTACGAAGTAGATGCGTCGGGCAGGATCTATGCCTTCGGCGGTGCCCCCGCACCCAATGTCAGAGGTCCGCGCTGGGCGGGACAGGATGTTGCACGCGGCATCGCCCTCTCATCTGATGGCAGCGGCGGGTGGATCGTGGACTACTCCGGCGGTTTGCATCCCTTCGGAACCGGCGGCGACCGTGTGCCGCCTGCAGCGATAGGCGGTCCGTACTGGCCGGGAGCTTCGCTCGCGCGGGGGGTTGCGGTTCTCCCGTAAGTTTGGCGCATGCCGAACGTCTTGTTCATCACCGTGGATCAGTGGCGCGGGGAGTGTCTCGGTGCGGCCGGTCATCCCATTGTGCAGACGCCGAACCTGGATCGGCTCGCGGCGGAAGGAGTGCTGTTTCGCCGGCACTATGCCCAGGCCGCGCCCTGCGGACCGTCACGCGCGTCCATCCATACCGGTCAGTACCTCATGAATCATCGGTCGGTGTCGAACGGCACCCCACTCGGCGAACGGTTTACGAACGTTGCGTTGGAGGTGCGTGCCCACGGTTACGACCCGGTGCTGTTCGGTTACACCGATGCGTCTCCGGACCCGCGTGTTCTCGCCGCGGATGACCCGCGCCTGCACAGCTATGAGGGAGTCCTGCCGGGTTATCGCGCGGTGGTCGACCTTCCCGAACACGGCGCGGCCTGGGGCGAGTGGTTGCGCGGTCACGGATACGACGTCCCGGAGAACGTCGCGGATTTCTACGAGCCGAGCTCCGATCTACCCGGCGCACCGACGCACTACGCCGCGGAGCATTCCGAGGCGGCGTTTCTGACCGGTGCCGTGCTGGGATATCTGGACGAGTGTGACCAAGCCGCCGACGGCGACTCCTGGTTTGTGCACGCGGCCTACATCCGTCCCCACCCGCCGTTCGCCGCGCCCGCGCCCTACGCGTCGATGTATGACCCGGCAACGATGCCGATGCCCGTGCGACAGGACACCTTCGATGCGGAAGGTGCGGTCAGCCCGCTGCTCGCCGGCGCATTGGCGATCCCCGGTATTCGTCTCGGGGACGACCTCGACCAACTGCGGCAAACGCAAGCGACCTACTTCGGGATGATGAGTGAAGTCGATGCGCAGGTTGGGCGATTGCTCGACGGCATCCGGGCGCGCGGCGAGTGGGACGACACGCTCGTGATCCTTACCTCCGACCACGGCGAGCAACTCGGCGACCACTGGCTGACCCAGAAGTTGGGCTGGTTCGATCAGAGTTACCACATACCCCTGATCGTCCATGACCCGCGCGCCGCGCACGCGCACGGGACCGTGCTTGATGGTCCGTTCACCGAGAACGTCGACCTGATGCCAACGATCCTTGAGTGGTTGGAAATCGCGATCCCGATTCAATGTGACGGTCGGTCGCTGCTCCCATGGATTGCCGGATCCGTACCCGAGCGATGGCGTGATGCCGCATTCTGGGAGTGGGAGTTTCGTGACCCGATCGGCGGTTTCGCGGAGGCCGTCTTCGGCCTCACCATGGATCAATGCGCGCTGTGCGTCCTACGCGACGAACACGGCAAGTACGTCCACTTCACCGGTTTGCCGCCGCTCTTCTATGACCTGGATCGCGACCCGTCGGAGCTCGAGAATCGAGCCGAGGACCCCGACTACGCGCTCACGGTATTGCGCTACGCACAGCGAATGTTGTCGCTACGTATGGAACATATGGATCAAACGGTGACTGGTCTCGTCGTGACCCCCGCCGGTGTGATGAATGGACGCAAGTCCTCCTGATTGCTCGTCCGCTCGGATGTCGCGTTTCTGATATTGGTCGGGATGCTTCCTCGCTGCTCACCTCCGCTTCGCTCCGGTTCGGGGTTGTGCGGTCTTGCTCGTCCGCTCGAGTAAGTCGGGCAATTCGGTCCTTGTGAAGATAGTCACAAAGTTTTCCTGTGGTGGAGCGCACGGCCCGGCCCTGGGGCCCCTACCGCCGGTCGTCCGGCCACGCGGATTCCCGTATGGCTGCCAGAAATTGCCATCCGGCTGGGCTGTGGTCTCACCACCCAGGTAGCGTCCCTGTTCCGAACGCCCGCTGAATCCTTTGCGCGGCTTTCGTTCTCCCAATCCTTAGGTGTGCATCGACGCGCGCCCGGACGGGTCGGGGGTTGGCGGAGTGAAAGGAGACCTCATGAACGGTCGCGCGTATGTGATCGCCTCAGGATTGCTCGTCACCGCGACGGGCGCCGCACTCGTCGGCTCGGTAACCGCTGCCGCGACGAGTGGACCCTCCCGGACCACCACGGTCCGGCGATACAACGAGACCCGCCTCGCGCGGGCAACATCGCAAGCAAGTGTCCTCCCCGCCGTTGACCCGGCAGTCCGGGCTCGCTCGGAAGTCGTGGCCATCAGCCGCTGGGTGGAGGCGGTCAACAGTGCGCGGTGGTTTGCAGCGGTTGCAGAGAACCTGACTCGGGAAGCTGCTGCTGCTGCTGCTGCTGCTGCGGCACGGCCTCGGTCCACGGGCTACCGCGGGAACATCCTCGATTGCATCAAGCACCGCGAGAGCAGGGGCCAATACGACGTCGTGAACTCCTCCTCGGGGGCTGCGGGCGCATACCAGTTCATGCCCGGAACTTGGAACAACACGGCGCGTGCCGCAGGGCGTCCCGACTTGGTTGGGGTGAACCCGTCGGCCGCGAGCGCGTCGGACCAGGACGCGATGGCGCAGTTCTTGATGTCTACCCAGGGACTCGGACCGTGGGGTGGCGGCTGTGGTTGATCACCCGATGATGCAGGACCTGCCCGAAGTTCAACCGACTGATGTGCAACCTGAACTCGACCAGCGGTCGCGCCGACGTTTGCGCGTGCATCCGGTCGCGGGGGTGGGCGCTGCAATGGTCGCGCTCGCCGCGCTGGCATCCGTGGTTGCCGTCGACCAAGACACTGGTGGCGCGGCAACGGGTCTTCGCGCCACCCGGGTGATCGCGGGTCATGCGTTCCCCAGTGGCGATGGACAACGCCGAGGAACGAGCAAGGTCCGGCGAGCGTCTCGCGTCGCGATCGATGCGGCAGTGGTAGCGCGGGCTCGCGCCAAAAACGAGCAGAAGTTCCGTGAGGCGCAGCTGCACGATGCACAGGTCGCGCAGCTCTACGCGATCGCCGCGGAGTATTACCGACCGAAGACCGGTGTGAACTGGGACGGCATCGCCCAATGTGAGACCGCCGGTAACTGGTCGATGCAGGGCCGCTCCTTCTCGGGCGGCCTCGGCTTTTACAACGGCACGTGGAGCGGATTTGGCGGAGGTCAGTTCGCACCGAATGCTGGACAAGCCACGCGCGAGGAGCAGATAGTGGTTGCCGAACGCGTCTACGCGAGGCACCGGCTCACCGGCTGGGGCTGTCGGGCGTACGGCTGATCGGATCTCTCGCTGGCCCTCCCATCGCCTCGAAGTTCTCCACGAGGCGGGCTGGGCGGCCGATGTGAGGGAGAGTGTCGCTGTGAGTTCCACCGAAGCGGTCAAGCCAGCTGATCTCGCGATCGGTGCGTTCAGCGACACGCCGCCGTGGATCGTCGAACTCGAAGATCTCTCCTGGCGGCGCGGACTCGATGGCGTGCGGGCGCGCACACGCGCCGGTCTGGGCCGGCTCACCACCCCGCCCCGGGTCCCCCCAATACGCCGGAGCGCTCGTGTGATCACGTCGGTCGGGTGGGCGCTCACGGTCTGGTACTTCCGTGAGCGGGGCACCGATCGATCCCGGGCGGGGATCTCCGCGCGCTTGCGGCGAAGTTTTGAGGGCCTCGGTTCCACCTACATCAAGCTTGGTCAGATCGTGTCGGGTGGCGACGGGCTGTTTCCCGAAGAGTTGGTCGGCGAGTTCAAGAAGCTTCGCGACCGCGTGCCCGCGGAGTCATTTGCCGCGGTGCGTGAGATTGTCGAGACCGATCTCGGGCGTTCGATTGAGGACGTCTTTGCCACGTTCGATACCGAACCCCTCGCGGCCGCGTCGATCGCGCAAGTCCACGCGGCCACGTTGCTCACGGGCGAAGAGGTTGTCGTGAAGGTGCAGCGGCCGACCGTTGCTCGGCGGGTGCGTGACGATCTCCGGGCGCTCGCGTGGTTGGGCCCGCGCATGGTGGGACGGATCCCTGTGGCCGCGCTGGCGAACCCTCCCGCGCTGGTCGAGTTATTCGCGGAAACAATTGTCGAAGAGTTGGATTTTCGGCTCGAGGCCGAGAACATGCTCGATGTTGCGTTCGCGATGTCGAAGCTGGGTATCCAGGAGACGGTGGTGCCCCGTCCGCACCCCAGGTTGGTCACCCGCCGCGTGCTCGTGATGGAGCGGCTGCTCGGATTCGGATTCGACGATGCCGAAGGGATGCAGGCGGCGGGAATCGATACCAGCGCGGTGTTGCGCGCCGGGTTGATCTCGTTTCTCGAAGGCGCCTTGGTGCACGGCGTGTTCCACGGCGACCTGCACGGCGGCAACTTGTTCGTCTTGCCCGATGGTCGCACGGCGTTGCTCGACTTCGGGATTACCGGCCGTTTGGATGAGCGCAAACGGCTCGCGTTTCTGCGGCTCCTCGTACTCGGGAGTTCGGGGGATGTCCGCGGGCAACTTGCGGCGTTGCGGGACCTTGGCGCGTTCCCTCCCGATACCGATCTCGATGCCGTCGTGCGAGATCTGGGTCTCGACCAACCCATTCAGGACCCCACCACGATGAGCGCCGATGAACTGGTGGGCCAGCTCCGCGAACTCACCAAGAAGTTGCTCGAGTATGGGGCACGCGCGCCGAAGGAGTTGATGCTGTTCGTCAAGAACATGATGTTCCTCGACGGTGCGACCGCCACACTCGCCCCGGATCTCGACATCCTCGGTGAGATCGCGCACGTCTACCTCTACTTCCAAGCGCAATACGGAGACCAGATCGCCGCGGACCTCGGCCTGCTGGCCACCCCCGACCTGGATCTCGTGTCGGTGAAGGCGAGCCTCGGGGTCGGAGCCGATTGGGGCGATTCTCTGACCTATGCCGACGTGCGCGAGCGGCGCGAACTCATCCGCACCCGAATGCAGGAACGCCAGCGCCGCCGCCGCTGAGCGCGGGTTGCGTCGTTACGCTCGCCGGATGCCTGAACTGCCGGAAATGCAGGCCCTGGCCGAACGGCTCGAGGTATTCCTCGACGCCGCGGTATTTGTTGGGGCGGATCCTCTCGGCTTCGCGTCGCTCAAGACCGTGGTTCCGCAGCCGGAAGCTCTCGTGGGCCATTCCGTCACCAGCGTGCGCCGCCTCGGCAAGTACCTGCGCATCGGGACCAACGGTCCCGTTGCCCTCATGTTTCATCTCTCCCAGGCGGGCCGTCTCGATGTCGAGCGCCCGTGGAAGCGCACCAAGGCCAAAGGGGCCGCCGTCCGATTCCGATTCGACGACGATCGGGCGGTGCTGCTCCGTGAGCATGGTCATGAGCGCAAGGTGGCCTGGTGGGTGCTGGCCGCCGACGATGCCGGACCCACGGCCGGACTCGGACCGGAGCCCGGAACGGAGGAGTTCGCGGCGCTGATCCTGACGAGTCTTGATCGCCGGCGCATCCATACCTTGCTGCGCGATCAGCGCACGGTTGCGGGTATTGGGCGCGGCTACGTGAACGACTCGTTGCATCGTGCCGGGATTTCTCCCTACGCAACCCTCGTCAAGCTCACCGCGGACGAACGGGCGAAGCTTCTCGACGCGATCTGTCTCACGATGGATGAGGCATTGGACGCGGAACGTCTCCGTACGGGGGGACTCTCTGCACCGAAGCTGGGTGATCGATTTCGAGTGCACAACCGGCACGGGCTTCCGTGTCCGGCGTGCGCTACTCCGATGCGGCGTGTCTCGTTCGAGAGCCATGAGATCACCTACTGCCCCACGTGTCAGACCGGCGGCAAGATCCTGGCCGACCGCCGCCTCTCCCGCCTCGTCAAATGAGGGGCAAGACCAGAACGAAGCGGGGTGGGCACGCGCCCGCGGCCGTTGCGTCGAGCGAAGTGTGGCCGCCCGGCCCGGCCCGCAGGGCCAAGAGGGCAATGGCGAATTTGGGCCGCACCGCCTTGAGTGCGGATAGAGCCGTAGAGTGCATCGGGTGATGACCAGCACATTCGCGAACATCGTCGCCTTTATTCCGAGCCCTGGTGATGGTGTCATTCGCCTGGGCCCGTTGCCAATTCACATGTACGGCTTGATGATCGCGCTGGGCGTGGTCGTGGCCAGCCGGGTCGGTCGGACGCGATATGCGAGCCGGGGTGGCAGCCCCGAGGACTTCGACAGCGTGGCGTTCTGGGCCGTCATCGGTGGGGTGATCGGCGCCCGGATCTATCACGTGATCACCGATTACCAACTCTTCGATGGCCACCCCGAACGCATCGTCCAGATCTGGAAAGGCGGGCTCGGAATCTGGGGGGGTGTGATCGGTGGTGCGCTCGCGGTGGTGATCGTGGCGCGTCGGCGAGGGCTCCAGTTTGGTGTCCTCGCGGATTGCATTGTCCCAGGCCTCGCGTTTGCGCAGGGGATTGGTCGGTGGGGGAACTGGTTCAACCAGGAGCTGTTCGGTGGTCCGTCCACCTTGCCGTGGGCGGTGGAAATCGACCGCGTGCACCGACCGGCGGAGTACGTGAACTCGTCGACGTTTCAACCCACATTTCTGTACGAGTCGTTGTGGTGCATCGCGCTGGGCTTCGCGTTGATCGCGATCGACCGAAAATTCACGCTGGCGCGCGGCCAGTTATTTGCGCTCTACGCCGCCGGATACACCGTGTTCCGCTTCTTCATGGAGGAGCTGCGGGTGGACCCGGCGAACACCATCGGCCCGCTGCGAATCAACGCATGGGTGAGCATCGCGGTGTTCGTGCTCTCGGTCACAGTGTTCTTTGCCCTGGGTCGACGGGCGCGATCGCGTGGCATCGACGCCGCTCCGACCGAGGTCACCGAGCCGGCACCGTCGTAGGCTGCGGGTTCCCCCGAGTCCCTGGAGTGTGCGCATGAGCGTGCCGCCCGCCGCCCCGAATACCCCAACTCCCAGCCCGGTCGTCACCGTGGAAGTCGCGGCACGCGCCGTCGACGCCTCGAAGGTCTATGGCCAGGGCGAAGCCGAGGTGCGCGCGCTCGATCACATTTCGGTCGACTTCGCTGCGCATCGGTTCACGGCGATCATGGGTCCTTCGGGCTCGGGGAAGTCCACGTTGCTTCACTGTCTCGCGGGTCTCGATCGAGTCACGGGCGGTCAGGTATTCATCGGCGACGTTGAGATCAGCGCGTGCAGTGAGAAGCAACTCACCCTGATTCGGCGCGATCGGATCGGATTTGTCTTTCAGTCGTTCAACTTGATCCCCACACTGGACGCGGCCGAGAACATCACACTGCCGATGGCCCTTGCCGGTCGCAAGCCGGAGCCGGCGTGGATGGATCAAATCGTGAGCACGCTCCGGATCGGGGATCGGTTGAAGCATCGCCCGAGCGAACTCTCAGGTGGTCAGCAGCAGCGGGTAGCGGTGGCGCGAGCGTTGGTATCTCGCCCCGACTTGATCTTCGCGGACGAGCCCACCGGGAATCTCGACTCGCGTGCGAGTGCGGAGATCTTGAAGTTCATGCGTGACGCCGTCACCGACCTTGGTCAGACCATTGTGATGGTCACCCACGATCCGAGCGCGGCCAGTTACGCGGATCGAGTGGTGTTCCTGGCCGACGGTTCGATCGTTGACGAGATGCACGAACCGACGGCGGACCTCGTGTTGGATCGGCTCAAGCAGCTCGGGGGCTGAAACCGTGTTCCGGGTCACCCTGCGCGGACTTGCTGCCCACAAGCTCCGGTTCGTTCTGACCGCGATCGCCGTGGTGCTCGGGGTTGCGTTCGTTTCGGGAACGCTCGTCTTCACTGACACGGTCAAAAAGACGTTCGATGAACTCTTCTCGAGTGTCTACGACGGTACCGATGCATACGTTCGGAGTTCGAGCGTGCTCAAGGGTGACTTTGGACCCGAGCAACGGCAGCGGATTCCGGAAACGCTGGTCAAGCAAGTGCGAGCAGTCGACGGTGTCGGGGCCGCGGAGGGCCAGATCCGGATCGAGCGAGCGCAGTACCTGGACAAGTTGGGAAAGCCCATTGGTAACCCCGGTCAGGGTGCGCCGACTCTTGGCTTCAACTGGAACCGCCTCCAACGGCTGAACCCGTTCACGCTGGTTGCTCGGGGCGGCACCCAGTCGCGGGCCCCCGCTGCGGCGAATGAGGTGGTGATGGATCTGGGCACCGCCAAGCAGGAAGGTTTCAAGCCCGGCGATTCCGTGACGGTCACTTTCAACAATCGGCTGGTTCCCCAAGACGTATTCCGTATCGTGGGAGTCGCGAAGTTCGGCGACGCCGACCGACCCGCGGGCGCAACGGTCGCATTGTTCACACTGCCCGAGACGCAGCGTGTCAATGGGTCACCGGGCCGCCTCGACGGCGTGGTGGTTGCGGCCAAGAGCGGCGTTGGCCAGACCGATCTCGTCCGCCGGATCACGTCTGGCGTCGATCAGCGCGGCGTTCAGGTGATCACGGGCGCCAAGCTGATCAAGGAACAACAGAATCAGATCCAGCAGGGACTGGGATTTTTTACGACGTTCCTGCTGATCTTCGCTTTCATCGCACTGTTCGTCGGTTCGTTCATCATCGTCAACACGTTCTCGATCGTCATCGCGCAGCGCACCCGTGAGCTGGCGCTCCTGCGGGCACTCGGTGCATCGGGCCGTCAGGTGCGCGGCTCCGTCCTGACTGAAGCACTGCTGGTCGGATTGTTTTCGTCAGTCGTGGGGGTCGGGCTCGGGCTCGGTCTCGCACTTGGCCTACGCGCCGTGATGGGGGCCTTCGGGTTCGAAGTTCCAACGGCAGCGCTCGTGGTCAAACCGTCGACGTTCTTGATCTCGCTCGCGCTCGGTGTGATCGTGACCTTCGTGGCCGCGCTGCTCCCCGCGCGACGCGCGGCGCGGGTTCCGCCGATTGCCGCACTGCAGGCATCTGCGGTCGAGTCTCGCCAGCTCGGTCGGCGTACCGCAATCGGTGCAGCGATCGCGGTCCTGGGCGCGAGCGTTCTGATGGTGGGGCTGTTCGCCAACGGTGGTATCCAGGCCGTGGGCTTTGGGGTGTTCGGACTCTTTATTGGTGTCGCCGTTCTCGGGCCGGTGATTGCCCGGCCGGTGAGTCGGTTGCTCGGCGCGCCACTTCCCCGTTGGCGGGGAATGCCGGGCACTTTGGCCCGCGAGAACGCCGTCCGTAACCCGCGCCGCACCGCGTCGACGGCCGCGGCGCTCATGATCGGTGTCGCGCTCGTCGGGCTCATCACGATTTTTGCGAGTTCGCTCAAGGCATCCATCAGCGGTCAGATCGACACCGCGTTTCGGGGTGAGCTCGTGGTGCTTGGTGATGCCGGCCCCGGCTCGTCCTTCAGCCCGGCGATGGCCGAGCGAATCGCGAAGGTTCCGGGGGTCGCCGTCGCCAATCCGCTGCGGTTTGGCG
>JANPBJ010000023.1:0-9541 GCA_031430375.1 Acidimicrobiia bacterium
GCCTGGACACCGCACCATGATCGGGGTGGAATCGCACGACCCCAACGTCGACCCCGTGGGGGCCTGTGGGGGCGCCCGCGGCGCCCGCGTCCGCATGGTGGTGACGGAGCTGCGCGGGGAGAAGGTCGACATCGTCCCTTATACCGATGTCCCCACCGATTTTGTGATGAAGGCGCTGGCTCCGGCCCGGGTGCGCGAAGTTCGGATCCACGAGGACACCGGAACTGCCGAGGTCATCGTTCCCGACTTTCAGCTGTCGCTCGCGATCGGCAAAGAGGGCCAGAACGCCCGGCTCGCGGCACGCTTGTCGGGCTGGCGCGTTGATATCAAGAGCGAGACGCAGCTGGCGGAAGAAGAGTCCGGCGGCGGTGTCGAATACGCCGAGGGTGAATGGGTCGAGAGTCCGTCCGGTGAGTTGGTATGGCAACCCGCAGAGGGTGGAGACGCAATCTCGGCGGCCGAGGCCGGCTACGCATCGCCTGATGCCGCAGCCGCGGCGGGCGCCGCAGGCGGATCGGCTCCGGAAGGCGCGGTGGTCGATGGCGCAACGTCTGCTGCGACCGCTCCAGCTGAAGTTGCAGCCGAGGCCGCGCCAGTCGAGGCCGCCGACGTCGTCGTCGCCGATGACGCGGGCGCCGGTGGCGAACCCGCTGCCGTGACCGCCGCCGTGGACACCGAAGTCCCGGCAGTCGAGGAGGAGAGCGCCAACGAGAGCTGAACCGATTCGCACGTGCGTCGGATGTCGACGCCGCGGTCACCCGGACACACTCGTTCGGTTGGCCCGGCCCACCGGCTCGGACAGCACGGGCAGCACGGGCAGCATGGAATCCGTGTACATCGGACGCAACGAGCCCGGTCGAGGGGCGTGGCTGTGCAACGACAGCCCCGAATGCTTCGACCAGGCGGTGCAGCGGCGAGCAATCGCACGCGCGCTGCGAACTGAGCTCTCGGAACAGGAAATCGCAAGGCTCCGCGCGAGACTGCACGGAGCGGCCCCGGAAGGGGCCCGGCCGGACGGCAGAGTGCCGTGTGGTGAGGGGTAAGGACAGACTTGGCCACCAAGAAGATCAGGGTCTACGAGCTCGCTCGCGAGTTGGGTGTTGAGAACCAAGTGGTGCTCGACCTCGCCGATGAGCTCAAGATGGGCGTGAAGAGCCATTCGTCGAGCATCGACGATCCGTCCGCGGACCGCGTCCGTCGGCTGGCCGATAGTCGCGGGCTGCGCGGCGATCCCATTGTCGAGGAGTCCAAGCCCGCACCGAAGGTCAAGGCGACGGCGAAGCCAGTCGAAGAGCCCGCGGCCCCTGCGATCGTTGCTCCGGTTCCACCGCCGGTCCCGGTTCCGTCGGGATTCACCGACGCCGAGCCTGCTGATGCGGCTGCGCCAGCCGCACCACCTGCACCCGTTGCCCCCGGGGCCCCGGCTGCGGCCGAGCCACCTCGCCCCTCACGGGTAGTTCGCTCCACTCCGGCGCCCGCGCCGCGTCCGATCGCGGCCGAGACCAAGCCGGTGGCGCCCCCCGCTTCGAGTGCCCCGGCCGTGTTGGCGACCCCCACCGCGCCGCCCGCAACATCGGCACCTTCGTTGGGCGATAAACCCGCGCCGCCTCCGCCTGCGCTGAAGAGCGCAACCGGGAAAACCATCCCGCCACCGCCCGGACAGCGGGTCATCCCTCCACCGCCCGGACAGCGCGCGACCCCGGCGCGCAGCGCACCGGGCGGTCCGCCGCGCACGACGGGCGGTCCCGGTGGACCTGGCGGATTCAACCGAAGCCCGGGTTCTGCGAGTCCCGGTGGGTTCAACCGCAGTCCTGGCGGCGGCCCCGGCGGCCCCGGTGGCCCCGGTGGTCCCGGCGGCGCTGGTCGTCCTGGTGGCGGTGGCCCTGGTGGTGGTCCCGGTGGATTCAACCGCGGTCGTGGTCCTGGCGGACCCGGTCAACGGCCACGCCGGAAGAAGCGACGCCGTCGTGGCCTCGAAGAACTCGGCCCGGCCACCATTGCCCAGCTCACGCCCGCTGATGCTCCGGTCCCCGAGGGCGAGATCGTGGTGTCGCGGGGCATCACGATCCAGGAGCTCGCACCCAAGCTGAACCGCACCAGTGCGGATCTCGTGCGCATTTTGTTCGACGCGGGCGAGATGGTCACAAGCACGCAGTCGATGAACGACGAGATGATCGAGCTCATCGCGCAGGAGCTCGGCGCCGAAGTCCTGCTGGTCGAGCCGGGTGCCGAGGCCGAACTCGAACTGCAGGCCCTCCTCGGCGACGAAGACGATGAAGACGAGGAAGGTCTCCCGCCACGTGCTCCGGTGGTGACGGTGATGGGTCACGTCGACCACGGGAAGACCACGCTGCTCGACCACATCCGCTCGGCCAACGTCGTTGCCGGCGAGGCCGGCGGGATCACCCAACACATCGGCGCCTACCAAGTGGTGAAGAGCGATCGTCCGATCACCTTCATCGACACCCCGGGCCACGAAGCGTTCACCGCGATGCGTAAGCGCGGCGCGGATGCCACCGACGTGGCGGTGCTCGTGGTGGCCGCGGACGACGGCGTGATGCCTCAGACTATTGAGGCCATCAACCACGCCCGCGTCGCCGATGTGCCGATCGTGGTTGCGATCACCAAGATCGATCGTGACAACGCGGATGTGAACCGGGTCAAGCAACAACTGGTGGAGCAAGCATTGATCCCCGAGGACTGGGGCGGCGACACCATTGTCAACGAGGTCGCGGCCACGCAGGGTCTCGGCGTCGATGAGCTGCTCGAGTCGATCTTGCTGGTTGCCGATCTGTACGACCCTCCGCTCGGCGCGGACCCCGAAGTTCCGGCCCGAGCGTTTGTGCTTGAGTCGAACCTGGATCAGGGCCGCGGCCCGGTCGCAACGGTGATCGTTGAGCGCGGAACCCTGCGAGTCGGCGACCCGATCGTTGCTGGGGGCGGCTGGGGCAAGGTTCGCGCCATGTTCGACGACACCGGCGCACAGGTGAAGTTCGCGGGACCATCAACGCCGGTTGAAGTCCTGGGTCTTGACGCCGTGCCTCTCGCGGGTGACGAACTCCGGGTGGCCCCGAACGACAAGGTCGCCCGGACGGTTGCCGAGGCTCGCGGCCGTCGTCGTCGGGTGGCCGATCAGGCCCACCCGATGATCCTCGCCGGTGGCGCTCGCCTCGAAGACATTTTTGCCATGGTGGAGCGGGGCGAGGTCGCCACCCTCAACCTGGTGGTCAAGGCCGACGTTCATGGTTCCCTCGAAGCGCTCACCGACGCGTTGCGCAAGTTGGATCAGGAGCACGAAGAGGTTCGCCTGTCGTTCGTGCACCGCGCGGTCGGGGGAATCACCGAGAGCGACATCAACTTGGCTGCGGTGGCCAACGCGACCGTCGTCGGATTCAACGTGCGGCCGGACCGAAAGGCGCGCGAACTCGCGGCGACCGAGCAGGTCGAGATGCGCCTCTACGAAGTCATCTACCAGGTGCTCGATGACGTCAACGCCGCGCTGATTGGCATGCTCAAGCCGGAGTTCGAAGAAGTGGTGACGGGCGAGGCCGAGGTGCGCGAGATCTTCGGCGTGCCGAAGCTCGGAAAGATCGCGGGTTGTTACGTGCGCACGGGTGTCATCACTCGTGGCTCGAAGGTCCGCTTCCTGCGCGAAGGCACGGTCATCTGGAAGGGCTCGCTCGCCTCGCTGCGTCGCTTCAAGGATGACGTGCGCGAGGTCCGAGATGGCTTCGAGTGCGGTATCGGTCTCGAAAACTTCCAGGACTTGAAGCCGGGAGACGTCATCGAGACCTATGAAGATCGCGAGATCGCCCGCGTCACCACGTAGCCGGAAAGGGCGTGCGCATGCCGTCAGACTTTGTGTTCAAGACCGTTGCCGGATTGCATCGGACACTGTTTCGCGCCAGTGGCGGCAAGTTGCTCAACCGCGGCGCGGGCATGCCAGTCCTCGTACTCACGACCACCGGTCGCAAGAGTGGCAAGCCTCGCTCCACGATGCTCACGTCGCCGTTGCAGATGGACGGCAAGGTCATCGTCGTTGCTTCGCGTGGCGGCGATGATCGTCACCCCGATTGGTACCTGAACCTCGCGGCGAATCCGTTGGTCGAGGTCGAGATGGGTGGGACCACCCAGCCGATGACGGCGCACGTGGCCGATGAGACCGAGAAGGCCAACCTCTGGCCCAAGATCATCGCGGATCATGACAACTATGCGGGCTACCAGGCCAAGACCGACCGTGACATCCCGGTCATTGTCCTCGCGCCGTAGCCATCGCCCACTCCAAGAAAACGGACGAAACGCCTCGCGGGGTGCGAAGATGGCAGATGTGCATGCCGCGGCGGTCTCGTTCGATCTTCATGTTCCCGAGAGTCGATCTCTGAAGGCCAAGCGCGCCGCGATCCGTCCGATCGTGGATGGGTTGCGCCATCGGTTCAAAGTGTCCGTCGCTGAGATCGACCATCAGGACCAATGGCAGCGCTGCGCGATTGGCGTTGCCGTCGTCGCCGAAAGTGATCGCCACTTGCGCGAGATCCTGGACTCGGTCCAACGTTTCGTGGACCGCGCTCCCGCAGTCGAGCTGCTGCAGGTCGACGCCAATTGGTTCGAGGAGAACGCGTGACCGCCAGGAGCGAGAGATGAGTAGGCCGCGTCAGCCGCCGCGCCAATTTCCGCGCGTGGCCCGGGTCAACGAGGTGGTGCAAGAAGTCCTCGCGCTCGAACTCGACCGATTGTCCGATCCTCGCCTCGGGTTCGCCACGATCACCAGCGTGGAGGTGGCCAAGGACCTGCGGGTCGCCGACGTCTTCTATACCGTGCTCGGCACCGACGAACAGCGAGCCGACACCACAGCCGGGTTAGCCTCGGCCGCCCCTCACCTCCGGGCCCTCGTTGGGCGCTCAGTCCGAATGAAGTGGGTTCCGGAGTTGCGGTTCCACGAGGACCCGTCTGTTGCCACCGGCGAGCGGATCGAAGCGATTATTCGCGACCTTCATGAGACCGAGCGAGGTGCCGATAATCGTAGGAACCGTCGCAAACGGACCGGAGACACTCCATGACGGCGCAACCGGAAGACTTCGACACCGCGCTTGACCGCGCTGCCAAGACGATCGACGCCGCCGAGTCAGTGGTGCTGATGTGTCACGTGACTCCCGACGGTGATGCCCTTGGTTCGATGCTGGGGCTCCATCATGCGCTCCTCGCGGCCGGCCGATCGAGCGTTGCGAGCTTCCCCGAGCCATTTGTGATAGCGCCGCACTACCGCGATCTCCCTGGCCTCGATCTGATCACCCGACCCGCAGACATCCCTGAGCACAACGCGCTGGTCGTGACGTTCGATTGCGGCGCGCTCGGACGTCTCGCCAATCTGCGGGGCAAGGCCGAGGCCGCCGACGAGCTGATCGTCGTGGACCATCACGTGTCGAACGAACGGTATGGAACGATCAACGTGATTGATCCGCGTGCCGCCGCGAGTGGGGTAGTTGTGCGCGAACTCATCCGCGCCATGGACCTGCCCCTCACGCGGGAGGTCGCCTTCTGTCTGTACACCGCACTGGTGTGTGATACCGGTCGGTTTCAGTACGAGAGCACTACCAGCGGTGTGTTCAAACTCGCCGCGGAGCTGCTGGAGTTTGATCTACCTGTGAGCACGCTCAGCCGAACGCTCTTCGAAGAGCATTCGTTCGCCTACCTGCAGCTCCTCGCCGAGGCCTTGGCGAGCGCCACGCTCGTCCCGGAGCAGTCGTTCGTCTGGACGTCGGTGCCCCAGGCGCTCCTGGCACGCCATGGCGTGACCATGGAGGAAGTGGAAGGACTCAACGACATCATCCGGCGGACCGCCGAGGCGGATGTCGCCTGTGTGCTGAAGGAAGACGTCGACGGCACCGTCAAGGTAAGCCTCCGGTCTGTAGGTGCGACCGACGTCGAGCGCGTGGCAACCGCCCATGGCGGCGGCGGCCATCGGTTCGCGGCTGGGTTCACGTCTCGAGACGGTATCGACGCCACGGTGGCGCGTATCCGAACGTCGCTCTGATTCGGCGCCGGTGGTCGCGAACTCCCAGGCCCACCCATGATTGACGGTCTGCTCGTCGTCGACAAGCCCGCCGGCTGGACGAGCCACGATGTGGTGGCCAAGTTGCGCGGAGCCACGCGCCAACGCCGTATCGGTCACGCCGGCACGCTGGATCCGGATGCCACCGGAGTCCTGCTCGTTGGTCTGGGTCGCGTCACGAGACTGATGCGGTTCTTGCAGGAGACCACCAAGGCATATCGCGGTGTGGTGTCGTTCGGTGTTGCCACCGACACGCTCGATGCTGCCGGGGTGGAACTCGAACGGATGGAGATGCACGCGCTCGATGCCGTGGCGATCGAGGCCGCGCTCCCACAGTTTCGCGGCGCCATCGAACAGATTCCCCCGATGGTCTCTGCGCTGCAGGTGGACGGCAAACGCCTGCACCAACTCGCGCGCGAAGGCAAGGTGGTCGACCGTGCGCCGCGCCCGGTCCGCATCGATCGGTTCGACCTCGAGGCGTTCACGGCGGGGCCGTATCCGAGGGCAACGGTGCTGGTGGAATGCTCGAGCGGTACCTACATTCGCAGTCTCGCGGCCGATCTTGGCGTTGCCGTCAGCGGATGCGCGCACCTCGCGTCGTTGCGACGCCTGCGGGTCGGTGCCTTCACTCTGGACGACGCCCATCCGCTCGACGAGTTGGTTGCCAATCCCGAACCGTTCGTGGTCTCACCGGCCGACACGCTGCGCGAGATGGAGTCGGTGACCGTCGACGACCGCGTCAAGGCGGCGATTGCCAACGGGAAAGTTTTCGACGGGTCCGGGTCCGGGGAGTCGGGGTTCAGGTTCGGGGGCGCGATCGTCACCGTGGTGGGCGAGGGCCCGTACGCAATGCTCGACGCTCACGGATCTTTGCTCGCGGTCTACGAACGCCATGGAACCGGCATCAAACCCAGTGTCGTGATCCCCGCCGCGGAGTCGGCGGCCGATGCGAGAGAATGAACCGATGAACGGAACCCGGGTCGTGCAGGTGGGCGAGGGCACGCCGGTGGTCTCCGAGGGCAGCGTCGTCACCATCGGCGCGTACGACGGTGTGCATCTCGGTCATCGCAAGGTGCTCCAACTTGTCCGGGACCTCGCCCACGCCCGGGGTCTCGACGCGGTGTGCGTCACCTTCGACCGTCACCCGGCGCAGGTCGTTCGGCCCGAGACCGCGCCGAAGTTGCTCACGAGCCTTGATCACAAGTTGGAGCTGCTGGTAGGAGCAGACCTGGTCGACGTGGTGTGTGTCCTCGCGTTCGACGAGGGCCGGAGCAAGGAGACCGCGGAAGAGTTCGTTCACGAAGTGCTCGTCGGTCTGCTCGGTGTGCATCTTGTCGTGGTCGGTGCGGACTTCCACTTCGGCCATCACCGCGGCGGCAATGTCGCGTTACTCCAACGGATGGGCGCGGATCTGGGGTTCGAGGTCATCGGGCTCGGGCTGGTCGCGCCGGAATCGGATCTGGTGCATGAGCCGTACTCATCTACAAGGGTCCGTCACCGGCTCGCCGCTGGTGATGTTGCCGGCGCGCAAGAACTCCTCGGTCGTCCCTACGAGGTGCGCGGGACGGTGATGGAAGGCGACCGGAGGGGGAGAGAACTCGGGTTTCCGACCGCGAACGTCGCGCTCCCCACTGATGTGTGCCTGCCCGCCGACGGCATCTATGCCGGTCGGTTCCGCGGTGCCGATGGCGAGTGGCGACCCGCCGCGATTTCCCTCGGCCGTCGACCCACGTTCTACGACGCCCAGGAGTACTCGCTGCTCGAGGCGTACCTGCTCGATTTCGAGGGTGACCTCTATGGGCAGCCTGGCGCGGTCCAGTTCGTGGAACGACTGCGCGGCGAGCAGCGGTTCGATTCCGTGGATGATCTGGTGGCCCAGATGGGCCGCGACTGCGACGCGGCGCGCGCCATCCTCGTTACGGCGTCCGACCGGTGAGCGCAATCAGCTTGGCCTGATCGTCGGCGTCGTCGGCGACGGTCACCCGCGGTCCGTACTGACCGCTCGCGCGGAGTGCCTCGTCCATCGACAGCATGGCCACCAGCATTTCGCTCACGATCGCTGGGTCGAGTGACTCGTCGAGCCCCGTCGCGTGGGCGAGATCCCACGTGTGGATCACGATGTCGCCGAACATAATCATGCCGATCGCGTGCTCAACGGTGACGGTCCCGAGATGCTCGTGCGTGATCTCTCGGTTCGCGGTGCCGGGATCGTCGAGGAGCGTCTGGAGTGAGTCGGCGAGGTGCGTCCACGCGCCGACCGGATCGTCGTCAACGGATGGCCCGGCCGACACGTTGACGCCCACCGAAGCGAGGAACGCCGGCATCCACCCGACCATGTGCCCCACGACGTCGCGCGCGACCCAACCGGCACACGGTGCCGGGTTGTCCCACGCATCGGATGGAACCTCGCCGGCGCGGTTGGTGAACCGGCCCGCCACGCGTCGAAACCGTTCCGCGGGAGAGTCCGAGATAGCGAGTACATCGTCGAGGCGATTGAACGTGTCCTGCATCCCGGCTTCCATGCCGGACTCGAGATGGCCGTCGCGATTCTCGCGCGTGGCGTGGAGCACGACGGTCTGCATGGTGGTGACTCCGTCGGCGTGCGTGAGCGTCATGGTGTTCACCGCTTCGGCGTCGGGGAAGCCTTCGAAGACCTCGGTCGAGACGATGCGGACAAGCGGCTCGATCTCGCGGTAGACGCCGTGCCATCCGAGCTCGTTGCCGTCGCCATCCCGTGAGACGTACCGCCAGGTGCCACCGACCCGCAGGTCGATCTCGCACGACACGAGTGGGCTCCATTCGGGACCCCACCAGCGGAGTACGTGGCGGGGAGTGGTCATTGCATCCCACACGATGGCAAGGGGCGCGTTGAACGAACGGGTGATCACGATCTCGCGCTCCGACGGTGTCGTGACCTTTGCGCTGCCGTATCGGTCGGTCATGAGTAGCTGCTCTCCTGTTGTGTGTCGTGTTGCAGGTCGACGAGGATGTCGTCGAGCCGGTCGTAGCGGTCGTTCCAGCGCTGTTCGAAGCTGCCGATCCAGGCGTGGATCGGTCGCAGCGCAGCTGCGTTCACGCGGTAGTGGCGCTGGCGTCCCACGCGGTCGCACCGCACCAGTCCCACTTCCCGGAGGACCTTCAGGTGCTTGGAAACCTGCGGCTGGGTGAAGCCGAGTGCATCGACCAGTTGGCCCACGCCGATCTCACCGGCGCCGATTGTTTCGAGGATGGCGCGTCGGTGCGCATCGCCAATCGCGTTGAACACATCGGCTGTGGTTGGGGTTCTGGCCATGCTGACATAATACATACGTATATCGGAATGTAAGGACGCCGAAGTCGCCGTTCGCTGATACGGCGAGTCCGATTCCCGCCCGCCGACCACCTCACGACCACCTGACGGGAACCACTTCGTCCTACGGTGGGCCGCGGGTGGGGTTGGGGTTGGTGGGTGGGTTGAATGTCCAGGTGTTGTCGGGGTCTTGGGTGAGGGTC
>JANPBJ010000024.1:0-1668 GCA_031430375.1 Acidimicrobiia bacterium
TCTCCCGCTCCTGACCCTGCGGGTCGGGCCGCTCGGGCCACACTCCGCTGCCGCCACGGCTGCAGCGCCGCGTCAGCTTCGCTCCGCTCATCTCTCCAGCCTCACTGCACTCATGGTCCGGGCTCCATTGGAGCGAGCACACGCGGCTCTTCAGGCAGACGGCCAAGGCGCATCATGAGGCGATAACCGATCATCGTCACCCCAGCGCCGGCGACGAGCACCACCATCCCGGTCGGCGAGTCGAAGGCCTGAGCGCCCTGCGGTCGGCTCGCCACCAAGACCAGGACCAACCACGGCGCCGAAGCCGACACCCGGGCCGCAATCACTGTCCACGACTGTCGAGCTTCAATCTCGCGACGCGTCGCCACGTCCTCTCGGAGAAACTCGGCGAGCGTCCGCAAGACGCGGCCCAGCTCCCGACCACCCACCCGGTGCGCCAACACCAAGGTCGTGACCACCCGATCAGCGATCGGATCTGCAACGGTGGCGCCCATCCGCTCGAGCGCTCCGACGAGATCCCCGGTGATTCGATGATCGGAGAGCACCGCGCCAAATACGGGCCTCAGTGCATCCGGCCCGCGCTCTGCCACCACCGAGATCGCCCCAGGGAGCGTGTCCCCGGTGCGAACCGCACCCGCCAGAAGTTCAACCGCGTCGGGCCATGCCTGACGTCGCGACGAACGCAGCACGCGCCGACGCCCGCGGTAATAGCTGGCGGGGGCCAGGGTTCCGCTGACCAGCGTGACCGTCGCGACGGCCACGGACCCAACGACAACGAGCGCAATCGCGCCCGCCGCGCATCCGACGGCAACACTCGCGCCCACAAACTGGGTTGGACTCGCGTGTCCGATACCGCTCGCGGCCAACCATTCGGAGCACCGACCCATCAGCGTGGGCGTCGTGCGCGGCGTCGACGGTCGAGCGCGCGTCAGCGAGTCGAACACCATCAGCACCCCCAGCCCCAACAGCAACGCGATCACGACGCTCACCGTTTCCGCCTCATCACGTCAGGATGCTCGCGAGATCAACACCGTGGGCGTCGAAACGGTCGCGTGCAGCGGGGTATTCACCGGTCCATGCGAGGTCTCGACCCGCGCCAAGGAAGATCGAACCCGCGGTGAGGTCCATTCCGTCGCTGACCTGCTCGCTCACGCCAAGGATCTCCGTGATCTGCCGGCCGCTATCCGTTCGACGACAAAACACCACGATGTCCACGCACGATGCGACGGTGGCGGCGACAAACCGTCGATCGATGTTCTCGCCCGCCAGCAGCGGGAGCGTGACCAACTTTCGCAACGCCTCGCGCGCTGAGTTCGCGTGCACTGAGGTCATCCCCACCGCGCCGCTGTTGAGCGCCAACAACATGTCGAGCGTTTCGGCGCCGCGCACTTCACCGATCACGATCCGGTCGGGTCGCATGCGTAGCGACTCACGGACCAAATCTCGCAGCGTCACAGCGCCTTCACCTTCGAGGTTCGGTTGTCGACACTGCATGGCCACAACATCGGGGCGGTCAATCTGCAACTCGAAGACCTCTTCGCACGTCACGATGCGATCGCGGGCGGGCACCGCTCCCATCAGACAGTTCAGCAGCGTGGTCTTGCCGGCCCCGACTGCACCGGCGACCACCACCGAGAGCCCAACCCGAACGGAGGCTTCGAGAAACCG
>JANPBJ010000025.1:0-6562 GCA_031430375.1 Acidimicrobiia bacterium
CCAAGCCACCACCGGCAAGGGGGTGAAGCCCCTCGCCGAATGATCCCGGGCAGAACTACCGGCCACGCCCGGGCAGTTCTGTTGGCCACCACCGGGCAGAACCACTGTCCGCCCACGGGCAGATCTCACTGACCATTGACAGCCGTGCTCGGTTTCGGGCGTTCCGCGCAAGTTCGGTGTATCGATCGAGGTCCCGCTCCACCGGATGATCGAGGCAGTTGATCGCCGCTGTCGCGTCCGCGCTGATTGTCGAGTTCGGCTCGACCCCCAGGTACTCATGCGCGAGATCACGAACGGCAGTCCCGTCTCCCCGTTCGGCGGTTGCCAACGCCGACGCGAGCGATGCCCAGCGGCTACTGGAAGACATTCTGCTCATGGTGGCCGCATAGAGGTCCCGGACCCCGACCGGTGCACCATCGCCGGATTGCGGCGGTGAACGACGGAACCGCTCCGTCAGCGCATCGAATGCGTTGGTCAGAGGAGCGCGCGGCTGCCATGCGCACGGGGTTCGCTCGCACCAGGCAAAGAACGACTCGAGCTGCGCCTGCATGCCTTCCGCTTGTTACATGCTCAGCTCGAAGGTCGAAAGGGACGTGTGGATGCCGGAAATCCATCGCCGCTCGTCCCGGCCTCTCTGACCTGCCGGGTTACGGGCACCGGACGGGACGGTGAGACCTGATCACGCCTCCCTCACCGACTGGCGCGACCTTGCGCGAACGCAACAGAGCTCCGCGCCTGTCAGTTGTCCGCGTCGTGGGTCAGCGACGCGAAGGGTGCGAAGGCCTGGATGCGGGCGTAGAGCTTGTAGAGCCGCAGGCTGTCAGCGATCCCACTGGAACAGGTTTTGTCGAAGGTGCGGTACGCCGCATCGTCGGAGAGCGCGGATTCTGCGGTCTCCGACCGCTGTGGGGTCATTTGGTCCCTGATGCTCGCGATCGTCACACGGCGTTGCTCCACGGTCCCAGTGCGCCAGTCCGCGCAATCCGCGAACTGGGCCGTCGAACCCGCCCGTACGAGGCCTATGCCCTTGACGTTCTCAGTCTTGACCTTCGCGCTGCTGGCCTCGTCGGACCCCGCGCCGCAGCCGGCCAGTATCGCCGCAGCGAGTACCAGCGCGGCCCGGCGGCGGGGACCGGAGGTCATCGTTGGATCAGCTCAGCAACACGCTTCCGCATCGCCTCACTCTCGCGGGAGGCTTCGACCGAACTGGCAGCCGCGGACCGGTTCGCGGCGGCGCTGGCAGCGGCTGCGCTGCCCGGACGCGCCGGCGTTTCCCACCAGTCGCAGTCGGTCGGCCCCGTGTCAGCGTCTGGTCCATCACTGCAGTCGATGAGGTACACAAGCTTCGCGAGGTCGTCGTTGCCGACGCTCGTGGCGCAATCGGAGGGCAACACCTGTGGCGCGATTCCTGGCAGTCGCCCCGCGTGTCCGGGACCGGTCACGCTGGCCGGGCTCCCGTCGACCCCTGTGTTGTCAAACCAGCAGTTCCCGGTGGTGACGCCATCGAAGAACTCACCCCACCAGAAGTCGTTGCCGTTCGGCTTCTCCGGCCGGGCATCGTTATGCGCGTACTGGTTTCCGAACATCCCGACCGCCCTCGGGAAGCGGAATCCGTTCGGCGCCCTGCCAACGCTGTTGGCGAAGAACTGGTTGCCGCACGACGTCGAGGCCCCGCTCGCAACCGCAGACAAACACGAGACACCGGGGAAGATGTCGCCCTCGGCACCGCCACCGCTCACGAACGCGTCCGGAACCGTGAACAGCATCGCGCCGTCGCGCCAGTTGTCGAATATCCAGTTGTGGTGCACGCGGGCATCGTTCATCCCGGCGTACAAGATGCCGGTCCCGACCGGCACGCCCACGAGGGGATCGACGGGCGGGTCGGCGCCGAACAGGTTGAGGTTGTTGGAGTAGATGAAGTTGTGGTCGATTTCTGAGCTGTCGCTCGGGAAGCCTGGATGTCCGGCAGCCGACAGGGTGTCGCTGGCTATCCCGGTCGTGTTGCCGTAGATGTGGTTGCGGGTGATCCGCACGGCGTTCCCCATCGAACCCGAATAGCCCAGCGCCGAGCCGTGCAGGTCGCAGTTGACGATCACCGTGTTCTTACGCGGCGCATCCGGGTAGAAGCTCGTCGCCTGCGAGCCGGTCTCGGGGGTTGCACCCGGGTAGACCGCGGCGTCACCGGAGCCGAACCCTTCGCAGTTCTGAACCCGGTTGTGATCGGAGGTGAAGCTGAGGTGCCCGTAGTCCCGGTTCCAGAAGAACTTCGTTCGGTCGAGTAGCACGCCGTCGGTCTCCGCGCTGTAGAAGCCGTGCTCGCGCGCCCCGCGCACCACGAAGTTGCGTCCGACGAAACCGTCGGCGCGATCCACCTTCAGGACCACATCCTTGGCGTACCCACCGGGCTTCGCCCGTGGGCCACTGCCTTGGTAGTCCTTGCCGGCATCCATGATGACGTCTTCGGGCCGCGGGCCGGTACCCTCGATCTGCAGGTTGCAGCGCACGCACGGGCCGAGTTCCTGAGCCGGGATTCCCTGCCGGTTCGAGAGCGGCATCGCCAGCGCGTCACCGACGACGGCACGTCCCTGAACGAAGATCAGGTTCTGGTCGTTCGGACAGGCGACCTGGTACTTGTAGCTGGGCGTGAGAGTGCCGCTGGCGTCGTGCTGCAACAGGCTGGGCGTGCACGTGGGGTCATTCGTCGGCTTGCTACGCGACTCTGGCTCCTCGTAGAGGCCCGGCATGATCAGGATACGGTCGTTGTTCCCGGCGTCGAATACAGCCTGCTGGACGGAGTCGTAGGCGCAGCGCCGCGCCAGGGCTCGGTTGATCTGGCGAAGATTGTTGGCCTCGCGCCCTGACAGGCGCACCGTCGGCTGGCTCGGACGCAGCCTGAAGCCCGTTGCCTTTGCCCTGCGTACCGACTCCTTGAGCGCGGCCAGCGACTCTGACCCGTGGGCGCCCTTGCAGACCACCAGGATTTCGCCGGGCCCGGCTCCGTTGACCGCAGAATCGAGCGATTGGGCCACAGGGACGCGGCCCCCCGCCGCTGGGCTGACGGACGCATCAGGAGAAGGTTCCGGCCAGTACGACGGCCGCTCGAGGTGCGCGTCCGCGGTTGCGGGGAAGGCCAGCACACCGACTGCCGTGACCATCACCGACGACAACAGCCGCCGGCCTAGTGAACTCTTCGCCATGATGCGCACCGCGCCCTCCGTCAATCTGTTACGTGCTGCCATCTCCGCGACCGGCCGTCACCGTGTTCGGGGCGTTGAGTTAAGTCGTGGGTCGCGTTCTGCGTCAAGAAATCAGCACAATTGCATTCATTCGGACCGACTGGGAAACCGCCGTACGTCGTTCGGGTGACGACCGCGAGGAGCGCCCAATCGCACCGATGTCGCTCATGCGGGTATCGAGGTCGGGCGCGTCACCCGCAAGAACCTCGGGACGCCGTATCGGGCCGGCGTGTCCCAGCGCGTGGTCGAGGGCGCGCGACTCGCGTCGACGATTGGTTGGATCCTGACTCTGGGACTCCTGCCGGTCGGTCTCGCCGTGCTGTGGGCCGACGCTCGCCGCCGGGCAGTCCTCCGCTCACTCGTCGGTCTGCTGGCCGCGAACTGGCTGTGTTTCGCGGTCGTGTTCTGGGGGATGCCGCGCTATCGATACGCCGTTGAACCGGTACTTGCGGTGATCGCCGCGGCCGGCATCGCGTCGGCCACGAAATTCTTCCGGGTGGCTATACCGCAGCCAAGTGCGCGGCGTCGTTGGTCAGCAATCGGGGACGAGTCTCCGATCGCGGCCCGTAACGTTGGTCTCGTCGACGTACCAACGGTCGCCGACCGTGTGCGGGAACAGTGAGGCTTCATCACGCCAGCGCTCGCCAAGCGCTGCGACCTTCGCCATTGCAACAGGGTCCCGAACGGCCTTGTTGAGCCTTAGCCGGTCAGGCGAGGCCGACGGTGCGCGAGCGCGCGTCGAAGTCGAGGCCCAATGTCGCTGCGTCACTGCGCAGAGAAAACTTGGTGGCGAGGCGCTCGACGGTGCCCCAACGGGACTCGTGGCGGGGGAACTCACCGAGTGGCTGCTTCTTGCCATCGATGGTGAACGGCTGCGTGGATCCAAACGTCATTTCGCCGGCAGCCGGTGAGCGCCAGGCCACGGTAAAGCCCGCAGGGTCGCGCTTCACGATCGGCTCCGATTCGGTGATCTTCGCCATGAAGGTCTCGAAGGAGTTGGCTGTCGATTTGTCGCCGACCTCCACGATCCAGACGTTGTCTGCGCCGCCTTCGGCGACCAGGTCGAAGGGCTGGGTCTGACCGTCCGTCGGGTTGATCGCTGGGTCGTAGGTGCGCCAGCTTGGCTCGCGCCATGACCACAACGCGATGTAGCCGTCGTCCTTGCGGGCGAACGTCCAGTGACGGTCACGCACGACGTCGTCGAAGCGATCTTGTGGCACGTACGCATGGGTGAAGTTCTGGTACCCGAACAAGCTCCACAGCAGACCATTCGTTGTCTCGTCCCACGCGGGCTGGTAGATGTGGATACCGGTTCGTTCGTGCTGCACCGATCGCGGGATCGAAGCCTCGCCCGTCCAGTACCCGGGCTTGGCGTCATCGTGCCAGGTCTCGGCCTCGGGCAGGTCGTTGCGTGGATGGGTGGTGAACACAACTGCACCGGGGCCGACCGCGGCCTGCCATGCATGGATCTGGTCGCGCATCTCGCCGAAGCGATGGTCCACGACCGTGGCAAGCGACACGCTGTCGCTGCGCCAGCCGTATGTGTTCGCCTCGCGCAGATGCCCGAAATTCAAGATGGCATGGGTCGCCTGCACGAACGCTTGGATGCGATCGGGGTCGCCTCCGTTCAGGTCCACGAGCGCTGCCACATCCGCCAACGCCTTCGTCTCGAATAACCGGAACTTCTGGGCGGCGGCAAGGTTGGTCCGGGTCATTTGCCAGGTTCCGAGCATCCCTTGCGACCACCAAAACGACAGGTTCTCGGGATCGTCGAAGTCGTACCCGAAGGGTGCCCTCGGCTTCGACGTGACTGGGCTGGTGCCGTCCACGAAAATGCCGTGACGCTCCCGTACGACGCCGGGGCTCTTTGCCTTTGCCATCTCGAAGAGCACCTGCGGCAGACGGTAGCGCTGCGAGGCGGCGAAATACGTGGCGCCGGCGTCGGCGATCCCTGAGTGGTCGAGGTCGGTGTCGTCGAAGAGCAACTTGAAGATGTCGAAGGTGGACTCTCGCACGGTCAGCTTGTCTTTGGCGTAGGTACGACCCCTTGGTGCGGTGTATGTGCCGGCATGGCAGAAGGCCGCCATGTCGAGCGCGCACAGATCGAGACCCATGCCCGCGGCGACGACGAGGTCGGGGTCGTCTGCGATGTCGACGAGGGTAAGCAGCGGAGCAACGTTCAGTTTCATGTAGACGTGGCTGTGCCACTCGAAGAACCCGAACCGGGCTCGTTCGTGGATCCAGTCGAGGATCGGCTGCTTCGAACGCTTCGCATGCTCGGCGCCGGTCAGCCCTGTGACCGTGAACGTCCGTTTCGGCATCCGCATGCCCGCGAGATACTCGTTGACGAGGCCGATGATCAAATGATTTTCCGACCAAAACCACTGGTCGTCGATGCGGTCGGCGGGGAGCGGGTCGTCCCAGCGGTAGCGGTTGTCGACCATGCGCTGCTCGATCGCATCGATGACCGCGGGATCGATTGTTGTCATCGGCGACTTGCCGTCGGCGAGCGCGAGAACCCAGTGCAGATACATCAGTCGGAAGTCGCGGGTGTCTTGCCACGAATCGATGCGATCCCACACCGGCTGCAGTGAGCCGATCGTGACGGCGGCGGGATCCCACTCGAACGCCTTGTCCCGCCGGGCCGCGAGCAGGTGCGCGCCGATCGACGTTGCGTCGCTGGGGTCCAGCTTGGTGGTCGCTGACTTCAGGTAGGCATTGATTCGCGCTTGATATGCGGCCTCATCGATCAACCCGGGTGTGCCGGGCCCAGCCAGCACGCCAGCCGGTCCGTTCCCGCCGGCGCCGGTGGCCGATGAGGCCGCTGGCGCAGTCGAGCCGCTGCCATTCGAACAGCCAGCGAGCACCGCGGCACCCGCGACCCCCAGCGACCCAGCCAAGAACCGCCGTCGATTCATCTGCACCACGATCAGTCGCCTCCTTGTTCGTGCCACAAGCAAAGCGCAGGCTAGGTCTTGCCCGTCAGGAAATCGCTCCGGTGGGTGGGAGGTGGGGGTGCCGTCAGGACATCGTTCCGGTTGGTGCCGGGTTTAGCGCAGGACGCGGGAGAGGTTGAAGTCGCCATCGTGGATGATCTCGCCGTCGAGGGTGACGACGATGACTTTCTTGGAGCGGACTTTGATGGGCCTACGCGTTGAACCTGGGACAGGCCGGGTGGTGAGGGTCCACCAATAGAAGGAGGGCCTCCAACAATCTCGTGACTTCTTGACGGTCCGAGATCGAGGAGGCCCCTGGTGGCTGACGGTAGTAGCGCACTCTGGTTCGGCGCGCCCAACTTCAGAGTCCTGAACATGGTCGACGATGGC
>JANPBJ010000026.1:0-17029 GCA_031430375.1 Acidimicrobiia bacterium
GCGGGCCTTACCGAGCAACTCCAAGCCGATGCCCTCGAGCTTGAGGCCGACCTCCTCGGAGATGACCTGTCCGCCCGTGAGGATCGCGATGTCCTGGAGCATGGCCTTGCGGCGCTCGCCGAACCCGGGAGCCTTGATGGCCACCGACTTGAACGTGCCGCGGATCTTGTTCACGACGAGCGTGGCCAGAGCCTCGCCCTCCACATCCTCGGCGATGATCGCAAGCGGCTTGCCGGACTGCATGACCTTCTCGAGCACCGGCAGCATGTCCTTCACTGCGGAGATCTTCGAGCTCACGAGCAGCACGTAGGCGTCATCGAGGACGCTTTCCATACGCTCCGGGTCGGTCACGAAGTACGGGGAGATGTAGCCCTTGTCGAAGCGCATGCCCTCGACGAGGTCAAGCTCCATGCCGAAGGTCTGGCTCTCCTCGACCGTGATGACACCGTCGGTGCCAACCTTCTCAAGGGACTCGGCGATCATTTTGCCGATCTCAACGTCAGCCGCCGAGATGGCCGCAACGTTGGCGATCTGCGCCGGGTCGGTCTTGACGCTCTTGGACACCGAACGAATCGAGTCGACCGCAGCCACAACCGCAGCCTCGATGCCCTTCTTGAGGACCATCGGGTTCGCGCCGGCTGCGACGTTGCGCAGACCTTCACGGACCATCGCCCAGGCCAGAACCGTCGCGGTCGTCGTGCCGTCACCGGCAACGTCGTCAGTCTTCTTCGCGACTTCCTTGACCAGCTCGGCGCCGATCTTCTCAAACGGGTCTTCGAGATCGATCTCCTTGGCGATGGAAACACCATCGTTGGTGATCGTGGGCGCGCCCCACTTCTTCTCGAGGACAACGTTGCGGCCCTTTGGACCAAGCGTCACCCGGACAGCGTCAGCGAGCTTGTTCATGCCCGCTTCCAGTGACCGACGAGCGTTCTCGGAGTAGGCGATTTGCTTCGACATTGCGGTGTACCCCCTGGGGGATCGAGGACGGGGTCGGATCCCCAAGGTGGGATCCGTTAGCACTCGACTCAAACGAGTGCTAACCCATGTTGGCACTCTCGGGCGGCGAGTGCAAGTTGCCCAGCCGGCCGCGTGGTCAGCCGTCGGGGGCTGCTCGGGCGGCGAGGAACGCCTGGTGCGTGACGTCTGCCCGTTTCCACACTGCCCGGCGAGTTGCCGTCGGAATTCCGGCCACGTCCACGCCAAAGACGTCGGCGACGAGCGAAAAGAGCTCACGCTCGGATCCGATCGTTGTCCTCGTGGCACCACTGCCAGAGCGCTGGTAGCCGAGACCTCGCAGCAAGTCAGCGCCGCCCGCATCACGGCGCGACAGCACAAGGAACTGCACGAAGCGGGACCCGGGGTCCGTGGAGAGATAGGTATGCGTCGCTGCGAAATCTGTCATGGGCGCAGCTGCGTTACACCAGGCCATACCGCTGAACGAGCCGGAGGGGTGGTGCTCCAGGTGCCAATCGGCGACGGCATCACGGGTGGCGACCAACCGGAACGCGAACGGGCCGGACTCGTGGTCGCGTTCGATGAGCGGAAGCGGCTCGTGGATTGCGTCACCGAGCCCAGTGTCGACGTACCAAACGCCCTCAGGATTGCTGTCGGTCGCAAGCCCGTGCACCGTGAGCACGAGATGGTTGGTGAGATCCTCGGGGTGCGGCCCCTCGGATCCGTGCACCCCGCCCACGTGACGGTGAACGTCATAGCCCAGCGCGGCAAGGAGCCAGCTGAACGCGCCGTTCAGGTGAAAGCAATATCCACCGCGTCCCGTGGTGGCGATCCGACGGGCGGATACGGCTGGATCGGTGCCCCACGTCTCCCCACAGTGGATCCACAACGTCTCCCACGCCACGCGCTCCACGTGAGCCCGGTGGAGTCGTGCGAGCGCGGCGGCCGACGGCGGCTCGACCTCGAGTTCGAGTCGGGCGAGATAGCGACCCGCCAACTCCCCGTCGTCCATCGCCGTGCATGGTACTGAGACCTCTCCGTAAGCGCGGCCCGTCCACACCGGCTCTGCGACCGCGAAGCCCGACGGTTATCGTGCCGCCCATGGCGGAGATGCACGACGCGACCGAGGAATACCTCGAGACCATCCTCCAGCTCGAAGAAGAAGGCGTCGTGCCGATCCGCGCCCGGCTCGTCGAGCGCCTCGGGGTTTCTGCGCCGGCCGTCTCTGAGCACGTGAACCGGCTCGTGGACGGTGGCTACACCGAGCTCATGGACGACCGCAGCCTGCGACTCACGGCGAAGGGTCGAGCCCTCGCAACCACCATCGTGCGTCGACACCGTCTTGCGGAACGGCTGCTCGTTGATGTCATCGGACTCGAATGGGAGAAGGTCCACAAGGAAGCCGACCGTTGGGAACACGCGATCTCCGCCGACGTCGAGGAAAAGCTCGTGCTGCTGCTGGGGGATCCGAGCACCTGCCCGCACGGCAACCCCATTCCGGGTTCGGGTCAGCGACATGACACCAGCGGGCACGTCGCGTTGGCAGACGCTCAACCCGGTTCATGGGTGGTCGCACGGATCAGCGAAAAGCTCGAGCTCGACGACGGCGCGTTGCAATTCCTCGTCGACGCAGGACTCATCCCCGGCCGTGATGTCGCGGTCTTGTCCACCACCACCGCCGGTGATCGGGTTCGCACCAGCACGGGCGAACACACCGTGGACCGCGAAATCGCCCACCTGATCTGGATCAGCGCGGCATAACGATCTACGCGGCCACCCGATCAGATGACGGTGACCTTGGTACGGATGCCATCGCCTTTCTGGCCGGGTTTGCAAGCAACCTCGTAGGTCCCCTTCGCGAGGTCCACCGTGAAGGAGCGTGACGTCCCGGGTCCGATGTTCTCCACCTCACCCTCGATCTTGTCACCGGCGCCGTAGACGTAGACCTCCGTCACATCGCCTCCGTCGTTCTTCACCAGGAACGTCGACTTCCCCGCAGCGAGTTGGGTCTTCGCCACGGTGCATTCCGTGTCGGAGGAGTTGACGGCGATGGTGTCCTCGGTGCTCGCATCGGATGAGCACGCGCCGATCAACACCAACATCGCGACTAGGGAGACAACAGGGAAGAAGGGACGAGACACAGCTTTGCCTTTCGGTCACTTGAGGAACAGGGGTTTGGGAATCTGGGAATCCGGTCTGGGTCAGAACGCAGACTGCTCGACGAATGTTTCGACGCGCGGCCTCGGCAAGGGGGATTCCACGCCGGCCGACTCAGCCCCCGGGCGGCGAATCCCCCGGAAAAACAACGTCATGGTGGGAACCGCGTAGGCCCACCACACGCACACTTCGAGCACGCTCGGGTTGGGCGAGAAGTTGAAGATCCCCTTGAGGACTGAGCCGTACCAGCTCGTGACGGAATACCACGATGTGATGTCCCACGCGGAGGATGTCCCGAACGTAATGATGCCGGCTTCTTGAAGATCGTGAAACCCATACGCGAGGACTCCGGCGGCAACGATGATGAGTCCTGCGCCGGTCCAGGTGAAAAACTTGGCGAGGTCGATGGCCACCGCCCGCCGGTAGATCAAGAAACCGAGGACCACCGCGGTCGCTAATCCGAGCACCGCTCCAAGCAGGGGTTGCGCGGAGGACCCAGTGGCTTGCGCGTTGGCCCAGAGGAACAACGCGGTCTCTAATCCTTCGCGAGTAACGGCGATGAACGCGGTGACCACCAGCGCGCCTGTTCCCATCGCCAGGGCTGCATCAACCCGACCATGGAGTTCGGAGCGCATCGACCGTGCCGCTCGCTGCATCCAGAACACCATCCAGGTGACGAAACCGACGGCAAGAATCGACATAAAGCCGCCGAAGGCTTCCTGGGCCTCGAAGCTGAGCGACCGCGATGTGAACGTCAGGACGGCGCCGAAGCCAAGGCTGATAGCAACCGCCGCGGCGACTCCGATCCAAATCGGCGTCAACCGATCGCGCCGGTCCGTCTTGACGAGGTACGCCACGAGGATGCCGACGACCAGCGCCGCCTCCAGGCCCTCGCGGAGACCGATCAGAAAGTTCGAGAACACAAAACACCATCCGAAGAAGTAAGGTTGCCCTTACCTTACTTCTTCGGCATTTTTGTGTCAAGGGGGCCGATCGGATCAGCCCCCGGCGACCGCCGGGACAATGCTCACCGTCGCGCCATCTACGACCACGGTCGCGAGGCCATCGAGAAAGCGGATGTCCTCCTCGGCCACGAAAACGTTGACGAACCGACGCAGCTCACCGTCGTCGCCGAACATACGCGGACGAAATCCCGGGTGGGTCGAATCGAGCTCAGCCAACACTTCGGCCAACGTGCCCGGTGCGAGTGCAACCTCGGGGGCTCCACCGCAGAGCTCGCGGAGCTGGGTCGGGATACGAACAATGACGCTCATGACTTGTCCTCTTGGCCCGTAGGAACTCGGTACTCGATAGTGGCGGCCTCACTCATGACTTGTCCTCTTGGCCCTGCGGGCCGGGCCGGACGGGCCACGTTCGGCCCGTAGGAACTCGGTACTCGATAGTGGCGGCCTCACTCATGATTCAAGGTCCTCGGGGTCGAACGCCGCGTGGAACGCGTCGATGGTGGGTGAAATAGTGGCGGTCGGGCCCACGTGGCCGACCACTGCGTCCAGGGTCTTTAATCCATGACCAGTGATGTAGGCGACCACTCGCTCGTCTTTCCGAATGGTGCCATCTTCGGCGAGGCGCTTCAGTGTGGCAATCGTCACGCCGCCCGCAGTCTCCGCGAAGATTCCTTCGGTCTGAGCCAGCAGGCGGATCGCGTCGACAATCTCCTCATCGGTCACTGCGGCGAAGCCTCCGCCGGACTGCCGGACGGCGTCAAGCGCGAAATATCCGTCAGCCGGGTTGCCGATCGCCAGTGACTTGGCGATGGTGTCGGGCTTCACCGGTTTAATGGTGTCGGACTCGCCGAGCCACGCGGTTGCCACCGGTGAACAGCCCAGCGCCTGCGCACCGGAGACGCGCACTTCGGGCTTGAGATCGAGCAAGCCAACCGTGTGCAGCTCGTCGAAACCCTTACGGATCTTGGTGAGGAGCGATCCGCTCGCGACCGGAACCACCACATGGTCAGGCGTTTCCCACCCAAGTTGTTCAGCAGTCTCAAACGCAAGCGTCTTGGAACCTTCGGCGTAGAACGTTCGGATGTTCACGTTCACGAACGCCCACGGATACGTTCCCGCCAGTTCGGCACAGAGTCGATTCACATCGTCGTAGTTGCCGTCGATCGCCACGACGTTGCCGCCATACACCGCGGTCGTCACGATCTTTCCTTGCTCCAGGTTCGCGGGAACGAAGACGAACGACCGCAGTCCCGCGTGGGCCGCATGCGCGGCAACCGCGTTGGCGAGGTTGCCCGTGGATGCGCACGCCGCGACCTTGAAGCCGAACTCGAGCGCCTTACTCAGCGCGACCGCCGTGACGCGGTCCTTGAACGAGTTGGTCGGGTTCGTGGTGTCGTTTTTGATCCACAGCTCACCGAGTCCGAGTTCGGCCGCCAACCGGTCCGCACGCACCAGCGGTGTAAATCCCGCGCCGAGATCCACCGCGGGATTGCGATCGACGGGAAGGAGATCGGCGTAGCGCCAAATGCTGAGCGGTCCCGCCGCGATCGATTCACGAGAGACCGACGCTCGTATCGCGTCGTAGTCGTAAGCAACCTCGAGCGGGCCGAAGCACCACTCGCAGGTGAAAATCGGGGCGACGTCATACTCACGCGCGCATTCCCGACAGCGAAGTGCCGAAACGTGTGCCATTGATTCTCCTGGTCAAATCCTGGGAGTGGTTGCCCACTCCATGCTCTTCACGCTCTGACTCGGACCTTGCGGTCCATCGGTTCGAGCGCCTCAAGCGGGATCCGGATGACCGGGGTCCTAGCTCTTGGCTCTCTCATCGTTCGGGCATTGGCACCTGGCTCCCCACTGTCTGTGACAGCAGTTCGCTGGTTGCCGCGGCGTCGTCGGGCCCGTCCCTCGGCCGCTCTTGATGAGCGCGTCATTACGAAGGCGGAATTGTAGACCACCGGATACCTGGCCGCGCCAACGATTCAGACGCGCTGCGGCCCAACCGTGGCCGACGCTGCCGACCAACGCCGCTTCCGTCACCCCGTTCTCTGGCCTCTACGCTTCTGCGCCGTGGCGACATCCCCCGTGCCTGTCCCCCTTCCGGTCCCGCTGCCCGTCCCCGAACCGCTCTGCGGCCAGGACTTCGATGCTGGCGAACTGGTGAAGCTCAGAGCCGCGCACGGTGTCAGCATCTCGGTCTGTCTTCCGGCAAAGAACGAGGAAACAACCGTCGGCCAGATCGTGGCGACCGTGCGCCGGACACTCATGGAAGCGGTCCCGCTCGTGGACGAAGTCGTGGTCCTCGACGACGGTTCGATTGACGCCACCGCGGAGGTCGCGCAATGGGAAGGCGCCCGCGTCATTGCGGTTGAGGACCTCCTGCCCGAGGCGGGCCCAGGGAGCGGCAAAGGCAACGCCATGTGGAAGTCGCTCTACGCAATGACCGGCGATCTCGTCTGTTGGGTTGACGCCGACATCCGCAACTTCGGTCACCACTTCGTCACCGGCCTGCTCGGTCCCCTCCTCACCAACCCCGACACCGCGTTTGTGAAGGGCTACTACCGCCGACCACTCCACGGTGAGCCAACCGGCGGCGGACGCGTCACCGAACTCGTCGCGCGCCCCACGCTGTCTCTGCTGTTCCCTGAACTCACCGGATTTCTCCAACCGCTTGGTGGCGAGTACGCAGGTCGCCGTTCGCTGCTGGAGCAGGTTCCGTTCGTGGAGGGTTGGGGCGTGGAGATCGGACTGCTCATCGACATTGTGGCTCGGGTTGGCCTGGGAGCAACCGCGCAGGTGGACCTCGGTGTGCGCGAGCACCGCAACCGCCCGTTGGAAGACCTCGGCCCCCAGGCCACCGCGATCCTCGCGACCGCACTCAGCCGTGCCGGCCTTTCCCATCACCAGCTGCCGACGCTCCGACGGTTCACCGAACACAATCAGTACGAAGCGGTGAACGTGGAAGTGCGCGAACGGCCACCGATGGCGGCGATCGCCGCCTACTGCGAGAAGTTCGGCCTCGACCTACGCGCGACCGGCTAGCCGCGCGATCTCGACGGCGGCTTCCTCCACCAGGAGCGCGGCGCGGCCAAAGGCCTCTCCGGCCTGCCAGACACGGTCAGTCAACGCCAGAACGTGTACCGCGCCGGCGATCTGCTCGCGCGCATCGTCGCTGACCTGGCCGGCAATCACGCCGCGATGTTCCACCCCGAGATCGGACGCGAGGTCGAGCACGCCGCCGACCACCTTGCCATCGAAACTCGTACCGTCGAGTTTGCCCTCACCCGTGACCACGAGATCCGCGTCGAGCAGCGCGGCTTCGAGCCCCACGATCTCAGCGATCGCATCGAATCCGGGCTCGATCGTCGCGCCGATTGCCGCCAGTCCGCCGGCCAAACCGCCGGCGGCCCCGGAGCCTTCCCACTTCGAGACGTCGACACCCAGGCGCTCGCGGTACAAACCCGCCACCTGTTCCAACCGGCGCGTGAGCAACCCAACCTGCGCGGCCGACGCGCCCTTTTGCGGACCAAAGATCCGCGCCGCGTCGAAGAACATCGTGCGTACATCACACGCGACCGTGACCGGAACTCCACCAAGCGACCAATCGAGTGCCTGCAACGCCGCGAGACCTCCATCGGTCGTGGCGCTGCCACCGACCCCAACCACGACCCGCGTCGCACCCGCACGCAACGCGGCCGCGATCAACTCACCTGTTCCGCGCGTGCTGGCCTCCAACGGATCGCGGCGCTCAACTGTCACGAGTCCCTGCCCACTCGCGCGCGCCATCTCGATGACGGCGGTCCCATCACCGAGCATCGCCCACTCGGCGTCCACCGGGTCTCGCAACGGTCCGGTCACCGTGGTGGAACGCCGCGCTCCGCCACGAGCGGCGAGGATCACATCGAGCGTTCCTTCCCCACCGTCGGCCAACGGAAGCTCGACGACGTCCTCGATCCCGGCTGACCGCAGGCCCCGAGCCATGGCGGCCGCGGCCGCGGCGGCAGAGAGGGTGCCGCGAAACTTGTCAGGACAAGCGACTGCCGTGCCGATCACGACAGATAGATTGACCCGTTCCCCGTCCCCGTAGAGGAAATCTCGTGCTCGAACGCGTCCCCCTGCTGGAAAAATGCCTCGCCGACTACGGCACCGTCGCGGGAGAGGACGCGATAGAGCGCATCCGTGCCGCAGCCGCGCCGCTCCATGGCGCCCGAGTGCTCCATGTCAACGCCACGGCGTATGGCGGTGGTGTGGCCGAGCTGCTCTCCACCCACGTGCCGCTCCTGCGCGATGTGGGCATCGAGGCCGAGTGGCAGGTCATTCACGGCAGCGAAGAGTTCTTCGGGGTGACCAAAGCCGTCCATAACGCACTGCAGGGTGCTCCTATCGAGTGGACCAATGAGATGCAACACACCTACCTCGAAAAGGTGTTGGACAACGCGCTCCTCATCGAGGGTGAGTTCGACTACGTGGTCATTCATGATCCCCAACCGGCGGCGATCCGTGCGCTCTCCGGTGCATCGAGTGTGAACCGGCCGAGCACCAAATGGATCTGGCGCTGCCATATCGACCTGACCAACGCGAATCCCGACGTATGGGAGTTCTTCCGTCCTTACGTGGAACAACACGATGCCTCGGTGTGGACCATGCCCGAGTTCGTGCCGGCGTCGCTCGCGATGGACCGCATCGTGCAAGCGCCGCCGTGCATCGATCCCTTGTCGGTGAAAAACCTGGACCTCCCGGTGCCGTTTGTCGCCGAGATCTGCAAGCAGTACGGCATCGACCCCGACCAACCGATCATGTGTCAGGTGAGTCGGTACGACCCATGGAAAGACCCGATCGGGGTCATCGAGGCATACCGAATCGTCCGCGAACAGATCCCCGAGGTACAGCTCATCCTCGCCGGCTCGATGGCCACCGACGACCCCGAGGGCTTCCAGGTCTGGGAAGAGGTCGACGCGGCCCGCCGCGGTGATCGGAACATTCATCTGCTGTCGAATATCCAACAGGTCGGCAACGTCCAGGTCAACGCGTTCCAGCGTGCCGCCGACGTCGTGATTCAGAAGTCGTTGCGCGAGGGCTTCGGGCTGACGGTCAGCGAGGGACTCTGGAAGGGACGACCCGTCATCGGCGGCAACGTCGGCGGCATCGTTCCCCAAATCCAGCCGAACGAGACCGGGTTCCTGGTCTCATCGGTCGAGGAGTGCGCAGCGCGGGCCCTCGAGTTACTGCACGATCCTGCTCGCGCCGACGCGATGGGAGTCGCCGGACGCGAACATGTGCGCCGGAACTACCTCTCCACGCGCGAACTCGAAGACTGGATCGGCTTGTACAACCAGCTCGCGAGTTAGGAACACCATGATCGTCGTCTCGCATCGCGGCCCCGTCAGTTTCCGCCGCGAGCCGGACGGCACCTTCGTGAGCCGGCGCGGCTCAGGCGGCGTGGTCAGCGCGCTCGCACCACTCCTCTCCGGTCGTCCGGACGCCCAATGGATCGCCGCCGCGATGAGCGATGACGACCGGGCCGCGGTCGCGGCTGACGCCGCAACCGTCGACGGCATCAACGTGGAGCTACTCGCGCTCGACGCCGAGACCCATCGCCTGCACTACGAGGTCGTCTCGAATCGGATTCTCTGGTTCTGTTTCCACGGCCTGTTCGATCTCGCACGCGAGCCGGTGTTCGACGCTGGGCTGCACGACGCCTGGGATGCCTATCGAACCGTGAACCGAACGTTCGCCGAGGCGATCGCAGCTCGCGCACCGCAGAACGATGTTGTGCTCGTGCAGGATCTCCAGCTCCTCCTCGTCCCAACGTTTCTCCGCGAGCTCCGTGGTGATCTCGCGGTGTCGCACTTCACCCACACGCCGTTCTGCGGACCCAACTCGATACGGGTCTTGCCTGATCACATGGCTCGCGAACTCTGCGAGTCCCTCGGGACCACAGCCGCGGGGTTTCATAGCGAACGGTGGGCGCGGGCGTATCGCGCCAGCGCGGTGGAGGTTCTCGGCGGCGCGGCACCCGACGCGTTCTGCGCAACGTTCGGACCCGATGCCGCAGACCTCGCCGCCACCGCGGAGCTCGGCGCCACCGCTGTGGCGCGGGCCGCGCTCGACGCCCGCGTCGGCGATCGCCGTTGCATCGTGCGGGCCGATCGCATGGAACTCTCCAAGAACATTGGCCGCGGCTTCATCGCGTTCGATGAGCTACTCGACCGCCATCCCGAATGGCGTGAACGCGTCTGCTTCGTGGCGATGCTCAACCCGTCGCGCGGCACGCTCCAGGAGTACCGCGACTATCGCACCGAGGTCGAGGCCATCGCCGAGCGCGTCAATCAACGATGGACGACCGGCGATTGGGAACCGATCATCGTGGACACGCGCGACGACTTCCCGAGATCGGTCGCTGCACTCCAACGTGCCGATGTGATCCTCGTGAACCCGGTGAAGGACGGCCTGAACTTGGTCGCGCTCGAAGGTCCCTTGTTGAACCAGCGTGACGCCGCGTTGTGTCTTTCACGCGAAGCGGGAGCGTTCGATCTCCTCGCGGACGACTGCCTGCCGATCCAGCCGTTCGATGTGAGCCAGACCGCAGACGCGCTCCACGCTGCGCTGGCGATGGACGCCGACGAGCGCGCCCACCGAGCCGTTGGACTCCGCGCCAGTGCACTGGCGCGGCCTGCGCACCTCTGGCTCGATCAGCTCGTGAGCCAGGCGCGCTAGCCCGACTGCTCGACCGCGTCGATCAACTGCATCAGGAACTCGACGACCCCCGCGGGACCATCGACCACCAGATCCGCCCGGTCCACAAGTTCGAACGGCGCCTCCGCGGAGCTCGCCGCGACCCGGATCACCCGTGCGAGCGCTCCGTCACGGCGCAGCACGTCGAGGGCATCAAACGCTGCGATATCGCCGTGGTCGTCTCCGGCGAACATTGCCGCTTCCATTCCCGCAACGAGCCCGGCCGCGGCTTCGCCCTTGTCGACCCGAATGGGCGGCCGGAGTTCCACCGCCATCCGCGTCGGGTACGGGACCAGCCCCATCTCGGACGCGGTCCCATCGGCCCAACGCCGCACGTGATCCTCAAGATCCGAATGCTCACGAAAATGCAGCGTGACCGCGACCTCACCTTTGCGCTCCACCAACACCTCGGGGAACTTCGCCGCGGCCCGGTCGGCGACCTCGGCGATCAGCGCGTGATACGTGGCGGCCCGTTGGTCGACCACCACCCGGGTGCCGTTCCAGTGCTCCATTCCGTACTGACCAACGAACCCCAGCCCGTCGATTGGCAAGGCCTCGCGGAGGAACGCGACCGGACGTCCGCTCACAACCGCAACGACACCGAACCGGTCGACCAGACGCTGGAGCAGCGGGACCACTCCCGGCATCGGAGCGGCGGCGTCCGGACGATCAACGATCGCCGCGAGCGTGCCGTCGAAGTCCATCAGCAGCGCGGTGCGCGCGGGATGTTCGATCAACGCGTCGAGCGCGGCGGACGCCATCAGAACAGGTGAGACCAGACGGGTGGAACGTCAGCTACCGAGCACGATGATGCAGTCTGCTTCGGTCCCGCCCGGGATCGGCGTCGGCATCGCCGCCACCTTGGCGCCGGGGACTGAAGCGGCGACCGTCGTACATTCGCCCGTCTTCCCGGCCTTGGCGAAAACGACGGTCCCCTTACGAAGGGGCGCGTTCGTGGCAAGCAGCGTCTGATAGCCCTTTGCCTTCAAGGTGTTCGTGAGCGTGCTCGCAACCCCGTCCACTCCCGCCCCATTGAGCACTCGCACCGTCACCTGCGCCGGGGCGGCCACCGGGGCGGTCTTCGTGGTGGATGACGTGCTCGACGATCCTCCCGGTCCCGGGACCACGGTGGTGGTCGTTGTGGATGACGAGCCCTTGCCGCCATCGCCCACTTGACCGTCGCTGCCGTCGTCGATCGCGTTGAGTAAGACGATGCCAACGATCACAGCAAGTGCGACCAGCGCGGCGCCGCGTGCCGCGCTCAACCCCGCCGCCCTCTTGGGTCGGGGTGGCCGTCGACGGCCGCTGCCCTCACTCGGGAACTCATCGGAATCGTCCATCACACGTGCCTCGAAATACCGGCCCCGTTGACGCAACCGATCACTCGATCAACGCGCCCGGGGAGCTCGACCCTGACCGCTCGACCCTATCGGCTCTCGTGTGCCAACGGGTGGAGCCGCCATGGGAAAACGACTTGGAGCCGGAGGCCGGGATCGAACCGACGACCTGCGGTTTACAAAACCGCTGCTCTACCAACTGAGCTACTCCGGCGAAGCGCAGAGGCTACAAGCCGGGTCACCTGGCGCTGAGACGCCGGCGAGCGGCGACGGCGTGCAGAGCAATCGCGGCGGCCGCCGAGACGTTCAGGCTCTCGAGCCGACCATGTAAGGGGATCGAGGCGATCACATCGCAGCGTTCCCCGGTCAGGCGAGACAGGCCACGACCTTCGGCACCCAGCACGATGACGACGGGACCATCCGCGACCGCCAAGTCATTGACCGTGGTGGTCCCACCCGCGTCGAGACCCACCGTCCAGACACCCGCGCGCCGGGCCTGGTCAAGGAAGGTGGGGATGCCACCCACCGACGCGATCGGGAGGTACTCCACCGCGCCCGCCGCGGCCTTGAGGGCCGTGGGGCCGAGCCGCGCGGCGCGATGGCGGGGCATGACCAATCCGGTAACGCCCGCGGTTTCCGCGGTGCGAAGAATCGCGCCGAGGTTGCCCGGATCGGTCACGCCATCGACCGCCACGAGAAACGCATCGGGCGCCGCGAGGAGGTCATCGACGCGTGCCGGCGCGACCGCTTCCGTGCGCGCCAACACACCTTGGGGGGCCTCAGACCGCGCGCGATCTTCGAGCTGATCCGGAGACACGCGCCGCACTCGAATACCCGCGTCGAACGCGAGCGCTTCGATCTCCGCCGCACCGTTGGCGCGTTCCACGACCCAGACCTCGCGCACCGACCGCTTGCCGGCGCGCAACAACTCTCGAACGGAATGGAACCCCTCGACCTGATCGCCGCCCAAGTCATCGCCGCTCTGATGACTTGACCGCTGAGCGGTATCGCGGGAGCTGCGCTCCGGTCCGCCGTGACTGCTCGTTCGCTCGGATGCCTGACGCGACCCGCGCGCCGCGCCGCCGGCTCTCGGCTCGCCTCCGCCGCGCGGGTCGCGGCCGGTTCGCTTCTTCGGGGATGGGGGCTGTTGCTTCCCGCGGGTCATCGATGCCACACGGTTCCGGCGGCGGTGTCTTCGATCACGACGCCCCGGGTTGCGAGTTCGCCGCGGATCGAATCGGCCGCGGCGAAGTCGCGGGCCGAACGAGCGTCGTTGCGAGCCTGCACGAGTGCATCGATCTCATCGGCATCGTCCGCACGCGTCGTCATGACACTCGGGAAACCGAGCACGTCGACCAGCTCGATCACGGCGCTCACCAGGCCCTCGGCCGCAGCCAGGTCACCCGCATCCAGGGCGGAGTTCGCGGCACGGACCGCATCGAACACCGCCGCAATCGCTCCTGGCATTCCAAAATCGTCGTCCAATGCGGTGCGAAACGCAGCCAGGGTCGCCGCGTCAGAAACGCCCGGTTCGAGACCTTGGCGTTCGGCGCGCCGCACGAGATCGCCGACCCGTTGCATCGCCTTCCTCGCCGGTTCCAGTTCGTTCGCGGTGAGCTCCATCTGTGAGCGGTAATGGACCTGGAGCACCGCGAGCCTGATGGCCGCCGCGCCGTACTGGTCGATGGCGGCGCCGAGGGTCGTGAAGTTGCCCAGTGACTTGCCCATCTTCTGATCCCCGACCATCACCATCCCGGAGTGGATCCAATGCCGCGCGAACGGGTGACCCGCAGCTTCGGCCTGGGCGCGTTCATTCTCGTGATGGGGAAAGACGAGGTCGTTGCCGCCCCCATGGAGGTCGAAGCCCTCACCGAGCAGCTCCAGCGACATCGCGGAGCATTCGATGTGCCAACCCGGTCGACCCGGTCCCCAGGGCGATTCCCAATCGGGTTCACCCGGCTTCGCGGACTTCCACACTGCGAAGTCGACGGGACTGCGCTTCCGGTCGTCGACCTCCACCCGCGCCCCGGCGTTCTCCACCAGATCCGCGACCCGGCGTCCCGACAGATCGCCGTACTTCTCGAACGAACCCACCGAGAAGTACACGCCTTCGCCCTCGATGACATACGCGTGGCCGGAATCGATGAGCTCACGGATGAGATCAACCATCTGTGGGATGAACTCGGTGGCGCGCGGCACTTCGTCGGGCCGCCGCACATTGAGCCGGTCGAGTTCCGCCCAGTACGTGGCCTCGTACCGATCCGCGAGGTCGCGCTCGCTCGTGCCCTCCGCGGCGGCACGAGCGATGATCTTGTCTTCCACATTCGTCACGTTGCCTACGAACGTGACGGTGTTGCCACTCCACTCGAGATAGCGGCGAATGACGTCGTACACCAACGCAGTACGACCGTGGCCCACGTGAGGGACGTCATAGACCGTTGGCCCACAGACGTACATCGACACGTGTCCGACGACCCGAGTCGACAGCTCGACCTCGCGTTTCGCCAAAGAGTCGAAGATACGCACCATCGCCCGAGGCTACCGGCGAGCCCCCTTCCGTCCCCGGTCCAAATCGTTCCTTGTCGCGTGGCCGTCGTCCAGGCGATGGCGACGCGACACGAAACGACAGGATGCAGCGTCAGACGTGTTCAAGGAGCGCGACTGCCCACGCCGCAATCCCTTCGGCTCTACCAACAAACCCGAGACCTTCGCCACGCTTCGGGCCAACGGATACGTGGATAGCGTCGGTGCCGGGTTGACAAGCCGCTCCCAATGCCGCGGCAACGTTCGCACCCATAGCCAAACGATGCGGACCGAGCCGGGGCCGCTCGGCCGCGATCACCACATCGACATTGCCGACCCACCAGCCCGCCGCCGCGACCCTGACCGCAACCTGGGCGAGCAACCCGATCGACGACGCCCCCGTGTATGCGGGGTCCGAGGCCGGAAAGAGTTCCCCGAGGTCTCCCAAACCCGCGGGACCCAGCAGGGCGTCGGCCACCGCGTGTGCGACCACATCCGCATCAGAGTGGCCGAGGAGCGCCGGCGTGCCGTCAATCACGACCCCACCGATCACGAGCGTGCCGTCGGTCCCGAAGGGATGGACGTCGTATCCGAGTCCAACCCGCATCACCGAGTCCGCTCCTGATCGGTCAGCCACAACTCAGCGCGTGCGAGATCCTCAGTGGTGGTGATCTTCACGTTCTCGGAGCGTCCCGCGACCACGACCACCCGGGCGCCGGTGGCTTCGACCACAGCCGCGTCGTCGGTCCCCTCCGCTCCGGCCGCGTGGGCGGACCGCAGGATGGACGCTCGGAAGGCCTGCGGGGTTTGCACGGTGACCAGCATCTCGCGCGGGACCGTCGCGACCACCACCTCACCGCGTACTTCTTTCACGGTGTCAGCAATCGCCATGCCCGGGACCGCACCATCGGCGCCATCACGCACGGCATCGATAACGGCCGCGAACAGCGATACGTCGGCAAGCGGGCGCGCCGCGTCATGCACCACGATGATGGCCGCATCGGCCGGTACCGCGGTGAGACCGGCTCGAACCGATTCCGATCGAGTCACGCCACCTGCCACCGCAATCGCATCCGGAATCTCCCAGGAGGTATTTGCGGGCACCACGACGACCACGCCGTCACACGATGCCGCAGCTGCGGCCACCGAGCGGTCGACCACCCTCGCTCCAGCCACGACCATCAGTTGTTTCGAGCCACCAAACCGCTCGCCACTTCCGGCGGCAACCACAATGGCCCAGACTGACATCGGTTCATGATGGCGCACCCGCATCACCAACGGCGGTGACCGACGACATCGCCGTGGCGGGCGGGTGCTCAGATTTCCGGGTGTCCTGCAACCGGGCGAACACGATCCGGCCTGCACTCGTAGGCACGATGGACGAGACCACGAACGACATCGGACCCGCATCCACGAGGTCGGCGCCGCCGTTCACGACCACCATCGATCCGTCCTCGAGGAAGCCAACGCCCTGTCCTTCATGACGTCCGATCCGGTTCAGGATCACCTCGATCGTTTCGCCCGCGACCAGTCCGGGTGCGAGATCGGCGGCAAGACGCCGCGGAACGACGGTCACCACACCTTGGAGTTCGGCGATACTCGCCAGGTTCAGATCGTTCGTCAGGAGTCGCAGTTGCAGGCGGCGTGCGAGTGCCACCAACTTCGCGTCGACCTCGGTGATCTCGGGAACCTCATCATCAAGGATGTACACGCGGTTCGGGGCCTCGGCGCGTAGAACCTCGAGCGTTTCGAGTCCACGTTTCGCTCGGCGCGAACGCTCGTCAGCGGCGTCGGCCATTCCCTGCAACTCGTCGAGAACGAACCGCGGCACGAGGAGATCGTCTCGGAACAGGCCGGAACGCGACAACGGCAACAGCTGGGCATCCATCACCGCCGAGGAGTCGACCAGAAAACCGTCGGCGTCGTCATAGGCCCGCGCCCGCACCAGCGGTCGCGTCGAGAGTCCTGCCAGTGCGAAGAGTTCCTCGGTGCGGCGCGATGCAACCCGATATCCGACGTACAGGAACAACCACAGCAGGATCCCAGCCGAGGGCAATCCGAGTTCCGGAGTGAGATACAAGACCACGGGTATCGCGACCGCCACACCCGCGATACCGCCCACGGCACCCCCCAGGATTCCGGCGAGAAGCTGCGGAATAGGCACGCGGTCGGACTTGCGCTCCGCCACCCCGACTGCCCGTTCGAGCAGGCGGCCCAAGAGGCCACCGATGAGATAGCCGGAGAGACACCCCATCATCCCGGACGCGGCCGTGAAGTGATCCGATACGCCAACGTCACGGCCCAGCATGAATCCAAGCGCGGTGAAGAGCACAACAGTAAAGAGACGCATGATTT
>JANPBJ010000027.1:0-7779 GCA_031430375.1 Acidimicrobiia bacterium
GGGCGCGGCCGACGTGATGGTCGCGCTCCAGTGCGGCCAGATTGTGCGGGTCCCGATCTCGGAGGCGGTCGGCACCCTCAAGACCGTCGACCCTGCCCTCTATGACCTCGCCACCGTCTTCTTCGGATAGTCCGCCACTACCCTGCGCCCAATGAGTGAGCCTGCCGAACAACAAGCGCTGACCGACCTCGTTGAGCTTCTGGATCTGGAGTCATTGGAGGTCAACTTGTTTCGGGGGCGGAGTCCCGAGGAACATCGCCAGCGGGTGTTTGGTGGACAAGTGGCCGGTCAGGCACTGATCGCCGCGGGCCGGACCGTTGACCCCGACCGGGGAGTTCACTCCCTACATTCGTACTTCTTGCGACCCGGTGATCCGACGGTGCCGATCATCTACGAGGTCGACCGAATCCGCGACGGACGGTCCTTCACCACCCGCCGAGTGGTGGGGATCCAACACGGCCGAGCGATCTTCAATCTCGCGGCGTCATTCCAGATCGTCGAGCCGGGACCCGAGCATCAGGACGCGATGCCGGTGGTCGCGGATCCGGATTCGTTGCCGACAATGCAAGAACGGTTCGCGCCGTATGCCGAAAAGATGGGACCCGAGTTTGCGGAGTGGTCGCAGCGCGAACGGCCGATCGATTCGCGTCCGATCGAAGTGCCGGCGTGGCTCGACCATCGCCCGCGTCCGCCGGCCCAGGACGTTTGGATTCGTGCGAATGGATCGCTCCCCGACGATCCGCTTCTTCACGTGTGTGTGGTCGTCTACGCGTCGGACCTGACCATCCTCGACACCGCGATGCTGCCTCACGGCAGTGCGTTTTCCGACGGCGAGTTTCAAGTCGCGAGTCTGGATCACGCGATGTGGTTTCATCGCCCGTTTCGGGCCGACGGTTGGTTGCTGTATCACCAACGCAGTCAATCCGCGGCCGGTGCCCGTGGTATTGCGGAGGGAACGATCTTCACTGCGGAGGGACAACTGGTCGTGACCGTGATGCAAGAAGGCCTCATGCGTCCGACGCCCTGATGGCTCGTCCGCTCGGATGGGGTGGCGGTGGTGCTGGTCGGGTTCCTGCGGGCGACCTCAGCCGGGCCGACGCCACTCGGCCATGGCGCGCAGGACGAGGACCGCGACCACGCCGGTGCCGAGCGCGGTCACGACTCCACCGATGGCCGCGCCGAGCGCGGTGGTGGAGGAGCAATCGCCCCGACAACCAACGTCACCGAGGCCCGCGCCGATGACTGCCCCGACGAGTCCGGCGAGCACCACGAGTGAATAGGCGAGGAAGAAGGCCCGGCGGCTCGGTCCGGGCCCGGTGTCGAAGGTCTCGGGCACCCGCGGATGGTAACGAGGGCGTGGCACACTGGCCGGATGGTGTCGACCCAAATGACCGTCGCGGGTGCGGTCGTCGAACGTGACGGCCATTTGCTGCTGGTGTGCAACCGGCGGCGCAATGGTGCCCACGATTGGAGTACCCCCGGCGGGGTGGTCGATCCGACCGACGCGTCGGTGCTGGCGGGTCTGGCCCGGGAGGTCGAAGAAGAGACCGGCCTCGTGGTTTCGTCGTGGGAGGGTCCGCTGTACGAGGTCACCGCGGTGGCCCTCGACATGGGTTGGACCATGCGGTGTGAGGTCCATCGGGCCATCGAGTTCGACGGCGAACTGAAGATCGAGGACCCCGATGGCATCGTGGTGGATGCAACGTTTGTGGCCCCGGTCGACGTGGATGATCACCTGGCGGAGTGCTTCCGGTGGGTGCGCGACCCCCTGTCCGCCTGGCTCGCCGAACGATGGACTGCGGCGGAACGGCGGACGTTCCGCTACGAGGTTCGCGGTCGGAGCCTCTCGAGTTTCGAGGTCGTCTCGGTCGCGACGGGGTGAAGTCTCCACCCATTCCCGACGCGCCCACGATCCTGCATCTCGACATGGACGCGTTTTTCGCGTCGGTTGAACAACGGGACAATCCTGAGCTGCGCGGCCGGCCCGTGGTGGTGGGCGGGGCGGGGAGTCGCGGTGTTGTGGCGGCCGCGAGTTACGAAGCCCGGGCATTCGGGATTCACTCGGCCATGCCGTCGGTGCGAGCCCGACGCGCGTGTCCGGACGCGGTCTTTGTGTCACCGCGGATCGATCGGTACGCGGAGGTGAGCTCGCAGGTGATGGAGATTCTGCGGTCGGTGACCCCGCTGGTGGAACCACTCTCGCTCGATGAGGCATTTCTCGACGTGACCGGGGCGAAGCGGCTGCTCGGGAGTGGTCCTCAGATCGCAGAATCGTTGCGCGCCCGAATCGGTTCCGAGCTCGGACTCTGCGCATCGGTCGGGGTTGCCGCGACCAAGATGCTGGCCAAGATCGCCAGTGACCTCGCCAAGCCCGACGGCATGCTGATCGTCGAGCTCGGCACGGAGCTCGCGTTTCTGCATCCTCTCCCGGTGAGTCGCCTTTGGGGTGTGGGCCCTGCCACGCGGCGCCGACTCGAGCGGTACGGCGTCAAGACTGTGGGCGATCTCGCGGCCCTGCCGGAAGCGACCCTCACGGGCAGTCTGGGTCCGGCGGCCGGGAGCCACTTGCATGCCCTCGCCTGGAATCGGGACCCGCGGGGAGTGGAACCGCGTCGGGTCGCGAAGTCGATCGGACACGAGGAGACCTTTGCGGTGGACCGGACCGACCGGCGCGTCCTCGAACAGGACGTCATCAGGATGGCCGATCTCGTGGCCCAACGACTCCGTGAACAGTCGGTGGTCGCGCGTACGGTCCAGCTCAAGGTTCGGTATCACGACTTCGCGACGATCACTCGGTCCCATACGTTGGGCGAACCGACCGATCTCGCAGCCGTGATTGGTCGCGCTGCATTGGATCTGCTGTCGGCACTCGACCTCGGTGTCGGGATCCGCCTTCTTGGAGTGACGGCGATGCAGCTGGATGATCCGGGCGCGGTGCAAGGCCAACTGCTGCTCACCGACATGGGGACCACGGCCATTGCACCGGCGCAAGCGGCGCTTGAACGCACCTTGGACGCGGTCAGGGCCCGGTTCGGCCAAGATGCGGTGGGTCGAGCGGCGCACAGTTCCGGTGGCAGTGTGCAGACGGATCGCCGTGGCAGCCTCTGGGGTCCGGACGACGAGCAGAAGGATTGACGTGTTACGGATTGGGTTGATCGGCTGCGGTCACATCGGGACGGTGCACTCGTACGCACTGGCGCAACTGACCCGAGCCGGACTGGTAGATGCTCGGGTCACGAGCACGTTTGATCCCCACGCGCAACGCAGCGCGAGTACCGCCGCGCATCATGACGCGACTGCGCACGACAGTCTCGAGGCGGCACTCGACGACGTTGATGTGGCGTGGATCTGCACGTGGACCGCGGGTCATGTCCGTGCAGTTGAAGCAGCGATTGCCCGCGACCTGGCCATCTTTTGTGAGAAGCCGCTCGCGCCGACGATCGAGGAGTGCCGCACGCTCGCCGCTCAGCTGCGCGGCCGTCCGCACCAGGTGGGTCTGGTGCTCCGGTACGCGCCAGTGTTCGCCCAGTTCGCCGATGCGGTGGTATCCGGCCGCTACGGCCGGCCCATGACCGCGGTGTTTCGCGACGATCAATACTTCCCGATCCAAGGCATGTACGGATCAACGTGGCGCGCCGACGCGGCGCTCGCTGGTGGCGGCACCCTGATCGAGCATTCGATTCACGACGTTGATGTCATGCAGTGGATTCTCGGGCCGGCCACCACGGTGCGGGCTCGGACGGCCGAGACCTTCGGGTATCCCGGAATCGAGGACGTGGCCACCCTGCACGTCGACTTCGACTCGGGCGTGAGTGCGGTACTCGCCAGCGTGTGGCACCAGGTTCTGAGTCGCCCCTCGACCCGTCGCCTCGAGCTGTTCTGTGAGGACGCGATGCTCTGGACCGAGGACGACTACCTCGGGCCGGTCCATCTGGAGACCTCGAGCGGCCACGAGGAGGTCCTCGGCTCGCCGCCAGAATGGATCGAACGGCTCACGGTGCCCGAGGTGTATTCGAAGTCAGTCGCGCAGTATGCGGAACCGAGCAAGGCCTTCCTTGACGCCCTGACCAGGGAGGGTGGGTCGGCTCGGGGGTATCCGGATGTGGATTGTGCGCTCTCGGCCCATGAAGTTGTGGAGGCCGCGTACCAATCGGCAGGCTCCGGCGGGACCCTGACTCCCGTCTCCCGAGTGGCGTCGCGTTGAGCGGGCTCCCCGGATGCGCGAAGATTCACTAATGCCACTTTCGGATGAAGAGCTGCGGATCCTCCACGAGATCGAGGTGAACCTCACCGCGACCGATCCCGGTCTCGCGGCTCAGGTCTCCGAGACCACCTTGTACCGGCACGCGGCCCGGTCGATCAAGTGGGCGGTGTTCGGCTTCGTCGCCGGTCTCGTGCTGCTGGTGGGAACCTTCACGACCAACCTCGTCCTGGGTTTCGTGGGTTTCCTTGTGATGCTCGCGTGTCTGTTGGTGATCGAGCGCAACGCTCGCAAGTTGGGCAAAGCGGGGATGCAAACTCTCACATCGTCATTTCGTGAGGGATCGGTTGGCGGGTTCTTGGGATCGGCCACGAACCGTTGGCGCGATCGCTGGCACCGTGACGAGCCCGCGTAGTTCCCAACGAGTCGCGACCCGGATCGCGGCGCATGCGTCAACACGTGGACGTCAATCCGATCGAGTCGCGCGCACCATGCGCCGAGTGCGTTCTTTCGTGCTGATGCCCTCGAGGAACGCGGCGCGTACGTCGTCGGCCGCGGTCCATGCCCGGTCGCTTGCGGCGATGGATGGAGCGTGAGCGGAGAACTCAATTTCGGCGTAGATGTCCGCCAGCTCACGGAGTGGGGCTACCGCATCGCGTGGCGCACCGCGCTCTCCGAGCGACCGCGCTTGTTCGCGTGGTGTGAGCGCGGCCGAAACAGGGAGCCCTGCCCCGGCGCACGCATCCAACGCTTCGCTCCACGCGCCGGCGATTCGGTGCGCGGGTTCCGCCGCACTGCGTCGGTGTCGGCGCAGCCGGATCCGACCGATGAGCCGACCGACGATGATGGCGATCGCGGCGGCTACGAGGAGACTCGGAACCACGATGAGCGCAATCCGTCGCGTGTTCCACGGGTCGTGGGGTCCCGTGGGCTGTGTGGAGACCAGCGTTTCTGAGTTTGGGATCCGACGACCGCCGGTCACGGAGTCACTGGGAGCTGCCGGCCGAGTCGTGACCGTGGTGGGAGGCGCGGCCGGATCGGTTTCAGCATCGGGGTTACTCGGGCCGTCGGTGGTCGCGACTGCCTGGCCCGGGTCCGGGCCCTCGGGCGTGGGTTCGAAGGTCCGCCAACCGAGCCCGGAGAGCCACACCTCGACCCACGCGTGGGCGTCGCGGCCGCGCACGATGTAGTCGCCGGAAGCCGCGTCTCGCTCACCGGGGGTGAAGCCAACCACGACACGAGACGGGAGCCCACTCGCGCGGGCGAGCGCGGCGAACGCACCCGCGAACTGTTGGCAGAACCCGCGCTTGAGCCGGAGGAACGCGGTGATCGCCTCAGTGTCGTTCGTGAGCGGGCTGTCGACGTCGTACGCGAACGCGCCGCGGGCGAAGAACGTTTCGAGCGCCTTGGCCTTCGTGTAGGGAGTGGTGGCGGCGGCGGTTATCCGATCGGCCTCTTCGCGTAGGGACGCCGGAAAGTCCCTGGGGAGCGTGAGAAAGGTGCGCACGGAGTCGGGCACCTCCCGCGTGGTTGCCGCGATCGCGGCAGGGGTCGGTGGTGTCTCCACTTGGGACTGCACTTCGTAGTTCGATCCGGAAATCGAGTTGGGCGCGATGAGGGTGGAGGAGTCAGGGATGAGACGAGCGTTGCCCATGGTGGTGTTGACCGCGGTAAACGCGGCGGGCACCCACTGGTCGCCGAGCGCGCCGATGGCGAACTTCTGGAGAACCGCGCCGCGCTCGGAACGGGAGCGGAACACCGCGGCTGCGTCACGCGCATCGCTCGCCACGCTCCAAACAGTGCCGTCGAATCGGTCGAGCGCGACGAGGCGCCAATAGAGCGCCTTCGGTGAGCTGACTCGAAACAGCTCGTAGTTGGCCCGCTCGTTGAGCCGGGCTCGCAGGTCGACGAGCGGGCTCACGGTGGTGTAATCGGAGAGCCCTGACCCTCCGCCGCGGCTCGAACTACCGCGGTAGCGAAGCAGCGCTGCACTCTCGATCCCCGGAATGAACGGCGTCAGCACAAGCCCGGTGAGGATCGCGATGCCACCGACGAGCGCGGCGCTGCGTACCACGGCGGCATCGGACGCGAGGCGACGGCCGGTAAACCAGGTGCGACGAGCTTCCACGCGAGCGGCGTTGGCGATCACGAGGTCGACCAGCGCGGCCGCCACATACGCCGCGGTGGCCGGAATCCGAAGATCTTGGGTCCCGAGTGTGCCCGTCAGCACGAACAAGACCAGGGTGGGCGCGATCGCACCCAGCGTGACGCCCGGCCTCGCCGCGATCGCGTCGGCCGCGAGCGCGCACACGGCCACCGCGAGTGCACACAAGAGCACCACCCCGGTTCGGCTGGGTACTGGTGCGATCCCGGTGCGAAAGACCTGCCACCCTTGGTCGAGTAGCTCACCGATCCGCCGAGCGGTGCCAGGTAAGGGGAGTCCGTAGGCCGTGGTCTCGCCCGCCACGACCCAGGTGAGGACGAGCGCAGCGGCCAGCGCGCCGAGCGTGGTAGCGCGGCGCGTGGACCAACCGCGCACGCGCCCGAGGAAACCGACTGCGTGCGGGATGATCGCCGCGGCCAAGAGCATGGGGACGAATCCACGATCACGAAAGACGCGGCCAAAGGCGAGCGCCGTGGCCACCGTAACCAACGCCAGCGCACCCGATTGCACGGCGGAGTGGCGCACCCTCGTCGGAGCGGACGCCGTCTCCGCGGGCGCGACCAGTTGCGTCACCTGAAGCTCGTCATGCTGAGACCCCCCGCCGCCGGGTGTCCCGGGTGGGCGTCATGGCGCCGTTCCACGATGCGATGAACTGTCCGGGCCGACCGTCGACCATCGCGGTGTTGGCGCCGGCGGGTGGTGACCCGTCGCCACAGTGCACCAGCACCACGGGAGTGCTCGAGCTCGCGAGTCTGGTGAACGTCGCGATGTCGGTTGGCGCGCCCGTCACGACCACAATCAGGCCGCGCCGCGGGATGCCGCGCAACCGAGCCAACATCGGGCCGAGCGATGAGTCGACGTCGGGAGCGAGGCCGGCGAGTTCATCGAGAAGCCGGGACTCGCGGCTGACTCCGCCGGTCGGGCCGTGCCCGATCATCCGGCCGGTGGTGGTCGCGATCTCGCAGTTGCGTCCTGAGCGTTGGAGGCGGATTCCGATCGATGCGGTGGCCTCGATCGCGGCTTCGTAGCTGAGCCCGCGATGCGCCCCGACTCGGTTGTCGAGGATCACGATGGTGTGCGGCTGCCAAGCCGCTTCGTCCTCGCGCACCATGAGGTCACCCGTGCGCGCGGTCGTGCGCCAATGGATCCGTCGGAGGTCGTCGCCGACTGCATACTCGCGGAGCGCAAGAAACTCGTCGTGCGCGGGCGATGCCACCGGGACGGCGGCGCGCCGCGATGCGCTGGCGCGCCGCTCGCCGGGCGTGGCGCGCGCGGCGCGCAGCTCGTGAACGCGCGGCGCCACCACCACTTCGTCGGCATCGCCGAGTGCCACGACCCGCGCCGTGAGCCCGAACGGATCGGCGATGCCAACCACCGCGGGTCCGATGCTGAACCGACCGCGCCGATCGGTAGG
>JANPBJ010000028.1:0-17553 GCA_031430375.1 Acidimicrobiia bacterium
TCAACTCATAGGGTGAGACATCGCCCAGGGCTCACTGGAACTTGCGTCGTTTTCCAACCTATGCGGTGGGAAAACTACGCAAGTTCATAGGTTAAGGGTGGGTTGGGGGTGGAGTCAGAGGGTTCCGAGACGGGCGACGGCCTCCGCAAGTACCGCCGGGCGTTTGCAGAAGGTGAAGCGGACGAGGCTCGTGCCCGCTTCCTTGGTGTCGTAGAACACCACGTTCGGGACTGCGACCACGCCGCACCGTTCGGGGAGGGCACGACAGAACGCGAGGCCGTCGGTCGCCCCCAGTGGCCGGAGGTCAGCGGTGACGAAGTAGGTGCCGCGCGGCGTGAAGGTTTCGAAGCCCGCAGCTTGGAGGCCGTGGATCAGCAAGTCGCGACGCCCGCTCAGGTCGGCCGCGAAATCTCGGTAGTAGCTGTCCGGAAGGTTTGCCAGCCCCACCGCAATCGCGTGCTGGAACGGCGTGCCGCTGGCGTACGTGAGGAACTGCTTTGCAGTCCGCACCGCCGCGACGAGATCCGGCGACGCGCACACCCAACCGATCTTCCAACCTGTGAACGAGAACGTCTTGCCGGCCGACGAGATTGTGACCGTGCGATCGCGCATGCCGGGAAGAGTCGCAAGCGGAATGTGTTCGGCACCGTCGTAGGTGAGGTGTTCGTAGACCTCGTCGGTGATCGCGATGAGGTCGTGCTCGATGCAGAGGTTCGCGATCAGTTCCAGCTCCGCTCGATCGAACACTTTGCCGGTGGGATTATGCGGCGAGTTGAACAGGATGGCTTTGGTGCGCGGGCCAATGGCCTGGCGAAGTTCGCCAGGATCGAAGGCGTAGTCGGGTGTTCTGAGCGTCACCACCTTTCGGGTTGCTCCCGCCATCGCCACACACGCCGCGTAGGAGTCGTAGTACGGCTCGAACATCACGACTTGGTCGCCCGACTCGCAGAGGGCGAGCAGCGTCGCGGCAATCGCCTCGGTAGCCCCCGCTGTCACAAGGACCTCGGAATCGGCGTCGTAGGCGAGTCCGTACCAATGATCCTGATGCCCAGCGACCGCGCTCCGCAGCTCCGGAATCCCCATGCCCGGCGGGTACTGATTGTGCCCAGCGCGAATCGCCGCGATCGCGGCGTCGGCGATCTCCTCCGGACCGTCGGCGTCGGGGAATCCTTGACCGAGGTTGATCGAGTCCGTCGCAACGGCGAGCGCCGACATCTCCGCGAAGATCGTGGTCCCGAACCCCTGGAGACGCGCGTTGAGGTACCGCTGGGTCACGCGGGCGTGGCGCGGGCTTGGCGGAACGCGATGCGGAGAAACCGCCAGGCAATCGTCGCCAAGCTGAGGAACCCGAACGCGACCAGGGTGAAGACGCTGTACAGCGGACGATTGGTGAGCGTGCGCAAGGGACCGCCGATGACCACCGCGATCGTGACCGTTCCCACGAGTCGGAGGAGCCACCGATCCGGACGCGTGTAGAGCTTGGTCACCCACATCCCAATGAGCCAAGCCAGGGCGAGCGGCCACCAAACGTTGAAGAACCAACCGACGCCGAGCTGCACGCCATGGTTCTCTTTGCCCATCGCGACGAACAACAGAATGCATGCGAGGTCAACGCCGAGCGCGATGAAAGCAGCGCGGCCAAACACCAGTTGCTTCTCTGACACCGGAGCGGTCACCCCACACCTCCGATGACGACCTTGGCCGGGTACTTCGAGAAGCTCCTGAAATGCTGGCCCATACCCGCACTGAACGCGTCGAGGTACGGAATCTTGCGAATCATGTACGAATGCTGTTCCTTCGGATCCAAGTACAGGTTGTACAGCCGGGAGTAGGTGTACTTCTGCGTGACGCCGGAGAAGCCGCCCGAGTTCTGGATGTCGCGGTCGTCATCGGAAGTGGAAGCGATCATCATCTTGTACTCGCCGCACCGCGCCGCGGAAAAGGTGGTGCCGAGCCAGTACCAGAGGTACTTGCGGTTGGACGCGGCTTCGTCACCCAGCAGAAACGACGTTTGATCCACCCCGTCGATGTAGCGATCGTCGGGGGTCGCGCCAGTTGCGCCGGCGAATCGGAGCAGCGTGGGGAACCAGTCGAGCAACGAGAAGATTCCATCGGTGGCTTGGCCGGGTTCGACCATGCCGCGCCAGTACACCACACCCGGCACCCGTTGACCGCCTTCCCACGTACTGCCCTTCGACGACCGGAACGGCGAATACGCGCTGTCCGGCCAGGTCTCCATCTCGGGGCCGTTGTCGGACGTGATGAACACCATCGTGTCATCGAGCTGTCCGGTGTCCTCGAGCGTCTGAATCAGCCGACCGACGATGTCATCGAGCTCGATGATCGTGTCTTTGTAGGGATGCTTCGCCGGTGACTTCCCGAGGAAGTCGGGGTGCGGGTAGTTGTCGAAGTGCGTCCCGCGGGTGCAGTGATACAAGAACCACGGCCGCTCGTCACCGGCCATTCGCTCGATGAACTGCTGCGAGTACTTGCACCACTTGTCGTCGAGGAGTGACAGGACCGGGATCGTCACTTCCTCCACCTCTTCGATCTCACCGCCCTTTTCGGCATGCACGAAACACTTACTGAACGGTTGGTTCTCGATCCACTTGGTGCGTTCCTCGCTGTACACAATCTCGGGGAAGAAGTAGGGGTCACGCCACTCCGTGTACATGTCGGACACGGAGAGGAAACCGTAAAAATCATCGAAGCCCACGTTCTGCGGTTGTGACTCCTTGTTCTCGCCCATGTGCCACTTACCGACGGCCTGAGTCACGTAGCCCGCGTCGGCGAGAAGCGCAGCGATCGTGACCTCGCCCTGCAACCCACCCGCCTCCCCGTACATCGGCGGCCGCATCAGTCCGTGGCGCATTGGCAGCCGGCCCGTCATCAAGCTCGCCCGTGACGGCGTGCAACTCGGTTCGGAATAGCAACTCGTGAGGAGCTTGCCTTCGCGTGCGAGCCGGTCGATGTTCGGGGTGGGCGCGCCCACCGCCACTCCCCCGCCGTAACAACCGAAGTCGCCCCAGCCCACGTCATCGAACACGATCATGGCAACGTTCGGGGGCCGCGTGCGGGCGGCAAGCTTGGCCGTCGCGGCCTCCTCGGCCTCAGGAAAGTTGAAGTGGGGTTCGAGGTGCGGTGCGTCTTGCACCGTCGTCGCGGTGATCGGATCGTGGGCCATGCGACTCCTGAGTATCGGCGGGACGGCACAGTGTGACCCACCGCCGGACTTTGGCGCAGAACTCATGGCTCCGGGCATGGAAAGTGCGCCAAAGTCCGGGTGGGCGCGGGTGGACGGGCGGGGCGGGACGGGGCGGGCTCGGGTCAGGAGTGCGGCGGGCGGCCGATGCGGACGTTGCGGACGTCGACGAGGACGCCGGTGTCCTCATCGACCACGATCGGGCGTACGACCCGGCCGGTCTCGCGATCCTTCAACACGACGGGCACCTGCTCATCGGGCCAGAGCCAGTCGGACCCCCAGCGCCACATCGAGGCCAACACGGGCCAGAACTCGCGACCCTTCTCGGTGAGGCGATACTCGTAGCGCGGCGGACGATCTTCATACGCCACCTTCACCACCATCTCTTCGTCGACGAGCCGGACCAGCCGCGCCGTCAGTACGGCGCGCGGAATCTGAAGAGACTCCTGGATTGCATCGAACCGCCGGCAACCACTGAACAACTCCCGCATCACGAGCGGCGTCCACCAATCGCCGATCAGGTCGGTCGTGCGGGCGATGGGACATGGCCACTCGTCGAAGCGCGTCCTCCTCATGCCCCTTTTACCCTTCGGGCCGGGCCGGGCGGCCCCGCTCGGTCGGGTTCGCGGGGGTCATCGGAGTCGAGACCTCGCTCACGTCTCGCCCCTCACGCGAGGGCTTCCACGCGGGCGGGGACCGTCTTGTGATGCGGTGTAAGCGCGAGCCAATCGCGGTCGTCATCGGCGGTCAGTTCGTTCGGGGCGATGCCGTGCACGCGGTCGATGCCGTCGTCATCGGGATACGAAAGACCGCGACCATTCGGCAGCGTGACATGCCCATCTTGCAACGTGTCGGTCACCTCGACCACGGTCTCGGCTCGCCCGCGCTTCGTCTCGATCACCACACCGTCGCCATCGGTCACACCGAGCCGTGCCGCATCGGCCACGCTCATTCGCAGCGCCCCCGCGTGATCCGCCTTCATCCAAGTGGGATCGCGGAAGATGGTGTTCGCCGTCGACGAGCGGCGCTCCCCAGCCGAGAGGACAAACGGAAAGAGGTCGTCGGCGTCGGGACCACCCGCGGGTAACTCGCCGAACTCATCGAGCAACTCGCGGATGACCAGGTTGACCCTGGCGTCGGCGGTGTCCATCCGATCCCAAGTGACTCCATATTCGTCGACACTGAAGGTGACCGCGGACGGGCCCGCGAAGATCGCGTCGAACAGCTCGTTGCCGTCGGCGAACCCGGCGCGCGCCACCGACTCGGGAAACGCCAGGAAACACGTTTGCGCGAGGCCCCAGACCACGGCCGCGCCTTCGTTCCCTTGGCCCAAGACCGGGCCGAGGGTCTCGTAGAGCACCAATGCGATGTGCGGCCCGAGATGCGGTTGCTCGACCATCGCGTTGAGGAACGCGCTCGCGTAGGCGTCTCGACCTGCGGCTGCCGCCGCATGCAAACTCACCAAGTCGTCGTCGGTATAACCGCCGAGTGCGCGCACCAGCCGCCGGTGAATCTCCGGCTCCGGCAACGTGCCGGCGAGCGGTTCGAAGATCGGACGCCGAAGCTGGAACACATTTTCTGGGAACTCGAGTGTGAAGAACGTGGCCTCCCATTTCTCGAACTGGCTCGCCGCGGGCAACACGTAGCTCGCGCAGCGCGCGGTCTCGGTCATCGCCACGTCGATCACGAGGGAGAACTCGAGCGCGGCCATCGCGTCGCGCATGCGCTGACTGTCGGGCATCGAGTGCACCGGGTTACCGCTCTCCACGATCATCGCCCGGAACCGATCAGGATGATCGGTGAGGATTTCCTCGGGAATTGCCGCGCCCGGAACGAGGCCCGTGATGATGCGGTGGCCGCCCACCGGAGTGCGTCGATCGCCACCTCCCTTGCCCCCGCCACCCAGACTGGCGAACCGAGTGTGGATGTTCATCCCGCCCTTGATGCCGAAGTTGCCGGTGACGATGACGAGCAACTTCTCGAGGTACGAGTTGAGCGTGGAGTGCACGGCCTGTTGGATTCCGAGGTCCTCGAAGATCGAGACGCTCTGCGCCACGCTCATGCGGCGCGCCACCGCGCGCACGAGGTCCTCCTCTACCCCCGCGATGCAACACCACTGCCTGACGTCGACGATCTTCAGTGCGACGGTGAGCTCGTCCAGCCCGTTCGCATGTTCGGTGAGGTACGGGGTATCGACGAGGTCTTCATCCACCATGATCTTGAGGAGCGCTCCAAGGCACCATGCGTCGGTACCGGGACGCACCTGCAAGTGAAAGTCGGCGAGATCCGCGGTCTCGGTGCGACGCGGGTCGATCACAATGAGGGCGCGATCCGGATCCTTCGCAATCTCCTTGAGGATCACTCGGGCGCGCGGGAAGCCGTGCGACTGCCACGGGTTCTTGCCGAGGAACACCGCGACCTCTGCGTGTTCCATATCGGGTGTGGTGTGGCACCGCGGCCGACCGAAGAGTTGACCGTCGACCCAGAACTCGCCGGTCTTCTCCTGCGCGAGTGCGTTCGATGAGTAGACGCTGCCGACCGCGGCACGCAACGAGCGGCCGTAGCCGCCGCCAAGATGGTTCCCCTGCCCGCCCCCGCCGTAATAGAAGATCGCCGCGCCGCCGTGTTCGTCTCTGACCTTTGCGAGCCCGGCCGCGACCTCGGTGATCGCGGTATCCCAGTCGACGGGCTCGTAACTCCCGTCGGCGCGGCGACGCATCGGGCTGGTCAACCGGTCGCGAGCGTTCTGGTAATGGTCGAGGCGCAGTGCCTTCTCACACGTGGACCCGGCCGATCCGGGGTGGGCCTTGTCGCCACGCACGCGGGTGATACGCCGCCCCTCGGTCTTCACCTCGACTCCGCAGTTAATCGAACAGAGGATGCAGGCGGTTGATTGCCACTCGGTGGTCGATGCACTCGCGGGCGGATCAGACACAGTCTGGGTCACGGCGATCTCCTGGTCCGGGGTTCGTTCAATAAGCGAACTTAGTGGCTCGGGCTGCATCTCGTGGCCGTCCGATCCACCTTGATGCACTAACATCTGATGCATGCGCACCACCGTGACCCTGGACGACGATGTTCTCGCCGTGGCTCGCGAGTTGGCCGATCAACGAGGTGTTGCGGTCGGGGCCGTGATCTCAGAACTCTCGCGCGCTGGCCTCGAAGCGCGTCGCGTCGCAACCCGCCACGTCGGCCGTGTCCCCACATTCGCGGCGCGGCCCGGCGCCCCTGCCATCACCCAGGAGAGCGTTCGCGATGGGTTAGACGACGAGTGATCGCACTCCTGGATGTGAACGTGTTGGTCGCGCTGGCGTGGCCAGAACACACGTTTCACAACATTGCGGTCACCTGGTTCGATGACCGCGCCGACGCCGGATGGGCGACCTGTCCGATCACCGAGTTGGGCTTCATGCGGATCTCGGCCAACGCCAAGGTGGTCGGCGAGCCGGTGCTGCCAAAGGAGTCGGCCGCATTCCTCATCGCCCTCCGCCAGGTGGGGACTCATCACTTCTGGATCGACGGCCTTGAACCAAGTACCTCGGGGTTGCTCCCCCGGGACCGACTCGTTGGTCACCGTCAAGTCACCGACGCACATCTCCTCGCGTTGAGCCGTCATCACCGAGGCTCGCTCGCAACCTTTGATCGCGGCCTGGCCACACTCGCTCGTGGCCTGGAAGCGACCACAGTGGAAATCGTTACTCCGTCCTGACGAATGGTTGTGGTCGAGGTGCCGAGGGATCACACGATCATGAACGGTGGGACCGACAACTCCTCCGTGGCGTAGAGCGCGCGGATCGCGGACGGGTCGCCCGACGCGCACACCTTCGCGATGGCGTCGACCAGTTGGTCGAAGTCAGAGCCGGTCTCGCCGTTGTATGACGCGTTCATGCGTCCCCATTCGTCCCACGGGAGCATCTCGACCTTGTTCAAGGCGGCGAGATCGCGAATCGCGTTGCCCCGTATCTCACCGATTCCCCAGGCATGCGGAGCGCCGTGGACGCCAAACAGTGACGGATCGACGCCGGCGTCCCGGCACAAGACCCATGCTTCGCCACCGGTGAGAAACTCCCCAGGGCTCAGGTCCGTTGGTGCATCGATGATTGAGAAGCCAAGCATCTCCGCGTCGATGCGAACCCATCGCTCGCCCGCAGCATCCCAACACTCGACGATCCAGTGATCCACGAACTTGCCCGGAACAAAGTAAGACGCAAATCCACAGCGAGCGCGTGCAGCGATGTCGCGGTGGCGAAGGAACGCGACGCTCAACACCGCGAAGTGGCGACACGTACCGACAACACGGTGCTGCAGGGGACGGGGCTCATGCAGCAACGTCGAATCCAACGCCATCAGCGTTCTGATGATTTCGCACGCTCCGCGGATCGACTTCTCGGCGTGGCGTTCCTCGGGGATACCGAACCCACCGGCGAGATCGGGCGAGACCAGCAGCGACTGAGCGACTCGACACACCTCGACCGCGGTCGATGGGAGCGTGGCAAGGGACGGAATCAACTCCCGGTCAATCTCCGTGAGCACTCCCGGCGTGTCGTACCGAATCACGTCGTGCGGGCCGTCATCGACGATGACGCGGTGCGCGTCCTCAACCACGATTGATACGAGATGCTGATGTCACGCGGTTTCGTCGACAGCGCCGGGACATCGGCTTCGGGCGCGGCCGCCAGCGTTTGCACAGCCGGCAGTCTTGTGGGCACGACCGTCGGCCACAAACGCGACCGTTCAAACGGGCCGTCCATTGTGCGTATTCCGTTCGTCCAGAGGGAATCCGCACGATGAACGAGAGGATCGGCCACAGCGGTCGCATCGACAGGGGACCGGTCAGCAGAAGCGGTCAACCGTCGATCAGCGTTCCTTGGGGCTGTTCGCGGTCGAGGAGCCAGCGCTTCCAGGGCAGGCCGCCGCCGAAACCGGTGAGGGAACCGTCGGCGCCGATCACGCGATGGCACGGGACGATGATCGCGATGGGGTTCTGTCCGTTCGCTGATCCGACGGCGCGCGCCGCGCCGGGACGGTCCACCCGTTTCGCCAGCTCACCGTAGGAGATGGTCTCGCCGTACGGTATCCGGCACAGCTGACTCCACACCTCGAGTTGGAACGAGGTACCGCGCGGCGCGAGTTCGAGATCGAAGTCCACGCGCGTCCCCGCGAAGTACTCATCCAGTTGGCGGGCCATGGCTGCAAGCGCGGCATCGTCGCGTTCCCATCCATCTTCGAGCGGCGGCGGACCGTCGATGAAGTGCAGCCGCAGCACGCGACCGTCGTCATCGACCGCGAGCAACAACGGTCCCTCGGGTCCTTCGTAGGTGGAGTACTTCGCCATCAGGTCTCCTTGGTCGTCGATGCCCACAAGTGAGCGTTCGCGTATGCGCGCCACGGCCGCCACGCCTCGGCCCGCGCGATCACTGCGCGCGGGTTCGCGTCGAGGCCGTGTGCCATGAACGCGTGACGGACTCCGAGGTCCGTCGGCATGAACGCATCGGGATCCCCCACCGCTCGCATCAACACGTACTCGGCGGTCCATGGGCCGATGCCGGGCAACGCCACGAGTTGGGCGCGCAGCTCGTCGCGATCCGCGCCCGCGTCGATTGTGAGATCGCCATCGGCGACGGCCGCAGCAACCGTACGCAATGCCTCGCCGCGGGCACGGGGCATCGGGAGTTCGGTCACGCGAACCGCCGCGATCGTGGCGGCGTCGGGAAAGAGGTGGGTGATCGGACCCGCGGGCGCATCGAGCGGTTTCCCGAACCGCCGCGCGAGCCGCGCCGCGATCGTGCGGGCGCCCGCCACTGATACTTGCTGGCCGATGACCGCACGGGCGACCAGCTCCGTGCCGTCGGGATGGCCCGGTACCCGCAGACCAGGGCGAGCATGCACCAACGGTCTCAGCACCGAATCACTTCGGAGCGCCGCGTCCACACTCATCGGGTCGGCGTCAAGGTCGAAGAGTCGTCGGGTGCGGGCAACAGCCGCGTTGAGATCCCGCAGATCATCGAGTCGGAATGCTCCGACCACATGATCGTCGGCGGGCGTGACCGTGATGACGCCCGTGCCATGGGGAAGGTCCAGCGATCGGCGATAGCAGCCGTCGACCACTTCTTCCACTCCGGAGACAGCGCGGAGCCCCAAGAACGCGAGCACTCCCGCTCCGTCAAAGGGTGGGCGCGCCGCGAGCCGCACGGTAACGGTGCCCGGCTCGGCGACAACGTTGCGACGGTGGCGCAGCGCCGTGGGCGTGACCGCGAAGACTTCGCGAATCGTGTCGTTGAACTGGCGAATGCTGGAGAACCCCGAGGCGAACGCAACCTCGGCGAAGTTGAGGTCCGTCGTCTCGATGAGGACGCGCGCTGACTGCGCCCGTTGCGCACGAGCCAACCCCAACGGACCCGCGCCCACCTCGGCCATGAGGAGTCGATTGATCTGGCGCCCGCTATAGGCCAGGCGTCGCGCGAGTCCTCCGACACCATCACGATCGATCACGCCATCGGCAATCAGGCGCATCGCCCGCGCCACGACGTCGCCGCGGGGATCCCATTCCGGAGAGCCGGGCGACGTGTCGGGCCGACACCGCTTGCACCCGCGATACCCCGCCCGTTGGGCCGCCGCCGCCGTAGGAAGAAACTCCACGTTCTTGCGAAGCGGCGTGCGAGCCGGACAGCTCGGCCGGCAGTAGATCTTGGTAGTCCGAACTGCGATGAAGAACCACCCGTCGAAACGGGCGTCTTTGCTCTCGACGGCTCGGTAGCACTGTTCGAAGTCCGGTGTCACTCGACCACCATCGCAGGTTCTGCGGACCGTTGCTAGCGGGTTTCGGACGTCACAATTGCTCGCCCCAATTGCTCGTCCGGCTTCACCCTCCCCCTCGCCCGGTCTCCAGTCGCGGTCTACTGAGGACGCCTACCTCGCGGCTCGCCGTCCTCATTGCTCGTCCGGCTTCACCCTCCCCCTCGCCCGGTCTCCAGTCGCGGTCTCCTTAGGACGCCTACCTCGCGGCTCGCTCCTCGCTCCGGCTCGGGTACGTTCGACGGAAAAGGACGCTCGAAGAGAGGCTGCGATACGTGGAGCGATGCGAGGGATGTGGTTTTGCCTGGGATGCCATCAGCGCGGCCGAGGTACCTGAACGATTGCAGAGCGCGGCGGCTAGTTACCGCACCGCGTTCGCCGAACCAAGCGCCAGGCTGACGGTCCGTCGCGAACCAACCACATGGTCGGCACTTGAATACGGGGGCCACGTACGCGACGTGATGTTCAACCTGCGCGACCGAATCGTGCTCGGACTGGCCGATGACAATCCCGTTCCCCATCGCCTCTTCCCGGATCTACGAATCGATCTCGGCCTCTACGCTCGCGATGACGCGTCCACGCTCGCGGTGGAGATCACCGTGGCGACCGATCTCCTACTGCGAACAATCGCGGCGTTGTCCACCGAACAGCTCGACCGCCCGATCTTCTACCCGTGGCCGGTGGAAGCCACCCGCACCCTCCTGTGGGTCACCGCTCAAGCACTCCACGAGACCGAACATCACCTCGCCGATATCGAGGCCCTGATTGCACGCGCGGCCTGATCAATCGTTCGCGAGGACGCACCGTGCTCATTGATCTGCTCACCGACGCGGCGGAACGCGCACCCCACGTCGCGGCAGTCGTCACTGCGGATGAGGCCGTGACGTTCGCGGAGCTCCTCCACCGGGTCGAGGCGCGGGCCGCTCAGATTGCGGCGATCACCAAACCCGGCGATCGCGTGGCCGTGCTCGCCGAAAACTGCGTTGCGTACGTGGAGCTCTACTACGCGGCTCCGCTGGCAGATCGCATCCTTGTTCCGCTCAACCATCGGCTCCATCCCGAGGAGTGGCGCGCCACCATCGCGGCGGCCAACGCTCGGGTCCTGTTCGGCGACCCGGCGCTGCTCGACCGCTGCGAATCAACGGTCCCCATCGTGGCCCTGAGCGACCCTCCCACTCCCGCGCTTGTCGGGTTCGGGGCGCCTACCGCCACCGAACCGACAAACGGTGAGGAGAGAGGGGTCCGGAAGACGAGACATGAGGACGACGTTGCCTGGCTGATCGGTACGAGCGGGACCACCGGGACCCCCAAGCTCGCGATGTTGTCCGACGCGAACCTGCTCGCCGCGGTGGAAGCCACGCTCCGCGCGCGACCCGTCGGCGAGGAGGACGTCCTCTTCACCCCGTTCCCGCTGTGTCACGTGGCGGGCTACAACGTGTTCGTCGCGCACCGTCGCGCTCGGCCGATCGTGCTGCAACGAAGCTTCGATCCCATCGGCCTGGCCGCCATGGTGCCCGAGCACCGCGTGACGATGCTGTCGCTCGCCCCCACGATGATCGCGATGCTGTTGGACCACCCGGACATCGACGACGCCCACCTGGCCACCGTGCGGGCACTCGGATACGGAGCGTCACCCATTCCGGCGCCGGTACTCCAACGGGTGATCGACCGTTGGAATTGGGACTGCTCGCAAGGGTTTGGCATGACCGAACTCGGAGGCAACGCGGCGTTTCTCGGTCCCGAAGAGCATCGCGCCGCCGCGGCAGGCGACCAGCGTTTACTCGGCGCAGCAGGCCGACCATCGCCCGGAGTCGAGGTCCGGCTCGCGGCGGACGACGAGCTGCTCATCCGGGCACCACAAGTGATGCGCGGCTATTGGAACGACCCGATTGCGACGACGGATGCACTCGCCGGCGGCTGGCTCCACACCGGTGACGTTGCGCGCATCGACGACGACGGGCTCATCTCGATCGTCGATCGCAAGAAGGACGTGATCGTCAGTGGTGGTGAGAACGTGGCCAGCCGCGAAGTGGAAGCCGTGCTGTTCCGCCACCCGTCGGTACAGGACGTGGCCGTGATCGGCATCCCGCACGATCGGTGGGGCGAGCAGGTGTGCGCGGTGGTAGTGACCCGCGAGGCCGTCGATGCCGAGACACTGATCGCACACTGCCGGGGCCAACTCGCCGGGTTCAAGACCCCTCGGCGGATCGAGTTCACCGGCGCTCTCCCCCGCAACGCTTCGGGCAAAGTGTTGAAGCACCAGCTCCGAGCCGACCTCGCGGCCGCGGGTCCTTAGATGACGCCGGAGGACCCTCGCCCGTAGGGTGCCCCGCCATGCCGTCAGAGCTGATTCGCAACCGCCCGCCCGCGTCCGAGATCCGCCCTGCGTCTTCTGCCGCGGCGCAGCCGGTGGCCGACGGCATCTGGCTGTCGGCCGGGCTCTCGAACTCCTATCTGATCGTGACCGACGCCGGGCGCATCGTGGTGAATACGGGGATGGGCTTCGAGTCCGGACATCACCGCCGCCTCTACGACGCCGTCGATCAGGGTCCGGTGCGCTACATCCTGGTCACCCAAGGTCACGTCGACCATGTAGGCGGCGTAGATACGTTTCGCGAGGCGGACACGCACCTTGTTGCGCAGGCGAACAATCCGTTCTGCCAGGCCGACGACGCGCGCATCCATCGGTTCCGGGTCAAGCGGTCCCAGCCGTATTGGTCAGATGCCATCGCCAAAGCCGACGCGTTCATCAAGGCCCAGCCCCCCGACTCGTTGGTCCCCGCCCAGTCCACTCCCACCGCCGACGTCCTCTTCGAGGATCATTTCGAGATCGACCTCGGCTCGACGCGCGTCGAGTGCATCTCGACCCCGGGCGGCGAGACGGTGGATTCGATGGTGGTCTGGTTGCCGCAGACCCGGGTTGCGCTCGTTGGCAATGTGTTCTCAGCTCTGTTCGGTCACTTCCCGAATCTCGTCACGCTGCGCGCCGATCGGCTCCGCTTCGCGCTTCCGTTCCTCGACGCCGTCGAAACGGTGAAGGCCCTCGAACCTGAAGTGCTCGGCACCGGCCATTTCGATCCCATCGTCGGGGCCGCGACGATCCGTTCGGAACTCGATCGCCTCGCCGCGTGCGTGCAGTGGGTGCACGACGAGACGGTCCGCCGGATGAACGAGGGCCAAGACCTGGCCACCATCATGCGCGAGGTCGTACCGCCTGACGCGATTTCGGTCGGCGAGGGCTACGGCAAGGTGTCGTGGTCCATTCGTGCGATCTGGGAGGGCTACGCCGGGTGGTTCCACGCCGGGTCCACAGCCGAGCTGTACGCGGTGTCGCCGAATGCGATCGGGCCGGACGTGGTGGCCCTCGCCGGCGGACCGTTGGCAATAGTGGGAGCGGCACGGGCCCGTCTCGAACGTGGCGAAGCGGTCGAAGCGATTCAGCTCCTCGAACTCGTATTGGCCGGCGACCCCGATGACGGCCCGGCACTCGACGCGTTCATTGCCGCGCACGAGAGGCTCCTGACCCGGCCCGACGCGGAAAACTTCTGGCTCGCCGGATGGCTGCGCCATCAAATCACGGGCGCGCAGCAACGGCGAAGAGCATGACCGATACCGTCGGAGTCGACGAGGTCGTCGACTCCGCGATCACGGCGACCGGGCTCACCGATTTCGGCGACGAGTACGCATGGCGCGATGCCATCGGCGTGTTGCTCGTTGCCGTAAGGACCGAAGCCGACCTGAACGACATCGGCCGATCCATTCTGCGGACGTGGATCGCCGAGCGGCTCGAGAATCGTCTGCGCGTCATCGATTGGTGGCGACGGCACCCCGAGGCCCACGACGCGCCCGTGGTCGCGCCACTCATCGTCGTGGGCATGTTGCGCACCGGTTCGACGCTGCTCTGCGAGTTACTTGCCGCCGACCCCGAGAACCGGCCGCTCATGAAGTGGGAGGGACTCAACTCCATTCCTCCGCCCACGACACCAACATTCACCACCGATGCCCGCATCGCCACTGAGGTCGAGAAGCAAGAGTCGATCTATTCGATGGTCCCCGCCCTCAAAGCCGTGCATTGGGAACCAGGGGACGGACCGACAGAATGCGTGGCACTGCTCACCCAGGCATTCCGCGCCCAAGACTGGTACGGGCTGTTTCGGGTCCCGGCCTACGTCGAATGGTTGCATCACTGCGACATGGGTCCCGCGTACGAATATCACCGGCTCGCGCTTCGGATCCTCCAGTCCGCGACCCCTGGGCGCTGGACCCTCAAGGCCCCGGGCCATCTCCTCGCACTCGACGCATTACGGGCGGTCTACCCCGACGCCCGCATCGTGGTGCTCCACCGCGACCCGCTCCGCACCGTTCCCTCCAGCGCGAGCCTTTCCGCGAACTCTCATCCGGAATCACTCTCGCACTCCGATGTGCGCGGTCACTTTCCGCAACAGTGGTTCGATACCTTGGCCACGATGACCGACCGCCTGATTGAACATCGCGACCGGTCCGGTGACGACGGATTCTTCGACGTGCAGTATTCGGAGTTGGTCACAGATCCGGTCGCCACCGTCGCCAACATCTACGCGGCGTTCGGCGACGAGCTCTCCGTTACGAGGGCCGCCCCGATGCACGCGCACCTTGCCAACCATCCTCAAGGCAAACACGGCGCGCATCGCTATACCCCCGAGGAACTCGGGCTGAGCACACGGGCAATCCGGGAGCGCTTCGCCGCGTACTGTGACCGCTTCGCGGTTCCGTCGGAGGCCAAAACATCATGAGTGAGATTCTGAATCTGGCGTTCGTCGGGTGTGGCGCAATCTCGGAGTGGCATCTCCACTCCATCGAGACCGCAGTCCCCGAGATCCGCGTCACCGCCGCGATCGACCCCAACCGCGAACAGGCCGAGAAAATCGCGGAGCGCACCGGCGCCAACGTGTTCACCTCGCTCGATGATGCCATTGCGGCCGGAGGATTCACCGCCGTCGACATCATGGTCCCGCACCACCTTCACGAGTCGGTGACCACGACCGCCCTCGCCGCGGGGCTGCATGTGATGCTGGAGAAGCCAATGGCTCCGACGCTCGACGCGTGTGATCGGATTCTCGCAGCCGCCGCCGATGCGGGGACCATCTTCATGGTCGCGGAGAACGCTCAGTACTGGCCCGAGATCCTCATAGCCCAGGAGCTGATCGCCGCCGGCCGGATCGGCGAGGTGATCACGGCCCGGGCCTGCAGCTTCGTGCCACCACTCGACGAGTTCTTCGGCGGCGAGAAGCCATGGCGATTCTCGGCCGCGGCCGCCGGCGGCGGTGTAGCCATCGACACCGGTTCGCATTGGCTCCGGCCGCTGCGCATGTGGCTCGGCGAAATCGACGAAGTCGTCGCGGCGCTCGGCCACCCATTTCCGGGCATGGAAGGTGAGTCGCTGTGCCGCGCGCTCTGTCGACATCGCGACGGCCGGGTCTCGGTCTTCGATGTGATGCTCGCGCCCGGCCCGCTCGGGCCGGAGCCGCTCTTTCGGATTACGGGGACCGGCGGCGAGATCGTCATCGAAGGCATCGGCCGCGTGAAGCTCTATGACGGAACGGAGCCACGCGGTGAAGTGGTCGGTCAAGGCAACTACCTCCAGTCCTACGAAGGCGAGCTCCAAGACTTTGCCGCCGCCGTACTCACAGGAAGCTCATTGGCCGCAGGGCCCGAGGTGGCGATCGGCGAGCTGCGGTGCGCGCTCGCGATGTATCGCTCCTCCGAGTCGAAGCGTTGGGAGCCCGTATGGACATGAACGGTGGCGTCACCTTCGACTTCTCCGGCGCGCACGTCCTCATCACCGGTGGGACGAGCGGCATCGGCCACGCGATCGCCGAACAGTTCGCCCGCGCCGACGCCCAGGTAACCGTGACCGGCACCCGTGCCGTGCCGAGCGACTACGAGGTGGATCTCTCCGAGTTCTCGTACCGTCAACTTCGACTGACCGACGCGGCAGAGATCGAAGCGGTCGCTGCGTCCTTGACCCAGCTGGACGTGCTGGTGAACAACGCGGGCCAAGTGCTCCCCGGCGGGCGGAGCGAATACGAACCTGACGTCTTCGAGACTGCGATCGCGATCAACCTCACCGGTGCTTTCCGGCTCGCCACTGCGTGCCGGCCGCTGCTTGTCGAAAGTCAACTCGACGGCGGTGCCAGCATCGTGAACCTCGCCTCGATGGCGTCGTACTTCGGGATCGAAATCACGCCCGGCTACGGCGCCGCGAAGACCGGCATCCTCGGGCTCACCCGCACGCTCGCCCACAAATGGGCGGCCAAAGGAATCCGCGTGAACGCCGTGGCGCCCGGCCTGATCGAAACCGGAATGACCGAGCTGATGATGGACATCCCGTCGCTCACAGATCCGATGGTGGCGCGCACGCCGCTTGGCCGAGTGGGCCAACCTGAAGACATCGCGCCCGTCGTCGCATTCCTTGCCAGCCCTGCCGCACGATTCATCACGGGCCAGACTCTTGTCGTCGACGGCGGCTTCAGTATCTCCGCATGACGACTTCCCCCATGTCCGGCGCGGTCCGCCCAGAGGACATTGTCCGGTTCCAGCACGACGGCGTGGTGTGTCTGCGCGAGATCCTCGACCCCGCGGTCATGGCCGAAATGGAAGAGCCCCTCGAAGACGCGCTGCGCTCGCCCGCCGTCGCGGACCTCTCGGAGATGGGACGTCAACTTTCCGGTGGCGGCGTCGACGTGCTGACCGACGGTGACACCCGCGGTCGGTTCGTCAGCGGCGTGGATCATTGGCGTACGCAGCCCGAGTTCGCGAAGTTCGCGTGCGAGTCCGCCCTCCCCGGCGCGGTGGCCGCGATCCTCGAGAGCCGTTCACTCTGGCTGTACGAAGACAGCGTGCTCGTGAAGGAACCGGGGACCGCTGAACGCACGGCATGGCATCAGGACCTGGGCTATTTCCACGTGGACGGCGCCCAACTCGCGACCACCTGGTGTCCCCTCGACGTTGTCACCGCGGCCACCGGTGCCGTTCGTTACGTCTGCGGATCCCATCGTTGGTCTGCGGCGTTCAAGCCCAACCTGTTTGTGAGCACCATGACCATTCCCGGAACCGTGGGGACGGACATTCCGGATATCGACATGCTCGCGGCCGCCGGCGAGTGTGAGGTCGTCACCTTCGATACCAGACCTGGCGATGTGGTGATTCACCACGCGCGCACAGTGCACGCTGCCGGTTCAAATGCCTCGGCAACGATGCGCCGACGGGCAATCTCAGTGCGGTACTGCGGTGATGACGTCCGAACCTTCGTGCGGCCCGGCGCCCCCCGCAAGCCTCATCAGGAGGCGTGGCATGACGGTGACACCCTTGATCCGTCCGAGCACCCGCAGGTCTGGGGACCGAGGGCGAGCGACTAGAACACGTTCTACACTGGACTCATGACGATGTACGACGGCCCCGTGTTCGATGCCGACAACCACTACTACGAGGCGCTCGACGCGTTCACCCGCCACCTCGACCCTCGCCTCGGGCCGCGCTGTGTGCAGTGGTGCGAGATCGACGGCCGCAAGTATCAA